>CAYXRK010000008.1:0-58152 GCA_964467615.1 uncultured Nitrospirales bacterium | reverse complement strand
ACCCTCACCCTCACCTTCTCCCTCACCTTCTCCTTCACCCTCTCCCGCCACTTCGGCCACGCCATGAAGCGTGACGTTGAATCCGCCACCGCCGGTAAACGAAATGTCTTGCTCGAACACACCTTCCGAAGTCGGCGCGAATCGCACTGCGATGACTTTCGATGAGCCAGAGGCGAGAGAGTATTCGCTTGCCCCCAAGAGCAAAAACGGCGCATCAATGCTTGCCTCGCCTACGAGCAGCGCGTCGCCGGTATTGCCGACGGTGAACGTGCGATCGGTCGTTTGCGCCGGCTCGAGCACGCCAAAATCCGCCGTGTCATACGAAATCTCGATGGACGCCTCGATTTCGCCTTCCCCCTCACCCTCGCCTTCACCAGCGGAAATGGCATTGCCGCTTAGCACTAGCTGTGTGCCGCCACCGCCCGTAAACAGCACGGCCTCTGCGAAACTGCCCACGAAAGTTGGCAGGAAATCTATCGAGACATTATGGACGCCGCCAGGATCGATCGAGTATCCGGCCCCGAGACGGATGCGAAATGGTGCGGGTACGGTAGCAACGCCATTGAGAAGCGTGCCTCCGTCATTCCTGACCGCAATTTCGATTCGTGCCGATGACGTGCCAACGATTGTATCCGGGAACTCGAATTCTTGGAGCGAAATACCGATGATCGCGTCTTGCTCGCCTTCACCCTCACCTTCGCCCTCGCCACCATTGGGCTGGCGGGGATCCGTGCCGGCTAAGAATTCCGCAAGATTGTTAAAACCGTCCGCGTCGGGATCGTCGAACGCATCGTCAACGCCTGGGTCGAGATCGAACTCGATTTCCCACGCGTCAGGCATGCCGTCGGCATCCGAATCCGGGTCGAGTGCATTCGTGTAATTACATTCTTCGACGCAATCGGAAAGGCCATCGCTGTCACTATCGACTGCGCCTTCGTCTCCACAGAGACCGAAACATGAGTCGGCATCCAGCCTCCAAATTTTCGCCGTCGAATCGGCAGAGCTTGAAAGCACGCGCCCGCCGCTGGGAGAAAATGCCACGGAGTATACAAGGTTGGTATGCCCGGTAAACGTGAATAGTTCACCGCCTGTGCCCGCGTCCCAGAGCTTGGCAGTATTATCGAACAGCCCCCCGGTAAGCACACGCGAAGCGCCGGGCGAAAACGCCACTCTAGATATCCAGTCGGAATGGCCGGAGAAAGTCATCAATTCAACCCCGGTGGCCGCGTCCCAGAGCTTCGCGGTTCTGTCCTGCGATCCCGTGAGCACCCGGGTGCCATCCGGCGAAAACGATGCGGCAATCACACTGTTGGAATGGCCGAAGAAGGTGACTATTACGTCGCCTGTGCTCACGTCCCAAAGCTTGGCGGTATCGTCGGGATACCTCGCACCAGTGAGTACTCGGGTGCCATCGGCCGAGAACGCCAAGGTATAGACAAACCTGTCGGTATCGCTGCCAATCGGGAAAGCCCGAATTTCCGCGCCGGTGTCCACATCCCAGAGCCGGACGGTGTTTTCGGGATATCCGGTAGCTGTGAGCACGTGCTCGCCGTCCTGTGTGAACGCCGCGGCGAAATCGGTGGTATGGTCAGCGAAGGTCCGAATTTCTGCGCCGGTGTCCGCGTCCCAGAGCTTCACTGTCCTTTCCGCCGACGCTGTGAGTACGCGCCCACCGTCCGGCGAGAATGACGAGGAGCCCACGCTGTCGGGGAAAGTTCTGATTTGTGCGCCCGTTCTGGCGTCCCATAACCTTGCGGTGTTGTCGGGATCTCCCGCGCCCGTGAGCACGCGAACGCCATCTGGAGAGAATGCGGCCGAATACACTATGCCGGTATGGCCGGTGAATGTGCGGATTTGTGCTCCGGTGTCCGCGTCCCAGAGCTTGGCAGTCCAGTCCTCCGACCCCGTGAGCAGGCGCGTACCATCGGGCGAAAACGCCACCGAATTCACCCAGTAGGTATGGCCGGAAAAAGTCCGTATGCGGGTGCCTGTGCCCAAATCCCAAAGTATCGCGGTGTTGTCCCGACAACCGGTGAGCACCTGGGTTCCGTCCGGCGATATTGCTACGGAGGTAAAGGAATCTGTAAAGCCGGAGAACGTCTGGATCGCGGCGCCGGTTTCCGCGTTCCGGAGATTGGCGTACAAGAGGTTGGTGGTCTGGTCATACCCGGTGAAAAGCACATATGCGCCATCTGATGATATCGAGACGGGCTCCCCGCGGCCAACATTGTCGGAAATGGTCCGTACTTCGGCACCGGTCTCCACGTCCCATAGTATCGCCGATTCTACCTCCGTTGCAGTGAGCGCACGCGCACCGTCGCGTGAGAATGCAACAGATTTCACAGGAGCGGTGTGCCCGGAGAAGGTCAATATTTCCTCGCCGGTGCTCGCATCCCAAAGCTTAGCGGTGTTATCGGCTGATCCGGTGAGCACGCGCGTGCCGTCGGGCGAAATTGCCACACTAACCACGTAAGTCGTATGACCGGAAAACGTCCGAATTTCTTCTCCGGTGTTCGTGTCCAGGAGTGTGGCCCTCAAACCGCTGCCGGTGAGCAAGCGCGTGCCGTCCGGCGAAAACACCGCCGATTCCACGACGTCGCCATTGCCTGAGAACGATCGCAGTAATAGGCCGGTGTCTGCGTCCCAAAGCTTGGCGTCGTCGCCGGTTGTGAGCACGCGCGTACCATCGGGAGAGAACACGACGGTCTTCACGCCTCTCGTATGTCCGGCGTTTGTCGACATTCGCCACTCGGTGATCGTTTCGGCGGAGGCCGTCACCGCAGCGAGGACAAGAACGAGGCAGGCGATTGGCGGTCGAGAGCGTCGCAAGCCGGGGGACGCCGGAAATTCGGGAGGCCTGCTCTGCGCTGCCAAGCGAATTGCATGCGGTAGTGCGGACCGCATCGAGGATTCCAGGCGCGTTATCCGAAACAGTCCCATTCCCGGCCCTCCGCTGTCCCGACTTCGTAACAGTTCCCTGCTAAACTTATAACCCAACGCAACGAGAAAAGCGAATTCGTTCTCGTTCCCAAGTTGTACTTGGGAACGCACTTGTCCGCGAAGCTGTGCTTCGCAGCCTCGAAGCCAAAGACCGTTTCTCGATCCAAATCGCGTCGCCTTTACCCCCACGTCGACACGCATTTCGATCAATAAAACCGGCCATTTTTCAAAAAAACAGGTCAACACCCGGTGTTATATAGATAGGCGTGGTTCCTTCACCACCCGTTACCCGGCGCGGCCCGCACTCACGAATGGCCGAAATCGGAGCTTTTGGGCGCCGTCAACCACCCATTTTCGGAGTTTTGAGGCCCAAAATCGGAGTTAAAGGCATGAAAAAGAGGCCACTGATCGACGTAAGTCCAATGATATCAACGGTCGACACCCTCGATCCGCCGCGTTCCGGCCTCGATCGGCCGCCGTAAAAGGATTTCTACGTAAAAGGATTTTTACGGCTGGCCGATCGCGCGGGCCGTCCACCCTTCGACACGCTCAGGACAGGCGGGGTTGGACGGCCCTTCGACATGCTCGCTGTTACGCGATGAGGTCTTTGACTACTCGGCCGTAGACGTCGGTGAAGCGGTAGTCGCGGCCGGCGTAGCGGTAGGTGAGGCGTTCGTGATCGAAGCCGAGGAGGTGCAGCATTGTCGCGTGGAGGTCGTGGACGTGGACTTTGTTTTCGACTGCGCGGAAGCCGAACTCGTCGGTCGCTCCGTAGGCCAGGCCGCCTTTGACTCCGCCGCCGGCCAGCACCGCGGAGAAGCCCCAATGATTGTGGTCGCGGCCGTTTACTTTGCCTTGGTTCGCGCCGGGCGTGGGGAGCTCGACCGTAGGGGTGCGGCCGAATTCGCCGACGAGCAACACGAGTGTGTCATCGAGCATGCCGCGCTGCTTGAGGTCCGTCAATAGCGCCGCGATGCCCTGGTCGCACTGCTTGGCGAGTTTGCGATGGTTCTCCTCGAGGTCGTCGTGGTTGTCCCAGGGTTGGCCGGAGCCGTGCCACACTTGGACGAAGCGCACGCCGCGTTCGACGAGACGCCGCGCGATGAGCAGTTGGCGCGATTGCACGGAGTCGCCGTACATCTCGCGGATGTAGGGAGGCTCGCGGGTGATGTCGAAGGCGTCCGTCGCTTCGAATTGCATGCGGTAGGCGAGCTCGAAGGAGCGGATGCGCGCTTCGATTTCCGGGTCCTCTTTGTGCGCGTGCTGATGGCGCTCGTTGAGCCGCTCGAGCAGGTCGAGTTGGTTGCGTTGGCCTTTCGCCGAGGTGTAGCGGTTCTTGATGTTCGCGATCAGTTTCTCGACGTCACGTTCTTGCGTGTCGATGTACGTGCCCTGGTAGACGCCGGGCAGGAAGCCGGATTGCCAGTTCTGCGACTCTTGAATTGGGTAGCCGCCGGGGCACATCGAGATGAAACCGGGCAGGTCTTCGTTCTCCGTGCCGAGGCCATAGGTGAGCCAGGAACCGAAGGCGGGCCTGATGAGACGGCCTTCGCCGCAATTCATGAGCAGTAGGGAGGGTTCGTGGTTGGGGATGTCCGCGTGCATTGACCGGATGATGCAGAGGTCGTCAGCGCATTCGGCGGTCTTCTCGAAGATCTCGCTGATCTCGAGACCCGATTGGCCGTAGCGCTTGAATGTGTACGGACTGCGCATTGCGCCGCCGGTCGGGCGTTCCGTTGCGAGGTTGTCTATCGGGAGCTTTTGCTTGTCGTATTTTTCGAGGGCGGGCTTCGGGTCGAACGTGTCGACGTGGGAGAGGCCGCCGTTAAAGAAGACGTGGATGACCCGTTTGGCGCGCGGCGCGAAATGTGGGCCGCGCGGGGCCATCGGGTTGTTGTTGTCCCCAAGTGCAACAGGGCCGAGCAGCGACGCCAAGCCCATCGCGCCGAAGCCGAGGCCCGTCCGGCGGAGAAAATCTCGGCGATTCAGGCAAAAGTCGTCGATGGTGAGGGCGTGGTTGCTCATTGGGGGAAAGGATAGCAGAATCCACGAAATTGTGGTTCGTGAGGCTGGGGTGGTTTGACGCTGGATTTCGGAGATATCGGCTATGTCCGCCATTGATTTTAGTGGTAAGACCGTGTTGGTGACGGGAGGGTCGAGCGGGATTGGCAATGGGATTGCGCGGGTGTTTCGGGAGCATGGGGCGCGGGTGCATGTGACGGGGACGCGGGCGGATGCGGGGGCGTATGGGGACACAGACTTGGAGGACATCGTGTACCACCGGCTGGATTTTGGGGATGAGGCTGCCATCGAGGCGTTTGATCCGGGCGTGGATCGCTTGGATGTTTTGGTGAACAGCGTGGGGACGGTGCTCTACAAGCGCGGCGAATTCGAGATGGCGGGATTTCGGAAGGTGCTCGAGGTGAATCTGATTGGCGTGTTCCATTGCTGCATGAAGTTCGAGAAGCGATTGATCGCGAGCAAGGGGAGCGTCGTCAACATTGGGTCGGTGGCGTGTTTCAACGCTGTGCGCGGGAACCCGGCGTATAGCGCGAGCAAGGGTGGGTTGTTGACGCTCACCAAGAGTTTGGCGCAATTGTGGGCGCGGCACGGCGTGCGCGTGAACGGGGTCGCGCCAGGGTTTGTGCGCACGAAACTTACCGAGGACCAATACGCGAACCGGGAGATGTATGAGGCGTCGCTGCGGGCGATTCCGTTGGGACGCTGGGGTGAACCGGAGGAGATGGGTGGGGCGGTCTTGTTTCTGGCGTCGCCGCTGGCGAGCTACATCACGGGGCAGATGATCCTGGTGGATGGCGGCGTGACGCTGTCGTGATTGCGGCGAAGAAACAGCGGATGGCCGCAAGAGAACGCAAAGAACACAGAGAAAATGAGAGAGGGGCTGTAGGCTTGATTGGCGAGGTGCGACGGATCGTCCGGAACCGATCAATGCGTTTCTCTCGCAACGGCCCTGCTCGAGTGTCGTGAGTTTGAAATTTGTTGAATAATTCCGGCGGAGTATTAGTTGCGAGGTGCTCGATGACGATGACGAGTTGTCATGAAGGCGAACCTTCACCCGGAAAGGATGAAATCGGGGTAGTTCGAACCGCCGAGTACGAGCACGTGCACGAGCACGATTGGCAAAGTGGTTCGTGGGGCACGATTTTCGGAGCAGCACGGTGACGAATGACAAGTATGATGACGACGAATAAATCGGCCGAATTTCTTGTTCAGGGCATCGTGTGAATTCGTGGCTCAGTAGATAAAGGGCACGAGGGCGCGGCGGCGGGCCGGATAATCGGGGAATTGTTGGCGGTACCAACGGTGGTGGGTGCGGGCGCGCGGGACGAGGTTGGCGATGGTCCAGAGCGCGAAGCAGAGTCCCGCGGGGGACGACGTCATGATCGCCCAGCCGATCCATTCGATACATTCGCCGAGATAGTTTGGGCATGAGACGTATTCGAACAGTCCGCCACGCGGAACCTGATAGGAGTCGTCCGTTCTGCGGAGTTGAAGCAAGCGGGTATCCGCGATCCAGTTGATTGCGAGTCCGGCTATGAATAGCGACAGGCCCGCCCAAAATCGCGGGAGCGTGAGTAGATCCTCGTAGGTAACGGCGTACACGCCGAGGTGGCGTCCGTTGAGGTAGCTGTTCCACAGGTTGAACAGGAACGCCATGCCGACGACGCTGAGAGGATTGCGCTTGTCCGATTTTGGCGCGCGGAAGGGATAGATGAACGCGCGATGAATGTAGTGCAGTTCCCAGAGCGCGACGAGCGCTGCGATGCCGACGTTGAAGTTTGTCGAGACGAGAATCCACGCCGGCATTGCGAGCGCGGCGGGTGCTTCCATGATGACCCAGCCCCAGCGGGCGTTGATGGACGGACCCCATCCGGCGCGGGCGTGCCGGCCATAGGGCGCGGAGACGAAGAAGAGTGTGACGAAGGTGGCTGCGGCGCCGACCAAGCCGGCGAGCAGGAGGATGTCGTAGATTTCAGATTCGAGCGCGGACATTACGATAAGGAACCAGAGGTCACATCTTGCGGATGTGACCTACCAGCAGATGTGATCTACTTCTTCGTCCCGATGCCGACGATGGCTTCGCCGGGATGGACGCCGTCGACGGTCTTGTTGTTGCGGACGACGGGTACTCCATTTACGAGAACGAATTCGATGCCTGCGGAATGTTGGGCGGGCTCGGTGTAGGTCGCGCGTTCCTGGATGGTGTCGGCGTTGAACACGGTGATATCGGCGTCCATGCCGACTTGTAAGCGGCCCTTCTTGTTCATTTGGGGCGAGATTTTCGCGAGGCGCTGCGCGGGGAGGAGCGTCATTTTTTTCAGCGCGGTCATCAGATCGAGCCGTTTCTCGTCGCGCGTGTACTTGCCGAGCGTTCGTGAGAAGGTGCCCGCGCCGCGTGGGTGGGCTTTGCCGTCAACGAACGGGATGCCGTCGCTCGCGATGATGACTTCGGGCTGCGCGACCAGCCAGGATACGAGTTCTTCGTCTTGCCCGAAGAGCACGACCCAGCCGCCGACCTTGCGGTACTTATCGAACGTTTCCTTAGTGAGGCGCTCACCGGTTTTGGTCCACATGATGTCGGAAAACTTGAGGCCGGACCTCGCTCCCCAATCGCCGTCGAACAGTGCGGATTCGAGGCGCGTGGAGCTCGCGTTCCAGGGGTAGACTTCGGTGGTCACGTCGACGCCGTGCTTTGCCGCGCCGCGAATCAAATCGAGGCAGGCTTTCGCCTGCTTGCCGCCGCTACTGCCGAGATGGACGATGTGCAGGCGCGCGCCGGTGGCGGCGGCGTTCGCGACAACTTCCTGAACACAACCGATGGATTCCTTGTCGGAGAATGCATCGCTGTCGCGCATGTGCACGAATATGGGCGCATCGAACTCGGCGCCGACTTTGAAGGTCTCGTAGATTTCGCGATGACTCGCGGTGGGAACGTAGGCCACGCCGTAGCCCAAGCCGAGCGCGCCTTCGCGCATGCCTTCGCGAAGCAGATCCGACATGCGCTTTATCTCATCGTCGGTGGCGACGGCTTTGGTGTATTTCGTCAATGACGTGCGCAAGTCGGAAGGGGCGGTGGCCGGATGTCCGATGTCGACGTTGTCGAAAATTTTCATTCGGATAGGCATGTGACCGACGGTCGCGCCGTAGTTGATAAGACTCGTGCCCGCTTGAGATTCGTACCAGGGCTTCACGGGATAGACGCCGATTTCGAGTTCGAGCGCGGTCGTGACGCCGTCGGCGGCCTGGAGCAAGCGGCTCTCGGCGTTTTGGCCATGGGCGTGCAGATCGATGAAGCCCGGCGCGACGACGAGGCCGGTGGCGTCGATGGTCTCGCGGCCGGAGATGGCGTCACCCGTGACCGCGGCGATCGTCTTTCCGCGAATGCCGACATTTCGGCGCGCGTCGAGGCTGGTCTCGGGGTCGATGACGCGGCCGCCGCGAATGACGAGGTCGTAGTCCTGCGCGAACGCTGCAATTTGTGGGATGCACAACGCGCCGGTAACGACTACTGCGAGATTCATTCTATTTTTCACGACGAAGTCCTTTATAGTGGCCGCGCTTGTCGGAGAATTCGGTCTCGAAGCAAGGGGTGCAACGAGCCTTCTGTCACAATGTCGACGGAATGACCCAACAAGTCTTCCAGCTCTAGTTTGAGACTTGCCGGAAACCAGGGGGATGTTTTGTCTCGATACTTGACCAAAAGATCGATGTCGTTGGGGGCCGGGTCCTCGGCATCGGCTGCAGAGCCAAATATCCGGACGTCATACGCGCCATGCTTGTCCGAGATGCTTAGAATTTCACCGCGTTTCGCACGAAGCTGCTCTTGAATTGTCGGAGACATATTATTTCCCGGTGAGTTCCTTGACGCGGATGTTCCGATACCACGCCTCGCTTGCAGGGCCGCCGTGGATTTGCACGGCGATGATGCCGGAGCGGGCGATGCTTTCATCGGTCTCGGTGTAGTCGACCGTCTGAGTGCCGTTTAGCCAGAACTGGATTCGCGGGCCTTCGCAACGGATGACGTATTCGTTCCAATCGTCCTTCTTGGCGATTTTGTTCTGTTCATCCTCTGGGAACGACGCGAGCACTTTGTTGCGGCGGGATTCATCGTAGAGGCAACCCCAGTAGTTCCAGCCGAAATCGGCCTGGAAACCGGAGACTTCGTTGTGGTTGGGGATTCGTTTCGTGCGGAACTGGACGCCCGCGTTGCCCTTGCCTTCGGTCAGTTTGAATTGGAGGCGCAACTCGAAATCGGCGAACTCGCGCGTCGTGCATAGGAACTCGTTGCGCGGGACGGCCTTGTCCATCGAGCCGCCGACGATTGCGCCGTCTTCGATGCGAAACACTTCGAGATTGCCTTCCCAACCGTCAAACGATTTGCCGTCGAATAAGGGGACGAAATTTTCTTCTTGGGCGAACGCAGCGACGGCGAACGCGGAGCAGGCCACAAACAACACGGATTTCATGCGTGGATCCCCCAGGGCACTCGGGCTTCGCGCTCGAGCATGCTGTTGGCCTCGTCGTCGTTTTTGAAGCGCTCGGCGGCGGGGTCCCATTCAAGTTTACGGCCCAGGCGGAGACAGATGTTCGCGGCGTGGCAGACCGTGGTGGAGCGGTGGGCGACTTCGGACGGGGCGATCGTCGTGCCACGCGATTTGACCGCGTCGAGGAAATTGCGCTGGTGCGGAGTCATGAACGAGTAGCTCTGCGCGTCGCCCTTGAAATCCGATAGGAGCGACTTCGGATCGGCGTCGAGTACGCCGTCGTCGTTGACGCTTATCCAGCCTTCATCGCCAATGAAGGTCACCGAGCGCGGACTCTTGTCGTGAATTTCGAGGGTGACGCCACTGGCGTATTTGGCGGTCAATTGGAAATCGACCGGCGTGTTGAACAAGTCGTCCTCCTTGGGGAAGCGCGCCGATCCCTCGTAACTGATCGGCCCGGTCATTTCCGAATCGTTTCCCCATTGAGCGAGGTCGTTGAAGTGGGCGCCGATGTCCGTCAATTGACCGCCGGAATAGTCGTATATCCAACGGAAAAACGTGTGGCAGCGCTTTTGTGTGTAGGGTTGCCACGGGGCTTGGCCGAGCCAGACCTCGTAGTCGAAACCCTCGGGGACTTCTTGCTCGGGTTGCGGTCCGATCTCTCGCCCTTTTTCGAGGTAGGTCTTGATCGTGTGAATCTTGCCGACTTTGCCGGCGCGGGCCGCGTCGACCGCATAGCGGAAACATGGGATGCTGCGGCGTTGCGTGCCGCTTTGGTAGACGCGGCCGAGTTCCTTCATCGCGTCCGCGACGATTCGGCCTTCTGAAATCGTGAGCGAGATTGGCTTCTCGCAATAGATGTCCTTCTTGGCGTAGGCCGCCGCGATGGACAAGTAGGCGTGCCAGTGATCCGGTGTGGCGATGAGCACGGCGTCGATGTCGTCGCGCGCCAGGAGTTGGTGAAAGTCGGCGTATGCGGCGCAGTCGGTGTTCTCGTAATGCTTGTCCACCATTTCCTTCGCGAACGTGAGGCGGCTGGCGTCGACGTCGCACACGGCGACGATCTGGGTGTCGTCGTGAGTCAGGAAGTTTCCGAGATCGTGCCTGCCCATTCCTCCGACGCCAATCGCGCCCATGACGATGCGGTCGCTGGCTGCTGCTCGAGCACCGTTTCCGAGCGCGGAACTCGTGATGACGTTGACACTCGCGGCCGTCGTTGCGGCGCCTGTACGAAAGAGGAATTGTCGTCGATTCATGATTGCTACCTCCCCTCAACCTGCGTTGCCTTGCGGGCGTGCGAAAGCACTCGAACCATATTACGCCCGCGCGGGCCTTGCGTAAAGGTGCTTGGGTCGCCGGCGGCTGTGAGATATTTTCCGAAGCCGAGATTCTACTTGGGCAGGGCGAATTGGGGTCGCGCGAACTGTCGAGCACGAGTACGAGCACGAGTCGTGATGGACGCGGGCTTTCACGTGGAAAGGATGACATTGGTGAGTTTGGTCTTCGATTACGATGACGAGCACGAGCACGAGCACGATTGGTTGGGCGGGCCGTGGGATGTCGGGTGGGGGTTTCGGAGCAGCGCGAAGTCAAGTGCGAACGTGCGAAGGGTGTGAAGGGGAATCAACGGTGCGGGGGAGATGGGCCGCGCGAGTTGCATTTCGGAGCAACAAGAGCACGATGACGATGACGAATGACGAGCACGATGACGGGTGACTGGGGGGTGCGAGATGAGAGATGGTAGGTTAGGTATTTGTTCCGTCCCAGGGGGTGATGCGGGGAACGATGCGCGGGACGTGACGTTTGTATTGGGCGTAGTCTTCACCGAAGCGGTCCGCGAGTTGGGGTTCTTCGATCAATGGGATGTAGGTCAGATTGATGAGTATGAACACGAGCGCCCAGACGAGGTGGGGGGGCGATTGGAGCAGGGTGGCTTCCGCGAGGAGGATGAACACTACGCCGGAGATCATTGGGTTGCGCACGTATCGGTATGGGCCGCGCACGACAAGCGATCGGGGCGGGTCCCAGGGGGCGAGCGTGCCGCGGCCTTGCGTGGCGAAATGGTAGAGCGATGCGCCGAACAGCACGAGGCCGAGCGCAAGAAGCGCCGCACCGAGGATGGCCGACGCGATACCGGCGAACGAGACGGGGGCGGCCAGAGGAACGTCGTAGCGATTTGCGATCCAGGCCGGGACTACGATGGTCACCATAAAGGGCAGAGCGGCGATGGAGACGAGGTGACGAAGGATGGTGAGGAGCAATGTCATCTCGAGTCGCCTTCGTTGTGCGCCGTTTTCGCGACTGTAAACACGAGCGGTATCCTCGCTGGTATCCTATTTCACATTCGTGCTTTGCCGCGAATCGGCGAAATCACAAACTACTGAGAGTTGATCCGCCCGAGCAGTGGCGGTGATCGAAGAAGTCATGGGCAAAACTATTGTCTTTGGGCGAAATCAGGTCCTCGAAGCGATCGCATCGGGGCATCTGGTCAACCGGGTGTATATCTCGCGAGATGCCCCGGCGGAGCTTCGGCGGGCGGTGCGGGAGGCGTTGCGCGGGTGTGCGACGGATTGCGACGTGGTACCGCCGGAGAAGTTGCGGACGATCGCCAAATCGGACGCGCATCAGGGCCTCGCCGCGTCAATAAGTCCGATTGAATACAGGGAGTTGAAGGAGTGTTTGGCGAACAGCGATGGGGTCGGGACGTTGTTGGCGGTGGACGAGGTCGAGAACCCGCGCAATCTTGGACAATTGATCCGAGTGGCCGCGGGCGCGGGTGTGAAAGCGGTTTTGATCGGCGCGCGAGGAGGGGCGTTGGTCGATGAGGAGGTCGTACAGGCAAGCGCGGGGACGGTGTTTCGCCTGCCGATAGTACGATGCGCGAATCTTCCTACGGCGTTGCGGCAATGCCGCGACGCGAACTATTGGATCGTCGGCCTCGATGGTCAAGCAGAGAAATCTATATTCGATTTTCGATGGCCCGATCGCGCCGTTCTTGTCGTGGGAAATGAAACAGAAGGGTTGCGGCACGTGGCGCGAAAGGCCTGCGACGAGTTGGTGCGAATACCGCTCGCCGAGGGGGTGGAAAGCTTGAACGTTTCCTCAGCGGCGAGCGCCGCGCTGTTCCTGCGCCGGGCTTGGGAGACTAACCGAAGTGCTTCTTGAAGTACTCGGGGTCGTCGATTCGCTTCAACTCGACGCGCGTGAAGCGCTCAAAGTCCTTATCGCTGATGGGGCGCGATTCGTTCGGAGGCGGCGCGGGACTGCTCTCTTCCGATTCGTCCATCTGCATGCGGCCGGCGAATGACTTGAACGTGAAGACCCCGGACTGGAGGAATTCGGCGACGATAGTCGATATGTGTTCTTTTCGCTCGTCAAACGAGCCTTGCTCGAGAATCCGGCGATTCAATGCCATCGCTTTTTTGCGGAAGAGGAGGACCAATTCGTCACATGACGGGCACGGCATGATGACGATTACGTCCTTGGGGACCTTGGAGGACATGATCCGGTGCGACTTGCAATGCGGGCACACGACGAGGTTCATGAGGTCCTCCCTGAATGCGTGCGATACCACAGCCGAACAATAGTTTATCGGGTGTTGGGGCGGCAGTCAAACGTCTTGAAGCCGTACTGCTCCGCGGCGTGTTTCACCGTGACGAGATCACTGCCATGGCGCCGGCGGGACCGGGCGGAACCTCGTACACGCACCGGAATACGACGTCGGCGTTCTGTCCGTTCTCGTAGGGCAGCGCGCCTGCTTTCATCGAATACACCTTCCCTTCATCGTCGAACCGCCCGCCGATGACACGGACGACGGATCCGAATCGCGGTCTCTCGCCGGCATCTCCGAGCGGCGTGCGCGTCCAGGCTGGGTTGTCTTCGCGGATGAGAAGCCCATAACTCGGATCGACTGACGTACTTTCAGCATTGGGTTCCCGGTCCGAATTCGCGGAATCGACGTCGGGCCAACGAGACGCGATGTCTTTCGCGTTGGCGTAGTCGATGGCCCTGGCGAGTTGATGGTACTCGGGGATCTGTTTCGGCGGCGTCTGTCGGGCGGCGAACGCCTGAGCATCGTAGTATACGAGCCGCATGATTGGGGTGTCCGACTCGGGGGTATCCGCCCATCTCCACGACGCGCCGCGGGCGAATTCGGCGTACTCCGCCGCCGTCACTTCCCGCGCGTCGATGAAGAACGGGCCCACGTGGATGGTTTCGGACGTTCCACCCTCCGATTCGAGGACGATCTCGCCCGAGGGAACGAAGGCGGTGCCGGGAAGTGTCGGCCAAAGGGCCACCGCGACGTACCTCTCGAGCGCGCGATCTCCGGCGATCCGACCGGATTCAGTTTCGGGCGCCGCGAGAAACTCATTCCTGAACGCGTCGGCCTCGTCGAGGAATTCACGGGCCACTGGGCCGATGATTGCGGGCAGCCGCGGATACTCGGCGTTGGCCCTACTTCTCGCCTGCTCGATGGCGCCGGCCAGGAGTTGCGATGAGTTTGCGCCGGCGTCGAATTCGCTGTTCTCCGGAGCAATCGCGGACGAAGTAGCGGACGCAAGCGATCTTCGGGTCCGTTCCGACTTCGCAATACCCGCAGCCATGCCGCAGGCGATGAGGACCAAGAGCGCGACGCCCACCGCACGTTGCGCCGCGCGCCAAGGGTGCCTGGGCCGCACGGCGACCGGGACCTGAGTGACGTTAGCGCCGGGCCCGATTACGCTTCGCAACCGGTCGATGTCCCTCCGCAACTCGGTTGCGTTGGGATATCGATTGTCCGGGTCCGCTTCCAGGCACTTGCGGATAATGGGATCGAGCGACGACGGTACTTCCCTGGCGACTTCCGCCATCGGTTTCGGTCCAGCTACGGGTATGATGCCGACCAGAATTTCATAGAGCATGATGCCGACGCTGTAAATGTCAGCGCGACCGTCCACCTTGGCGCTGTTGCGCAATTGCTCCGGCGACATATATTGCGGAGTACCCATTACCAACGAGGCGGCGGTGAAGTTCGGGTTTGCCATGAGCTTCGAAATCCCGAAGTCCATGAGTTTGACGCTTCCGTTGGCGCACACCATCACGTTCTCGGGTTTGATGTCGCGATGGACGGTGTATTTGTGCGCGTATTCGAGTGCCTGGGCGAGCTCGGAGAAGATGCGCAAGACCGTGGCCAGGGCGAGCTGACGGCCCGGCCCCAGTTCCTCGAGGATTTCACGCAACGATCTCCCCTGGACGTATTCCATCGAAATGTACACGCTGTCGTCCGCGGCGCCGATGTCGTGTACACGGACGATATGCGGGTGGGAGAGACCGCGTGCGATGCGCGCTTCGTTGAAGAACCGTTCGACGACGAGGGGGTCCTGGACGTATTGGGGAAGGAGAGTCTTGAGCGCTACGACCTCGTTGAGCGTGTTGTCGTGGACTTTATAAATGCGGCCCATTCCGCCGCGGCCGATCAAGTTCTGTACCATATAGCGCTTGGCGACGAGTTGGCCGCGGCGAAATTCCGTGGCCGCGGCGCGGCCTAGGTCGCCCGCGCTGGCGATTTCGGAGAGGGGCAGGGGCGAGCCGCAACGCTCGCAGGTGGTCCTGCCGAGGGAGTTGGCGAAGCGGCATTGTGGACACCTAATGCGATCCATCTGCGTGCTATCCTTTTGCGCACATGCTACCGAGGTCCGCTTGAGCGTGCAACGGTATTGCGTGACCTTGGTCCCAACGCCGCGCGAATTTGGAAACCACGCAAGGATACTCAAATGTTTCGTATCGCATTGACGATGGTGGCGGCGTGCGCGATGGTATCTGCCGCCGGGTACGCTCAGGGAGGAAACAACGGTGGGGCCGAGTTTGTAAGCCAGGCAACATGCAAGCTTTGTCACAACCGCGCCGAGCAGGGGAAGCAGTGGCAGATTTGGAACGGGTCGCCGCACCGCCGCGCGTTTGAGACGCTGCTATCGGAGGAATCGAAAGCGATTGCGAAGAGACTCGGGCTGGCCGCGCAACCGCAGGAGGCGGCGGAGTGCTTGCGGTGCCATGTCACGAGCTACGACATGGACACGAAGGCGACCGATAAGGCGCTGTTCATCGAGGACGGCATCCAGTGCGAGTCCTGTCATGGGCCGGGATCGAATCACGTCGTCGATGGGCGGCGCTATTGGATGGAGAAGGACCCCGCCGCGAACACGGCGGCCCATATCGTCCGGCCGGATCAGCGCGCTTGTGTGCAATGCCATCGGCGACAGAGCCCGACCTGGGATCCGGCGCGATATTCGCTTCCGAATGGGCAGACGACCGGCTTCGACTTCCAACAGGCGTTCGCAAAGATTGCGCATCCGCTGCAAAAGGGGTCCCTTCCGGACGTGGAGGAAAAGGAACCCGACGCCGGGAAGTGAGCGGCGCGGGTGTTATCCGGGTAAACGAAACGCGACGAGTTCGGGTTTCGCGCCGGGCATGCTGCTGAGCGCCTGCAGGGTGGCTTTGTCCCCAAAGCTTGTGTCCGCGGGTGCTTCCGATTCCGCACGCGAAATTGCGAAGAAGGGCCCGCCGCCGACAGCTACGCAGATATATTGCTTGCCTTCGTGCATATAGGTCATGGGATTGCCGAAGGGATTCTCGGGAAGTTCGATGTGGCCGAGCAGTTCGCCGGATTTCTTATTGAACACGTTAATCCGCGGCGAGTTTTCCTCGCCATCGCCGCGTGATTGCGTGACGAGGAGCAAGGTCTTGGTGACCAGCGGCCCGCCGCTGCTCGTGCCGAGCGGGGGCAGGTTGAGGTCCTTGAGCGCGGGGTGATTGCGCGGCCCGACGCCGTTTGGGGTCATCCAGACGTGTTCGCCGGTGTTTAGGTCGATTGCCGTGACGCGGGCGTAGGGCGGCTTGAGGAGCGGGAGTCCCTGCGGGCCAGGCACTTGGTTCAGCCACGACTTTAGGACGTAGTGGAAGTTCGAGCGGCTTGGGTCGGGTTTGACGAGGGGAAAACAACTCGATCCGGTGCGGGAGGGTATGTAGAGAATGTTTGATTCAGGGTCGAGCGCTGCGCCAGGCCAGTTCGCGCCGCCGCCCGTGCCGGGGACTTGAATCACGCCGAGGCTTGTCTCTTCGGTCACGGGCGGGGTGAACACCGGCCCCAGCGTAAATTTCTTGACGATGTCCAGCGCTTCCTGGCGTAATTCCGGAGTGAAATCGATGAGATCGTTCTCCGTTACGCCTTGCCGATCAAAGGGCGCGGGCTTGGTGGGAAAGGGCTGGGTGGGGGACGAGCGTTCGCCCTCGACGGTCGATTGCGGTACTTCGCGCTCGACGATGGGCCACACGGGTCCGCCCGTGACGCGATCGAACACGTACGTGAACGCTTGTTTGCTGACTTGCGCGACGGCCTTGATTGTCTTGCCGTTCACCTGAATGTCCGCGAGGACGGGCGCGGTGGGAAAGTCGTAGTCCCAGAGGCCGTGATGGACGGCCTGGAAGTGCCAGACGCGCTCGCCGGTTTCGGCGTTCAAGCACACGAGGCTTTCAGCGAAGAGGTCGTTGCCGAGACGGTGGCCGCCGTACATATCGTTGGTCGGCGTTGCGACGGGCAGATACACGTAACCGAGTTCATCGTCGACCGACATCATCGACCAGACGTTCGTCGCGCCGGTGTATTTCCAGGCGCCGTCTTCCCAGGTATCCACGCCGAATTCGCCCTCTTGCGGAATCGTGTGGAATATCCATTTCATTATTCCGGTGCGAACGTCGAAGCCGCGCACGTGGCCGGGGGGCGCCTCTTTGGTCAGGGGGGCGTCGTGGATGATCGACCCGACGATGACGGTGTCGCGGCATATCGCGACGGGGGAGGAATGCGTGATGTGGCGCGGATTGATCTTGCGGCCGAGCGAATCGTTCATATCGACGCCGCCGTTTGCGCCGAAATTCGGGCAGGGCGTTCCGGTGTTTGCGTCGATTGCGACGAGTTTGCGGTCGTGGGTCGCCAGAAACAATCGCTTCTCGTTCCCATCGGTCCAGTACGACAGGCCCCGGTGTTGGAAACCGACGTTCGCCGGGCGGCCGAATTCGTAGCTCTTGGGATCGAACGACCACAGCAATGCGCCGGTGCCCGCATCGAGCGCGACGACCTGGCATACCTCTGTCGGGAGGTACAGGACGCCGTCGATCATCAGTGGCGTGGGCTTGAACTCGCCGGGGCGGACGCGCGGGTCTGCTTCAGATACTGACTTCGAGATTGATTCCCAGCGCCACGCAATTTCCAGACTCGCGAAGTTGTCGGCGTTGATTTGGTCGAGCGGCGAATACTTCGTGCTGCCGGCATCGCCTCCCCAATTGCGCCACTGTCCGTTCGCACCGTCTTCGGCGAGGGACGAAACCGCCGCGACGGCCGACAGGAGGATGGTTCTGTAGAACATGGTGGACTCCTTGGTGCGCAGGGCTGAAACTCGAACGACCGCTAGCGGCCCTTGAATACCGGGGGACGCTTTTCCATGAAGGCTTGCATGGCTTCGACAAGGTCGTTCGAGCGGAGGAACGATGAATTCCACTGCGCGACGTATTCGAGACCTTCGTGCGTCGAATGTTCCTCGGAGTATTGCAGGACGGCCTTGGTCCCTTGGACGGCGAGAGGGGAATTGGCCGCAATCTCTGCCGCCATCGCGCGCGCGGCTGCGAGCATCGAATCCTTGTCGGGGTAGACCTCGTTGACGAGGCCCCAACGGAGCGCGCGGTCCGCGGTGATTCGCTTGCCGGTGTAGGCCATCTCACGCGCGGCACCTTTGCCGACGATCGCCGTGATGCGCTGCAAGGTGCCGACGTCCGCGACGATTGCGATTTTGGTCTCGTGGATCGAGAAGGTCGCGTCTTGCGTGCAGAGGCGAATATCGCAGGCGGTGGTCAGGTCTACGCCGCCTCCGATGCAATGGCCGTGCACCGCGGCGATGACCGGCTTGCGGCTAAGTTCGGGGCCGCTGAAACAGTCCTGCCAGCGGCGGATGAGCTGATACAGTTCGAAGTTGCGCGAACCTTCGCTGCCATTGTCTCCGCCGCCCACGACGTTTTGGCCGGCGGCCTTGAGGTCGAGACCCGCCGTGAAGAGGCGGCCTTCGGCCCAGAGGACCACGGCGCGAATTTCGGGATCGGCATCGATTTCCTTGAATACGCGCCCGATCTCCTCGAAGAAGATTGGCGCCATCGCGTTTAATTTTTCGGGATTGTTGAGGACGACTTCGGCGACATGGCCGATCTTGTCGAGACGAATCGCGGTGTATTCACTCATGCTCTTTTTCCTGTCGCGTCAAAATCGGCCGGCTTCCCCTCTAGTTCGCTTTCCCGCTCGCGAGTTCGGCAAACGACACTTTCTTGTCGACCCGGATGTCCGGCGGCAGACCCAATACGCGCTCGGCGATGATGTTGCGAAGGATTTCGTCCGTGCCGCCCGCGATTCGAAATCCGGGCGAGAACAAGAACCCGTCCTGGAACGTTCCTTCGGCGGGGGCGACGTCCTGGCCGGTCAGAATTCCGCCCATGCCTTCGAGATCCATCATGTACGAACAGATGTCTTGCAGCTTGCTCGCGTTGATGGTCTTGGCTATGGATGCCTCGGGACCGGGAGTTTGTCCGCGCGACAACGCCGTCATGGTGCGGAACTTCGTGAACTTGAGACCTTGGGCTTGGACGTACCAATCGGCGAGCCGCTCGCGTACGGCGGGATCCTTGAGCGCCGGACCGGACGGTAGCTCGGTCGTGCGAAGCAACGCGAGAAATTCCTTTGCGTTGGGAGGCGGCGCGTCGCCGACGGCGAGCCGCTCGTTCATCAAGGTCGTGAGCGAAACGCTCCAGCCATCGCCGATTTCACCGAGGCGCTGGCTGTCGGGAATTTTGAGATCGTTGAGGAACACTTCACAGAAATTCGAGCCGCCGGAAATCTGTTTGATGCGGACGACCTCGACACCCGCGGAATGCATGTCAATGTAGAAATAAGTCAGGCCCATGTGTTTGGGCAACGTGGGATCGTGGCGCGTGACGAGAATTCCGAGATCGGAATAGTGCGCGCCGGAGGTCCATACCTTCTGGCCGTTGACGGTCCAGGTATCGCCGTCCTTTTCGGCGCGCGTGCGCAGGCCGGCAAGGTCGCTGCCAGCGGATGGCTCGGAGAAAAGCTGGCACCAAATTTCCTCGCCGCGGAGCATCTTGGGCAAGTAGCGTTGTTTTTGCTGCTCGTTGGCGTACGCCATCATGGTTGGCCCGGCCATGCCGATGCCGATGTCGAAGTACCCGCGCGGCACTTGATATTTCGATTCCTCTTGTTCGTATACCACCGCAAGAATCGGCGATGCCCCGCGTCCGCCGTAGGCCTCGGGCCAGGTGATTCCCGCGAATCCCGCGTCCGCCTTTGCGGCCTGCCAGGCTTTGGCCTGGTCGAGTCCTTCGCCGATTTCTTCTTGGGTGCGGTTGCGAAGTTTCGTTACTTCAAATTTCGGTGCGTTTGCCTTTAGCCAAGAGCGCACTTCGTCTCGAAACGCCGCTTCCTGTGGGGTGTCTTTGAAGTCCATGATGTCGCTCCTCGCGGTTAGGCGCTTTGTTCGAGTTGCGTGACGAGCCGATCTTTCCATTCTCCCGCAGCGCCCAACGCGAGCGCGAGAAGTTTGGACCGGCGATAGAAGAAATGGCAATCGGCTTCCCAGGTGAAGCCCATGCCGCCGTGAATTTGGATACTTTCCTTCGAGGCGAATTGATAGGCCTCGGTCGCGCTGATGCGCGCGCCTGCCGCGGCCAAGGGGAGGTCCGCCGCATTCGTCGAGAGCGCCCACGCGCCGAAGTAGCAATTCGAGCGCGCGAGTTCGTTCTTGATATACATGTCCGCCATGCGGTGCTTCAACGCCTGGAACGAGCCGATGGGCCTGCCGAAGGCGTAGCGCTCGGTCGAGTAGTCGCGCGCCATCCGCAGGCAGGCGTCGGCGCCGCCGAGTTGCTCGAACGCGTAGAGAATCGCGGCGCGGTCGAACACTTGTTGTAACAGCTCCCAACCCTTGCCGGCTGATCCGAGCAGTTCCGCCAGAGCGCCGTTGAACGTCACGCGGGCATGGGAGCGGGTCGGGTCAACCGTCTTCACGGCTTCGCGGGATACGCCCGCGCCGCGGAGATCGACAATTGCGAGCGACGTGGTCGCGCCGTCCTTCGCGACCACGATTGCGATGTCGGCAATGTCGCCGTCGGCAACCGGGATTTTGACACCCGTCAGTTTGCCACCGCTTAGACTAGTTTGGAGGTTGCTCGCGGCCGGTGCGTGGGGGCCTTCGGCGACGGCGTAAGTCCCGATCATTTCGCCGGACGCCAGCTTGGGGAGATAGCGTTCCTTTTGTTCCTTAGAGCCGCACAGCAAAATCGCCTCGGCGGCGACGTATACGGATGAGGAGAACGGAATCGGCGCTACGGCACGGCCAATCTCCTCGGCAATGACGCAGAGTTCGAGGTAGCCGGAGCCGATTCCGCCGTACTCTTCGGGCATGGCCGCTGCTGTGTAGCCCATTTCGCAGACCGCGCCCCAGAGGTCCTTTGCGTAGGGTTCCGCGCCCTCGAGAATGCGGCGCGGCACTTTCGTAGTGCAGCGGTCCTTGAAAAACCGGCGCGCTTGGTCGCGGAGTTCCTTTTGTTCATCCGAAAAATCAAAGTTCATCTAGCGCTCTCCCATTGGTATCCGGCGATTTGGAGTATTGTGATACCTGATTTGGCGGCCCTAAGCAAGTGAATCGTTTCCGGCGAAAGCGCAAGGCAAGGAACGCGAAGTAAACCGAATCGCCTCGTCTCGACGGGCGATTCGGGGCACGTGACCTAGTTAAAGTTGTCCGCAAGGACGCGCAACTTCGAGAATATCTCCGAGAATCCCGTCTTGATCATTTTGGCCGCTTCTTTGGCCGTCGGTAATTTGCCATCTTCGCCTGATCCGGTAGCAGCCGGAGCGGCGGGCCACGCGAAGTAGAACGACGAACTCGCACCTTCGAGAACCAATCGCAGTTCGGTTTGGCCAGCGGCGAGAGTCGGCCGTCCGAGCACGGTATCCGTCTTCGGGAAGACCAGAATGTTTGTGCGAGAAAATTTCCGCAACGCCTCGACCTGTTCTTCGCCGGCGGAAGGCCCAAGTATCCGCTGAATGGGCGGGATACGTTGTCCGTCGGACGCCTCGATATAGGCTTCGATACCCCGCAGGCCGACGGTGTCGTAGGCGATGCTCGTGTCGCGGAACATTGAGACGAGGTGGCATTCGAAGACGAAGTAATGTTCGGTCACATAGCTCGCGGCGTTGGATAAGAACGGGTCGATAGTCGCGCCCGATTCTTCCTCTTCGGCCCGTTTTGCGTTGGCCACGGCCGGGGCGACCAACACGGCAAAGGACTCGGGCGAGATTAGGTCTGGATACTCGCCTTCCAGGTGATGGACGGGAGACTGAAACGTCGCGGGTTCGAAGAAAAGCGAAGTAGGTTTCTCAGCCTTTTCGGGTTCAGATTTATCGGGCGTGGATTTGCAGGCCGCGAGGGATACCGCCACTGCGAGTAGGGCACACGCTAAACGAACTTTCATGGATTGTTGTCCCTGTCGACGCGCCCCTTAAAATTCCCGCGTGCCTTCGCCTGGGCCCGATCCACAACAGCGCCTTCTTCGACTTTAACCGTAGTCGAACGTTTGGCCGGGGTGGCGGAGGCGTCCAGCCGGCTTGCGCCGTTTTCGCCTCCGGTACCGAATTCCCGAAGTATGAGTTGTCCGTTTTCCGTGGCGAGTTTCACGACGCCCATCGGCCTGACGGTGTCGTTCAACCACATCTCGACAGCGGGACCTTCGCCGCTGAGTCTCACGTGTTCCGCTTCGATGTCACCGGTCTGAATTTCGAGGGTCTCGTTCCCGACTACTTCACGGTCCTGTTTTCCCGTCGATCCAGCCGCGAGTGCCTCGTCAACCGGAAGCTCCGTGGCGTTTTCGCTTCCTTGCTTCAGAATGACGCGGTGAATATTTTTTACGTCGCTGGCGGGGCCGCTGAGCAAGAGTTTGTAAATGGAGGGGAGGCCAATCTCGGGCACGAGCTCAATCTCGACCCAATGCGCGCTCTTCCGGCCGACTTTTTCCTCGCCGACTACGGCTTGCCGCAAGTAGTAGGCATGCTTCCCCTTCGCGTCGGTGAGCTCATACCATGCCCACTGCCCGACTTCGGGGTTGACGAGCTTTCCGGTCAATACGTCGCCGAGCAATCCCTGGGCGTGACCCCGCGACGCGATTGCCAGGAAGATGGCCGCCGCAACTAGAACGCACTTTCGCATGCAATGCCCCGCCGAATCGGCAATCATAGGAGAGATTTTATCACAGGATACGGCGATTACCCGCCCCGGCCTAGTCAACTTGGCTACGATGCGATGTTCTTGTGCCGATAGTGCTCGTCGGGCCGCGTAAAAATTCGTTCGACGTCGCGGGCACTCATAAAGCGAGGGCCGCCGGCGGAGTACGCATGGACGAGAATACGAGAAGATTTCTCCGCCATGTCCGTGCAACTCGTGATGGCCTTTGGGGAATCTCCCATGGCGATGAAGCCGTGGTTTTGCATCACGATGCACTTCGGCAAGACACCTTCTTCTTCGATGTAACGCTCGACGCGCGATCGAACTTCTCGGGCCAACACCAACCCAGGATCCACATAAGGCACCCAGACGGACTTGTGACCCATCGACACGATCTGATCGGGAAAGATCCGGCCAGACATCGCTTCCTCGGCGACGGCGGAGCTGAGCAGGCCGTTTGTGTACACGGGGTGGGTGTGGCCGACGAACGTTATCTCCGGATAGCCGAGTAAGATCGCGTGTAGCATGGTCTCGACCGAGGGCCGGCGCGTCTCATTGGTGTCGATGCGGCAGTCGCGCAACACGCGATCGACTTCCGCGTCCCCGGCGCGTTCATCGTCCAAGATACCCATCACCGTTGAGCGCCGTACCTTTACGAACCCCGACTCGGAGATGTCGGCCAGGGTGGTACCGGAGGCCTTGACCCAAAACGAATCGCTGTCGATTCGGGCCGAGGTGTTTCCTTCACCGAGCATCGCGTAGTCGCGCGAGGGATCGCCGAGATAGTGGGAAAGACTAATAAGATCGCTGAGAATCAGGTCGGCCAAGCGCGTGTCCTCGCACAGAACGGCGCAATGGTGACGCATCGCCCTCGCGCGCCGCAAACCCGAAACGGCGTGGGTTATACTATGTGGAGGAAATTGCGGGGCGCGGACATTGATTACCGAAGCATTGCACTACGAAGAATGGATGAGCAGTGGCGACGCGCTCATGTGGCATATCGAGAGGGATCCGCTGCTTCGGTCGACCGTGACCGCAATTTGGGTGCTTGATCGCGTGCCCGATCTCGATCTATTCGTGACGGCCGTTGGGCGCGCTGTGGAAGTGGTCCCTCGCTTGCGACAACGCGCCGCGGCAGACCGCTACGGTATTGCGCCGCCTCGTTGGGAATCCGACCCCAATTTCGACATGTCGTATCACGTGCGCCGCGAACGGCTTTGCGGTGACGGATCGTTGCGCGAACTGTTGGACCACGCGGCGCCGATCGCGGTGCAGGCCTTCGATAGGGACCGCCCGCTCTGGGAGTATCACCTCGTCGACGGCGTCGAGAAGGACCGATCGGCCCTGATTATGAAGGTACACCACGCCATTTCCGACGGCATGGGTATGGTCCGAATGATGCTTAGCCTCGTTGATTTCGAGCGCGAGCCGAAGCGAAACGCCGAGCACGATGAAGACGCCGCGTTGTACCAGGGCGCCTCTCGCTCCGATCTCCTCCATTTGCAGGACGCGCTTTTGTTCCGGGCGAATTCCGCTGCAACCCGCGCCGTGCGATGGATGCGTGCGTATGGACAAAACGTGGGTCAGTTTGTCGCGCATCCGTTCGAAACGTCGTCGAAGTGGTCGGCGACGGCTGCCTCCATCGGTCGCTTGTTGAAGCCTGCGACGGAACCCTTGAGTCCGCTGATGAACGAACGTTCGCTCAACGCGCGGCTCGATGTGCTCAAGTACCCGCTGGACGATCTCAAGAAGGCCGCGAAGGTCGTCCAAGGAACGCTCAACGACGCGTTCGTGGGCGGCGTCACGGGTGGGTTGCGGTTGTACCACGAACACTTCGGCATGCCGGTGGACGACCTTCGCATGAACATGCCCATTAACATACGAGAGGGTGAGTCGAGCAACAGCTCGAGCAACCAGTTCGTACCCGCTCGTTTTCTCGTGCCCATCTCGATCGAGGACCCGGTCGACCGGATGCTGACGCTGCACGAACTCGTGCAAGAGCAGCGCGCCGAGCCGGCCCTGCCGCTTATCGACGAAGTCCAGGCCGTCATCGGCGGTCTGGGCCCGCGGCTTGCGACGACGGTCGCCGGGTCGATGTTGAAAGCGCTCGATTTTGTCACGAGCAATGTGCCAGGCCCGCCTGTTCCGCTATACATAGCGGGCGCGCGGATTGAGGAGACGTATCCATTCGGGCCGCTGGCGGGCGCGGCGACGAACGTGACGTTGTTCAGCTACAACAAGACCGTTCACATCGGCTTCAACACGGATCGCGCCGCCGTGGAAGAGCCGGAGCTGTTCATGGAGTGCATGCGAAAAGGGTTCGACGAGATCATCGCGGTAGGCCGCAGGTCCGAGTAGCGGTGGGGAAAACGCGTGCGCGTGTGTCCCACCTCGCGCTTTTGTTAAGATTTGCGGAACCGGGACGGCGCAGCCAGCGCGGTCCTGAAGGAGTCTTTCATGGCCATCGCACCAGGCAAACACACGTTTTCGGAAGGCCAGGATTCCATTATTAGCCGGACGCCGTTCCCCGCGTCGCGCAAGTTGTTCGTCGGCGGATCGCGGCCTGACATCCGCGTGGCAATGCGTGAGATTTCGCAGTCCGCAACGCGCAGCGGCAACGTACGCGAGCCGAACCCGGCACTGACCGTGTACGACACCTCGGGCTCGTATACCGATCCGAATGTTGAGATCGACGTACATGCGGGCTTGGCGGCGTTGCGGCTCGAATGGGTTCGGGAACGAGGCGACATTGATGAACTCACGCGCATTTCGTCCTTTTATGGACGGCAACGTGAATCGGATCCTGCGCTTGCGCCGGTCCGATTTGTACGGTTGCGCAATCCGTTGAGGGCCAAGGCGGGGCGGTGCGTGACCCAACTTCACTACGCGCGCAAGGGCATCATCACGCCGGAGATGGAATACATCGCCATCCGCGAGAACCAGCGGGCCGAGGCGGTGGCGGAGGAACTCAAGCGGCAACACCCTGGCGAGAACTGGGGCGCGAACACGCCTGCAGCGATCACGCCGGAATTTGTGCGCGACGAAGTGGCGCGAGGCCGCGCGATTATTCCGGCGAACATCAATCACCCGGAAACCGAGCCGATGATTATTGGGCGGAATTTCCTGGTCAAAATCAACGCGAATATCGGTAATTCGGCCGTGACCAGTTCCATCGAAGAAGAAGTCGAGAAGATGGTCTGGGCGATCCGCTGGGGCGCGGACACGGTGATGGACTTGTCCACGGGGAAAAACATTCACGAGACGCGCGAGTGGATTATCCGCAATTCACCCGTGCCTATCGGGACTGTGCCGATCTATCAGGCGCTCGAAAAGGTGGACGGCCGTCCCGAGGAACTTACATGGGATCTGTTCCGCGATACGTTGATCGAGCAAGCTGAGCAAGGCGTCGACTACTTCACGATCCACGCTGGAGTCCTGCTGCGATATATTCCGCTCACGGCGAGCCGCGTTACCGGCATCGTGAGCCGGGGCGGTTCCATCATGGCGAAGTGGTGCCTGGCCCACCACGACGAGAATTTTCTGTATACGCATTGGGACGACATTTGCGAGATATGCGCCGCCTACGACGTGGCGTTTTCGATTGGCGATGGACTGCGCCCCGGCTGTTTGCAGGACGCGAACGACGCCGCCCAGTTTGGCGAGTTGAAGACGCAAGGCGAACTGACGCGCCGCGCTTGGGAGCACGACGTTCAAGTGATGAACGAAGGCCCCGGCCATGTTCCGATGCACATGATCAAGGAGAACATGGAGAAACAGCTCGAGTGGTGCGGCGAAGCGCCGTTCTATACGCTCGGTCCGCTGACGACGGACATCGCGCCTGGGTACGATCACATTACGTCGGCCATCGGCGCCGCGATGATCGGCTGGTACGGTACGGCGATGCTCTGCTACGTGACGCCGAAGGAACACCTCGGGCTTCCGGACAAGAACGACGTTCGGGACGGCGTAATCACGTACAAGATCGCGGCGCACGCGGCGGACCTGGCCAAGGGCCATCCGGGGGCGCAGGTGCGCGACAACGCCTTGAGCAAGGCACGCTTCGAGTTTCGCTGGGAAGACCAGTTCAATTTGTCGTTGGATCCAGAACGCGCGCGGGAATTTCACGACGAGACGTTGCCGGCCGACGGCGCGAAGTCCGCGCACTTTTGCAGCATGTGCGGCCCCAAGTTTTGCTCGATGGAGATCACGCAACAAGTCCGGGATTACGCCGCGCAACAGGGCCTCGATGAGCGCGCCGCGCAACAGCAGGGCATGGCGGGGATGTCGGAGAAGTTTTTGCGCGAAGGGGCCGAGATTTATCAACCGGTGTAATGCGGGCCAACCGCAGTGACGCCGCGCGGCGCGGCGAAATCATCCCACGAACATGGCTTTTCGAATCGGCAACATAATTCTAGATCGGCCGTTGGCGCTTGCGCCGATGGAGGACGTGTCCGACATTCCGTTCCGCCGGATTTGCAAGGAGCGGGGCGCGGACTTGGTTTATACCGAGTTCACGAATTGCGAGGCTGTTGTCCGCAAAGTACGGCGCACGTTGGAAAAGATTCGGATAGCGGACGACGAGCGCCCCGTCGGCATTCAGTTGTACGGGAGCAACGGCGACTCGTTGACCGGTGCCGCGGAAATCGCGACGTCCATCGGGCCGGATTTTATCGACATCAATTGCGGGTGCTGGGTGAAGAAGATCGCCATGCGGGGCGACGGCGCGGGGCTGTTGCGCGACATCAATAAGTTCGAGTTCGTCGTGCAGTCGGTGATGAAGGGCACGTCGCTGCCGGTGACAGTGAAGACCCGGCTCGGCTGGGACGCCGAATCAGTGGTGATTCTCGACGTGGCGCGCATGCTCGCGGCAAATGGCGTTCAGGCCTTGACGGTGCATTGCCGCACGCGCTGCCAGGGGTATACCGGGGCGGCCGATTGGTCGTGGCTTCCGCGCATCAAAGAGGCAGCGCCTGACTTGCCGCTCATCGCAAATGGAGACATTCTCACGCCCGAGGACGCGGCGGAAGTTTTCCGATTGGGATGCGATGGCGCGATGATCGGCAGGGGCGCGATCGAATCACCGTGGATTTTCGGGAAGATGAAATACTTTCTCGAAACGGGGCTGTCGGCCCCGGAGCCTTCCGAGGAAGAGCGCATCGAATTGTGCGTCCGACATCTGAAAGATAGCGCGGCCTACCGCGGTGAACCTCGCGGCGTTACGACGTTTCGGAAATTCTATTCGAATTACCTCAAAGGCATGCGCGACTCTGCGCGAGTACGCGTGCAACTGATGCACTATACTGATGTGGCCTCTATCGAAACGCTCCTGCGCGCGTACATGGACGAATTCTGCGCAGTCGGTGCGTAAAAGGATCCGCGAATGAACATCCACGGATTTGCCGTGACAATCGAGCGCGACGAGGATGGGCGTTATCTTGCGCTCTGTCCAGCATTGCAAGGTTGTTTCACTGAAGGAGACACCGAGGAAGCGGCCAGAGAATTGATCAAAGATGCGATACGTCTTTACGTCGAAGATCGTCTCGCCAACGGCGAATCCATTCCCGAGCAGGTCAGCTCAAATCAAACCCGATAGCTAGCGACGTTCTCAGATCGGAATGCACGCTTCGTGCCCCGAAGTCCTCTTCGGTCAGCGCGAACCTTGGACAAATCTCGATATCGATCGCTACTCTTCCCGATGCGTCTCTAGGTACGTTCGCGCCTGCCCGTTCGAGCCATCCGCCCCAGAGTTCGTTCATGTCGCGACGCGCGGACTCGACGCTGTTGTCACCTGAAATCTGTTTTATCGGGGTGTATTCGCCGAGCCGTTCGATCTCGAGGACCGTTGGAGGCGAGGTCGTGAAGCGCAACGCGTCGAAGACGAAGGTCTCGAACTTGTACGCGTTCGGCGACGATGGTTCGACGAGATTTCCGGATTCGTCGAGAAAGGCCACTTTCTTGTGCGAGCAATGCCATGGGAACCCCTCAAAGCGCGCGTAGGTGTCCTCGATAAACGCGCCGTCGATCACATGGATAGCTGTGTTTGCCGCGAAGTGGACCAAGGATCCGTCCGGGCCGGAGTGCAAGAGTTGCGGATATAAGTCGAGTTCCGTGTATTCGATGACCTGATACATGCCGTCGCACACGCAGTGCACGCCCACGGGCTCGCGCGGCGAAGTCTTCCGGCAAATCTTCGAGGACACCTGGCCCTCGCGCAGCACGTGGTAGCCTATGAAGAACGGGTCGGCCAACTTCGCGGCCCAGTTGTCCACCTGGAAGTAGCTGAACGTATCGATGCCGCGCTCGCGCGCGTCTTTCGTGATTCCGTTTTCGACCATGGCGGGTATGCTGCCGCCATGTCCATTCGGATTGCAGGCGATATGCCCGGGTGCGTCCAACAGAAGATTGCCGTCGTCCCCGACGCAGGGCATCATCCGCTGTTGGAAGAAAAATACGTTCGCGCGATCTAAACCAAAGTGGCCTTGGTCCTCGAAGAAGGAGCGCGTGGCATCAGCGTTCGTGTCGCCGACCATGATGTACCAGGGAAGCGTGACGCCGTATCGCCGTTGCAGCGCGTGGATCTTGTCGGAGTGATACTCGAAGAGCGTGCGGCCCGTGATTGGTCCGATCGGATAGGCGCCTTTGGGGCCGTCGAAACCGAGGCGAGTGCCCTGGCCTCCCGCCACCAATACGAGCCCGACCCGACCGGCGCGCAACGCTTCTTCACCCGCGTCCCAAGCCTCCCGCGCGCTGGGGTCGTTCATGTTCGCAATGGGAAGGACGGGTACCGGATCGATTTGTTCGAAGACTTCCGGCGCGGGTTTATTCAGTATCCACTGCCGCGTAAGCCGCGCGACCGTGTCCAGATCGAAATCGTCGAGTTGACGCACCAGCGCGCCGCGTTCATCGTCGTGGAGCCGGTCCCAGTATCGGAGCAAGTGGCCCTGCCCGCGCGCGTGAAGGAGATCGCGGGCCGCCTCGAACCCCGAACTCAAGGCTTTGCGCCCCTCGGCTGGGCGCGGCGTTTCATTTCTTCGCGCTGTCCCCGGTTGGGCAGAAGGTTCGGCGGGGTCCCCTCAACTAGTTCGAACTTCGACCCACAGCCATCGCATATTCCGTATTCAAAAGTTGGTTGCTCGAGAAACTCTTCGCAGCGCGGACATGCAGGAAAGTTCTGTTGGTACAAGGCGATTGGGTCGTCAAAGGTCAGACCGCAACAGCCACAGACCCGCGGCTCGAGGACGCGCTGCCAGCACTTGGTGAATACGCGCATGGCGCCGCAGATCCTGCAGTACACATGCTTTGGAGTGGTCAGCGAGGTCTCGGGTATGGAGTCCCCGCCGCTCTTTCCTCGACTGAACAACGCCACGGTATTTCCCCTGGACAAAACGAAAGGACCTCGCGGCCGCGAGGTCCCTAAAGCATAGTAAGAAACGCCAACTGGAGTCTACTGACTTGGAGGGGTTGGCGCAGGTGTTTGTGCCGCCGGCTTGGTCTCCTCCGCCGGGGGCGCGGCAGGCGGCACAGCGGCCGTGTTTGGCGCCGCTGGCGCCGCAGCTTCGTCGGCGCTTTTTACAATCGCCAACACTCGGACGCTTTCCGTGTACTCGCGTCCGTCCGCCTTAAGCGTCAGTTTCCATGTGTCCCGTTGCAAACGGTCCGCCGGATTCTTGGCCACCGCGAGGTCTAACGCTATCGTGTTCGGCTTGGAGCCGGGGTGGCTGGTGACTTTCAAATTATCGTTCGTCGCCTCGATCTTGGTCAGTTCGATCGGCACCTGCGAATCCACGAGGAGTACGTTCTCGATGGTGGCGCCCGCTTCGACCGAGCGCAACGTGACCACGTTCGGATTCACCGAATACACACCGCCGACCTCGATAGTGAGCGGGATATTGGTCTGCTTCAGGCGCTTGAGATCCGTGCCTAATCGAATGCGGGAGGGGAAGTTGCCTACTGGAGAATCGGGCCTAAGTTTCGCTGTGACTTCCCACTCCTTGCGGTCCGCGACTTTCCATTCCTCCTTCGGGCGTTCTATGAAGGACAGATCGAAGACTTCGGGGCGGGGCGACAGCGTAACTTCGTTCAGCGAAAACGCCTCGTCCGTGTTCTGGCGCACGATGACTTTTTTCTCGAGGGTTTCGCCTTGGGCAATCTTGCCGAATTCCAAGCTTTCCGGTTCCCACGCGATCTCGGCATTGATACGCGCGATTACGTCGACCTTGATGACGCTGTTCTTCGGATCGTTCGAGAAAATCGACAGGGTTTTCTGCGAGAAAAACCCAGGAATTTTGGCCGGATCGACAGTGACATTGAGGACACCTTCCCCCCCTGGAGGGATCACGTCTTCTTTCATCTTGCCCTTCGTGCAACCGCAGGAGGTGTTCACCTGCGTAATCTGTAGCGGCGCGCCGCCCTTGTTGCGGATCTTGACGCTGCCCTCGGCAATCTTGTTGTTGTCGATGAAACCGAGATCGTAGCTGGCTGTTTCAACTTCGATTGACGGAAGGAGATCGGGGTTGCTCGATCCCGGCAGACTTGCCAGCTTTTCTTCGGAGTCTGGCGTCGAGTCCGCATCCTTACGGACGCCGTCGATAAATTCGCCTTCATTCGCGGGCGCCGGCGCGGCGTCCGTGCGCAATACGCCGTACGTCAATACTCCGACGACCAACATTACGGCAATGCCTACCAGGATCGGTCCAGTGTTGCGTTTCATAATGACTGCCCTGCCTTTAATGAGACCTTATACTCCTTCTCGACCGTCTCAAGTTCAGTTTCGAGACAGCCGTATAGCTCGTCGTTCACAGTACCCGCTTCGTCGAGCGCCATGAGAAGCGCGCCCACTACCGGTTCGAACAGCGGCATGACCAATTTCGCGTTCGGGCAAACCGCGCTGACATCGGCGTCCATAGCGTCGATAAGCGTCCGCCCTTCGCCGCGAAACACGCTGCCCGCTGTCACGAGATCAAACGCGTCGCGCGTCATGTCTAGGGCGCGGGCAGCGGCGTTCGCCATGGCTGCGAGGTACCGTCCACCGCCTTCAAGAATAGCACGCGCGGCGGCATCGCCGTCAACCGCCGCCCGGAATACCAACGCCGCCATGGGGGTCAGGTCGTTTCGCGTAAGTCGTTGAGAATACACGCTATGGAAGAGGTCGTCTACATCGCGGCATCCGCTTCGAGCCACGAAAAGTTCGGTCATTTTCGTGGGCGGAATGATACCATCGCGAGCACGCCACACTTCCTTGAGGCCTTCCTCTCCAATCAGCGTTCCCGAGCACTTGTTTCCGAATTCCGGCCCAAAACCACCGACGCGGGTCTCTTTTCCCGCGCGATTTCGGCCCGCGACGGTGCAATCGGTCCCACAGGCGACCGCGATTCCGAAGGGGGCCTTGGTCCCGCCGCGAAGCCCTGCAAAGGAATCGTTTCGGAAAACTCGCGGAATGTTCCCGAAGAGCGGGGTGTAAATTTTCCGCTCGAGCATTTCGAAGTCCGGAGGCAAGTCTGCGCCGGCAACACCCATTCCGACCCCGCTGAGTGCGGTCAAGGACAGACCTGCGCTGTCCATCGCCGCACGGACAACGCGTTCGTTAACGATTCTTGCGGCGTCCACGCCATCGTACTCGTAGCTGCCGCACCCGTCCGCGGCGAACCCGAGTATACTGCCTTCGTCGTCCGCGACAATACAGTGCGTCTTTGTTCCGCCGACGTCCAGTCCGAGGTAATACTTGCTCATGAGATCCCTCGCGCCGACTTACGAGAAAGAGGGCCGGTAGTCTTCCGGATTCGGCCCTCAAAAAAAACGTGCGCGGAACATTTTGTTCCGCGCACTTCCGTACACAAACCGTCTCAGTTTACGCCTTGCAACTGCCGAATTTTGTCGCGCGCCATGTCCGCCACAACGTCGTTTGGATACTTGTCGATCAAGCGCTGGAACGTCTGCCGAGCGCTCTCATATTGACCCAATCGCGAATAGGCCACGGCCTGATTGTGCATGGCCGTGGGAATCATCCGATGATCGGCATAGGACGTTTGGAAAAGCTGAAATTCCGTGATGGCGGTTTGGAAGTCCTCCATCTTGAAGTAGCAATGCGCTTTCCAATACTGCGAATCACTGGATTTGTCCGACGTCGGCCACTTCGTCAGGATCGTGTCAAAGAGTTCCAATGCTTCTTTGTAGTTCTCGCTTCCATATAACTGGCGCGCTTCCTCGTAGATACGGTTGACTTCCGCGGCGTCCTGCGATCCCGCCGCAGCACCTGGGGCCTGGGTCCCGATTCCGAGTGGTTCTGCTTGCGGCGGTTCCACGAGAACTCCGCCGCTTGAAACTTGCGGTGTCGTCCCCGGAGGCGGAAGTTCGCCTGGGGTAGTATTCAAGGGCTGAACGCTTTGGCCCGAAGGCGGCGGCGTCAGCCCCATTTGTTGGTATAACGCGCGCTTAAGCTCGGAGAAGTCAGAGATCAGTCGGTCGATTTTGACCTGGTTTTCTTGGGAAATGCTCGCCAGTTGCTTCGTTTCTCGATCGGACGAATCGACCCGCGCCGACAATTCCGCAGCGTTTGTGTTCATCTGCTGAATCATCGATTGCATTTCCTGCAGCAGTCGGTACGTCGCGAATATCGCGTCGCGTTCGTCCTTCTTGCTTTGCGCGAACAATGGGATCGCGGCGAGTACCGCTATCCCAAGAATCCGTGCTGCCGTTCCCGAGCGCATTGCCATTTTTCCTCTGGCGTCCTGAGTCCCTACATTGCCTTGTTGAATTCGCAGCGGCGGTTCTTGGCCCAGGACGATTCCGATTGGCCGGCGTCGGCCGGGTCCTCTTCGCCGTAGCTTATCGTCACAATTCGGTTCCCCGAGATACCCAGCTTAATCAGGTGCTCGCGGGTGGCCAGCGCGCGTTTCTCACCGAGCGCCAAATTGTATTCCTGCGTGCCGCGTTCGTCGCAGTGGCCTTCCACTTGAACGACCACGTTAGGAAGTTGGCTGAGCATGTCCGCGTTGCGCCGCAGGGCTTCCAAGGCGTCCGATCGCAGCGAAAAGCTGTCGTAGTCGAAATAGATGGGTTGTAGCCCGCTCGGGCCGAAAATCGTGTTCTCGTCGATTTCAGGCAGGCCGGAGCCCGTCGTGCTTTCCGGTCCTCCCGATGACGAGTCCGTGCCCTGGTTCAAATCGTCCCCCTTCTTTCCCTTGCATCCGGCCACGAGGACCATCGCCGAAAGCATGCACGTCAACACTACGAACTTCTTCTTCATACGTTTTCTCTCCCCGGGCCGGTGTTAGTTGCCGGCCGAAAACTGGCAGGACGGAACGCGGATCGGACAGACGATCCGCGGCGGAAGATGGTACCACACTTGCGCCTCGCCGTTGCAACTACCTCGCCGATCTAATCTCCGGCGCCGCCAAAAAGTTGCGTATGGGCCCGCCTTTGCGCCGCCGTGGCAGCGGGTCGGTGATTCACATTGCAGAGAGATGGGACACGAAGTACAGATTGATCATGTAGCACACGAAACGGTATGCCGAAAATTTCTTCGCGTAGTACCTGCGCGAAGAGGAAAATCCGTTGCGTCGTTGAACGCGCCTTCCCGTTGCGCGCAAGCCAGGGCCGCGTTGAAGTGGAGAGACCTCGCTTCGAGTGGCGTGACGAAAACCGTGTCGGGAGGCACTCGTGATCGAATGTCCCCGACAGAATATCGCGAACTCCATGAGCGCCGGAACTTTGGCCGCAACGAACGGCGATGTACAAAGCTTGAATCAGCGCGCAGGTTATTTTTTTGCGGTCTCGATCTTGAACGGCACCATCACCTTTTCCCAATGCAGGTACGCCGTGACCGAAAAGTCGGCAGGATTGTCGAAACCGAACACGAGCCATTCTGCCGCGGGCGCCTCAGCGACCTTAACTTTAACGCGTAGCGCGTCCTGCGTTTTGTCATACCGAAACGCGCCCCATTGCTTCGCCGTCTTGTTGAACACGATTGACCATTCTCCGCTTTCCGTGGGGATCATGAAAAGCGCGTACTTGCCTGCCGGCAGCGGCTGTCCCTCGACGAGAACATCGGCCGAGACTTCGATGGTAGTCGCTTCGTTCGCGCCGGCCCGCCAGGGGAGCGGGTTCTCATCGAATGGGACCAATTTGCCGATTGCGGGATTGGTGCTTGATTCCTTCCAAACGTCGCGCCCTTTTAGCCCCGGACGGTGATAGTCAATCGTAATCGTGGTGTCCGCGCCGATGACTTGAGATACGCTTGCGCCTTGGCTGGCGTCGGGTTTCGCCTTCTTGCGATCCTGCGCCGACGCGTCAAACGACATCGCCAGCGCGGCCAGCCCCGCCATGAGAAAACCAACCGAATACTGTCTCGCTTTCATGCTCTGCTCCTCCTAGGTAACGTGGTATGTAAACACCGGACAGCGTCCGGTCTATTCAACCCAATGAATCACCCGTAGTGCCGCCTATGATTTTGACCGATCAACGACCCAAATATTGCGAAACTGGACGTAGTTCCCGTGCGATTGAAGCCGAATATGGCCGGGTTTGCGCGGTGGCGGTCCACGCCGTTCTTCTTCGGTCCACGCCGTAATCCACCACAGCTCCTGATCGTTGTGAATCAGTTTGCCGTTGTGGTGGACAGTAATCCTTGCGTTTGCCTTCAGGTCCCCTGCTCCATCGAACTTGGGGGCGCGGTACTCGATGTCGAAGGTTTGCCACTCTAGCGGTGGCGCGCACGCGTTCACCATCGGCGCGGCGACTTTATAGAGTGCACCACACTCGTCGTAGTACCCCTCGAGACCGTACGAGTCCAGGATCTGCACTTCGTACAGGTCCTGAAGAAACACGCCGCTGTTGCTTCGTTGCTGTCCGCGCGACTTCGGCATGAATGCGTTGCGAAACTCCACGTGCATATCGACATCGCCGAAGGATTGTTTCGACTGTATGTACTCGCCTTTTGGCGTCACCATCATCGCGCCGTCGAGAATTTCCCAGCCCTTCGAAGTTTCCCAAGCATCCAAGCCCGAGCCGTCAAACAACAGCGCCGCGCCTTTGGGCGGATCAAGACCGAGCGTGGGGGAGGGGCGCAGCTCCTTCTTAAGTTCGAATCGGGCGGTTTCGCCTCGCCCGCCCGTGACAACATTGCCACGCACTTCGCCGCGCAGGCCGCCGCCTTGGAAGGTCAGCGCGCCCCCGGCCGCTTCCACCTCGAATACGCCCTTGGGGGGGCAACGCATGTCGAGTTTGGCGGTGAGCACGACGCGGTACTTATTGTCGCCCAGCGCGATGACCTGCGCGCACAAGTCCGGATCGACCGTCTCGCCCGAAAGCCACCGTCCGACGTAGTCTCCCGAGAACGCGTCTGGTTGTGTGGGGAAATACGTCTGCCAATCAGCAGGCTTCTGTTCTTGTGCGACCGAGGCCACGATTCCCATAGCCACAATCAAGTTCGACGCGAGTGTACGGAAGTTCATGGTCATTGATCCTCGATGGGAGGTTGGCATTATGACGACCGCACGGGCTTCATTCCAGAACTGCCGCGGCGCGCAGGTCTGCGGCAAGGGCCTTCGTGTCTTCTATCGTTGTGTCCCACGAACACATAAATCGCGCACCGCCGTCGCCTATGAACTCGTAGAATGACCACCCCTTCGCGCGAAGCGCCATGGCGATTCCCCGACGAAGCGACACGAAAACCGAGTTGGCTTCTCTTGGGTATTTAATCTCGACGCCCGGAATGTCGGCCAATTCGCGCCGAAGGGCTTCGGCCATTTCGTTCGCGTGCGCGCCGTAGCGGAGGAGCGCGCCGGACTCGAGCATGCCGATCCACGGCGCGCTCAGGAAACGCATCTTGCTCGCCAGTTGTCCCGACTGTTTGCAGCGATATTCGAACTCGCGCGCCAATTCTCGATTGAAGAAGACCACCGCCTCTCCGACGGGCATGCCGTTCTTCGTGCCTCCGAAGCACAACACGTCCACGCCCGCCTCCCACGTAATCGCGCGTGGCGAGACCGACAGCGAAGCGAGCGCATTGGTGAACCGCGCGCCGTCCATGTGCAGGCGCAGTCCGAATCGCTGGGCCAGTCCGTGTGCGGCCCTCACTTCGTTCTCACGATACACGGTACCGACTTCGGTGGCCTGCGTGATGCTCAGCACGCGCGGCTTCGGGAAGTGGATATCGCTCCGCTTCGTGACGATGTGCTCGACCGCATCGAGACTGACCTTTCCGTTCTCGCCCGGTACAGGCAAGACCTTCGTTCCGTTTGAGAAGAATTCGGGCGCGCCGCATTCGTCCGTTTCGACGTGCGCCAATTCATGGCAGATGATCGAATGGTAACTTTGGCAGAGCGAGGCCAACGCGAGGGAGTTTGCCGCGGTCCCGTTGAACGTGAAGAAAATATCGCAATCGGTCTCGAAGAACTCGCGAATGAGATCGCAGGCGCGGCGCGTGTACTCGTCGTCGCCATACGCGTGGACGTGCCCTTCGTTCGCCCTGGACAGGGCCTCCATCGCCTCCGGGCATATCCCGGCCCAATTGTCGCTCGCGAACTGCCGTTGTCGTGGGGCCGCGCCGGTCATTTCAGGCCGAGGACGTCTTGCATATCATAGAGGCCGGGCTTGGCCGTCACCGCGAACTTCGCAGCGACCAGCGCCCCGTGCGCGAAATTGTCCCGGCTGTGTGCTCGGTGCGTAAGTTCGATTCGCTCGCCTTGGCCAAAAAACGAGACGGTGTGTTCACCGACCACGTCGCCCCCGCGTAGCGCGTGTATTCCAATTTCCCGTTGCGGCCGCGGGCCAATCATCCCCTGCCGGCCATGCGCCACGTCCGCCTCGTAGCGAAGGCCGAGGGCCTCCGCAGCTTTTTCCGCCAGCCGGACGGCTGTGCCACTGGGGCTGTCGTGCTTCTTGTTGTGATGCACTTCCGATATTTCGACGTTGTAGTCCAACCCCAAGACCTTCGCCACTTCTCCCGTCAATTTGAACAGGAGGTTGACTCCGACGCTCATGTTCGGCGCGGATACGATTGCGACCGACTGTGCGAGGCTCGTCAGTTCCGCGCGTTGATCGGCGCTGAGTCCGGTCGTGCCCAATACGACGCTCTTGCCGGCCTCGGCGGCGGCGCGAACATTTCCAACGCAGGAACTCGCGTGCGTGAAATCGATCAGGACATCGGCCTTTCGGACCGACACGGCCGCCGAAGGATCGAGGAGCAGTTCGGGGCCTTCCTCGATGGACAGCGCCGACCCTCCGAACTCTGGCAGATCGAACCCCGCGGCCGCTGAAAAATCGCCCGACTCGGCCGCTAAGGCCAGAATGCGTCTGCCCATGCGGCCCCTCGCTCCCGCAACGGCAATCGAAATCATCGAATATAACTCCCGATTTTATCGGTTTCTTTGAGAAGGCAAATGTTAGCCGATGCAAGCGCCCTCCTCAATGCGCATTGCACAGTTTGTCAGAAGGGTCTTTGACTCCATTGATACTTGACCCTTACACTTGCCCGGTATGTGTCCGTGCGAGAACGCACCGCCGGACGATGTGCCCTTTGGGGGGAGAAGCAGTATGCTCCAAAAGCGAGGACAACCGCCGACTGCTCCGGTGAATGGGGGTCAGGCCAATAATCCTGGCAAAGTGATGGGGGCCGGGGTGGGCGTCGACCGGAAGCGCATCGGCGAGCTGATGGTCGAAGCGGGAGCAATCTCCAAGGGCCAACTCAAGGAAGCCCTCGACGTGCAGGCGAAGCGAGGGGGCAAACTTGTCGAGATTTTGATCGCGTTGCAGTACCTAAGCGTTGAAGGATTCATCAAATTTCTCGCCAAGCAGCCCGGTGTTGCGAGTATCGATCTCGCCCACTATCAAATCCCGGACGAGATTGTTGCGCTGATTCCTAAGGAAATCGCGATCAAACATGAAGTCTTTCCCATCGACAAGATGGGGAAGCTCTTGACGATCGGCATGGCGTGCCCGTTGGACTCGAAAACGATGAAAGATATCGAGGCCGTCACGGGTCTTCGCGTCAAGGCGCTGCTCTGTTCGCAAGCGGACATTCGTAAGGCGATTCGCCGCTACTATCCGCTGGAGGAGGGGGACTACGACGAAGTTGCGCCGCTGCGAGATGGACAGCAAGTGTCCGTTTCGGCGGGATACTCGCCGAAGAAAATCGAAAGCGGGTTGCGCTTGGGGCGCGTGTCAAAACTTATCCAGGGGCTCGAGAGTCTGCCCGCTTTGCCCATGACGGTTGAAAAGGTCCAGCGTTCGATGCACGACATGTCCATCTCGCCGAAGGACGTCGCCGACACGATCGTCAAGGATCCGCCGGTCGCGGCCAAGGTGCTCAGTGTCGCCAATTCCGCCGCGTATGGGTTTCCCAATCGCGTCGGCAGCGTGGACCTCGCGGTCGCGCTGATGGGGTTGCGCGAGACGTATTCCATCGTATTGTCCGCCGCCGTGTTGAACCTCTTCGAGAAGTCCAAGCACTTCAATTATAAGTCTTATTGGGAAGAATCGATGAACTCGGCGGCAGCGGCAAAAATCCTGGCCAAACACGCCGGTCGCGAACGCGAGGGAAGCATTTTTACGGCCGGTCTGCTTCACGACATAGGCCGAATCGCCCTCCTCGAAACCATGCCGGAGGCCTATGGCTCGATATCCGCTGATCTAGATGGCGACGATCTCATTCAAGCCGAGGAAGTGACGCTCGGCGTCACGCACGCGGAAGCTGGCTTTGAACTGGCGACCAAGTGGAACTTGCCGCAGGAAATCGCTGAGCCGATTCGCTTTCACCATCATCCCCATTTCGCCGTGTCAAATCCGATCTACGTTGCGATTGTCGCGCTCTCCGAACAATGGGTGCGCGCAAGGGCCTTAAACGCCGAACACAAGCAGGCGATTCTCGAAAAATCATCCAAACTGTTCGACATCATTGGAATGGCCGCTGGTCCTCGTTCCGCGGCATACGATGAAGTGGCGTCACTCGAGCGGGTGCGTTTCGAGTGGAAAAAGGCCTAGCACCCTGGCGTTCGGCATTACGGTTTCAGAGGTCCGGTGCTGGGCGTGCCGGTAAATCGGCGTCATGAATCGCGGCGATCCGGCCACGCGGTCCGCGCGAAATCCAAGCTATCGAAACGCTACAATTGCCTAATCCCGGCGAGGAGTATTCTCATGCGCTTTTGGTGTATTGCCGCGATGCTAGTGACGGCCTTTTCAGCTTGGGCCGACTCCGATCTCGCGGGCAAAGTAGCGGGCTGGTCCGTTAGCGACGGTGTTTATCACCCCGAGGAACCGTGGACCGAAGGTACGGCCAAGGCCACGGGATTGGAGTACCCGTTTCCCCGGATGCCAGGCCTGGCTGAGAACCCCTTGACGAAGGAGAAAGTCGGGCTGGGCAGACTGCTCTTCTTTGATCCGATCCTTAGCGACGACAACACCATGTCGTGTGCGCACTGTCACCATCCGGACCACGGGTTCACCGACGGGCTGTCTTTTGCCCGAGGTGTCGGGGCAATTGGGGTCGGGGCCGGACGGAACGGCGGCCAGCGGCTTTCGCGCGGCACTCCGTCGCTTTGGAACGCGGCGTACAGTCACCTTCAGTTTTGGGACGGCCGGGCGCCCACGCTCGAGGAGCAGGCGCGCGCTGTAATCACCAACAACGCGGAAATGAACGAGAAGCCCGACAACGTCGTCAAAGAACTGCGCGCCATTCCCGAATACGTCGACCTGTTTGAGGAAGCGTTCGAGAACTCGGACATCAGCGCGGTCAATTTCGAGAACGTGATCAAGGCCGTCGCGTCGTTCGAGCGTACTCTGCTGTCGTTCAATTCCCGATTCGACCGCTACACCCAAGGCGATCCAGCAGCGCTCACCGGACAAGAAAAGCGCGGCCTCGCCGTGTTTCGCTCGGTGAAGACGCGTTGCTTTGAGTGCCACCGCTTTCCCGCGTTCATGGACGATACATTTCGCGTCGTTGGTGTGCCGGGGAGCAAGAGCGATCCGGGGCGAGCTGCTGTGCCAGGCGAAGGGCCCGACGGCGCATTCAAAGTGCCGACCTTGCGCAACGTTGAACTCACGGCGCCGTACATGCACAACGGCGCGTTCAAGACCCTCGAAGAAGTCATCAACTTCTATTCGAACGGCGGGGGACGCGCCGAAGCTGATCCCGTGCCTGATATCGACGACAAGATCGGCACGTTTCCCATCAGCGAGACCGAGACCGCCGATCTCGTTGCGTTCCTGAAATCCTTGACGGACACCTCGCTACAGCCAGCCCCGCCGGATCGAGTTCCGTCCGGGCTTCCCGTCGTGCCGGTCACTACGCAAGCAAAGCCCGCTCCGCCGCTACCCGAAAACGTGGTGGCGTACCGCGCGGCCGAACCGCTCAATGCCGAGATGCCGCCGTCGATCGCGTTTTCACGGGCCGACACAGGAGGATCCGTTGCGCCAAACGAGATATACGCGACGTTCACGGTCAAAGAAGGGGACTTGATCCAGGAAGCCGTCGATCGCGCGCGGCCCGGAGATCGCATCGAAATCCAACCGGGCGTTTACAATCAAACCGTCACGGTTGATCGGCCCGGAATTCGCATCGTCGGGCTGAAGACCAACGGTCAACGCGCAGTACTCGACGGCAAAGGTGAACTCTCGGACGCAATCCAATGCTCGGGCGACGACTTCACGGTGGAAGGGTTGCTGATCCGTGACTATGTGGGTAACGGCATCGTCGTCAGCAAGGCGAAGAACTGCGTGTTTCGAGACCTGAACATTCACAACACCGGCCTCTACGGCGTTTATCCGGTCGAGTGCCAGGGCGTGCTCGTCGAGCGCTGCGTGGTCAGCGGAATCGCGGATGCGGGTATCTACGTCGGGCAAAGCCGCGAGATCGTCGTGCGTGACAACGAGGTCTATAACTCCGTGGCCGGGATCGAAATCGAAAACTCGGTGAACGCCGTGGTCGAGAACAACAGCAGCCATCACAACGCCGCCGGGCTTCTCGTTTTTTGCGCGCCGAACAATCCGTCGAAAGAGGCCACGAATTGCAAGGTGATGAATAACCGGTTTTGGTCGAACAATCACATTAACTTCGGCAAGCCCGGAAGCACGGTAAGCGGCATTGCGCCCGGAATGGGACTCATCATCATGGCGGCCGACCAAACCGAAGTGGCTCAAAACAGTTTCGACGACAACGGCTCGTTCGCGATCGTCGTCGTGAGCGTGCGATCGAGTCAATTACCCGGCGCGGACGCGCCATCGCTCGATATCGAACCTAACTCGGATAACACGTACATCCACAACAATTTTTATCGAAATAACGGGACGGCGCCGTCCGAACAGTTTAAGAGAGACTATACCCAGGTCCCGCCGGGGGATCTTTTCTGGGACGGCACCGGCGAGTCAAACCAATGGGACGAGGATCCCGAACTCGTCACATTCCCCAAGAACCTACTCCAGACCCACGGCGGAATTCACACGGACGTGGTGCACTTCCTCTAGTCAGAGTCTTTGGGCGTACTGACGGGATCGAGCAACTCGTCTGGCGACGCCTCATGCACGGGCCCGCCCAGCATGTGATCGCGATTCAGCCGCTTCTGGGTGAGTTCGCCGCCTTCCTCGGCGGCCTTTATTGTCCCGTCCGTAATCGTGTAAAAGAATTTCTGATCCGGGCCTTGGTGAAGGTGGAACAGACCGGTGATTAATGCCGGCTCTTTGGCGATTTGGACTGTAAGGTCTTTTTGCAACGTCACGTATAGCACGTCACGGGGAGGCGGTATATTGCAAAAGTAACACTCGATGGGCAGCGGCAGAAACATGAACTCCGTCACGTCCCGGAACTTTTCGTTCGGCACCATGAAACCGATAATGTTCACCACTTTATTGTCGTAGGGCTTTAGTTCCTCGGCGAAGGTCCCGCCGGTGCGCGGGCGGCCGGTCGTTTGGCGCAGCAATTGCCAGGACAGCAGGGGCATCCCCGTGTCGATTCGGGACTTCTCCGCCTTGCGCCGCCACTTGTCCATCTCCGACGCAAGCGCCCCGCGATTTAAGTTGTAGTTGACGAACGCCAGAATCGCGAGAATTACTACTATTCCCCCGAGTATCGACAGATCGCGTTTGGCCCTGCGGCGCATGCTCAAGAACGTCCTCTTAACGAGTCCGAAAGTATACCAAGGCCATCATGTCGCCGTCAGGTTCTTGGCGACGTCCGTCTGATACGCCTGCCAGGCCGGAAGAATCCCCGCGAGCAACCCCAGCAAGGCGACGACGGCGAAGAATTGCAATTCCTCGGGGCCGGTCGATAGGTGCGTGATCCCCATGCCGTAGGCGCGCGCGGTATAGGCGCCCAACGCGAGCGCGCCGAGTTTCCCCGCACCCCAGCCCGCGACAATGCCCATCGCGGTCACGAGAAAGGCCTCGATGATGACCGCGCCGAAAATTTCGCCGGCGGAAGCCCCGAGCGCGCGCATGATGGCAAGGTCGCGCCGCCGTTGAATGATCGAAAGGTATAACCCTATCAAAATCGAAATCGCGGAAATGACGACCACGATGTATCCGATCCCCTTTAGGATCGCGACCGCCGGTTGTAGCACGTTGCGATAGAGTTTCAATATCTCGTCCACTGGCCGCGCGGACTTGACTGGATAGGTCTTGTTCATCTCCTGCATAAAGATGAACGCAGTTGCGGGCGTGTACAAATCGACGAGGACCGAGGTCACCTGCGGCCCCTCTGTCGTGACCAGTTCGAGACTGCCGCCACCGTCTTTGTGCGTTTCCCAGACCGAGCCGATATCGACAAATATCGCCCGGTCGTTCGAAGTCCCCGATGGTTTCAACACGCCCACGACCTTGTACGGCGTGTCGCTATGGTCTTCCTCGTTCAGTTCACCCATGTCGATCGAACCGTGCAGGCTGACGAATTCATCGCCGACTTTGAGGCCGGTCTCGTTCGCGACACGAAATCCAACTACAGCTTCCATCGGTGCCTCAAAAAAATGGCCATCTTCGAGTTGGAATGGATATCGCTTCTCGCCGCGCACCGATTCCCAGGGGTATTGAAACAATTGCGGCTCGGTGCCCACGATGCGAAATCCCTTGTACGTATCGCCGAGCGCAATTGGGAAAGCGTTGGTCACGTCTTCGTGTTGGAGGATTTTTTTGTATGTCGCGTAGGGAATCGTCCCCGTCGCTTGATCGATGAAGTAGACCGAATTCAACACTAGCTGCAGCGGGCTCCCTGGCGGGCCCACGACGACGTCATAGGCGTTTTGTTCTTCCTCGAAGCGTTGACGCGTTTCGTCGCGCAACGTGAGCACCGCCGAAATCAATCCTACCGACAATGCGACCGAAACAATGGTCAGGCTCGTCGTTAGTTTTCGGTCCCAGAGGTAGCTCCAGGCCATGCGCCAGAGGCTCACGCAGGCGTCTCCCGCACCAGGCCGGAACAATCAAATCGTCCGGGCAACGCGTTCGCGATCCTCTCGTCGTGCGTGACCAACAACATCGTCACTTTTTCCTCGCGGCACAATTCGAGGAGAAGCTCCATCACGCTCGCCGCGGTCTTCGGGTCGAGGCTGCCTGTCGGCTCATCAGCGACCACGATCTTCTGCTTATTTGCCAAGGCCCGCGCAATCGCCACGCGCTGTTGCTCGCCGACGCTCAGCGTCGGCGGCTTGGCGTGAAGCCGGTGGCCCAACCCAACACGTTCGAGCAGTTCCGTGGCGCGCGGCTTCCACTCCTTCTGAGGCCGAGTGTCGCTAAAGCGCATCCCCATCATTACGTTCTGCAGTGCCGTGAACGGTTTCAGGAGATTGAACGTTTGAAACACGAACCCAAACCGTTCGCCGCGGAACGCGTCCAATTTGCTGTCGGCCATGCCCTGAATCTGTTGGCCGTCCACCGTGATAGTGCCGGAATCCGGTAGCAGCAGGCCGGTGATTAAGTTGAGCATCGTGCTCTTGCCGCAGCCGCTCGGCCCCCACAACGCGACGTGTGCGCCCGGCGGCGCGTGAAAATTCGCGCAAACAAACTCGACGCCGGGACCTAGCTTGCGGTGAACGTTCTCGAGGGAAACCATCGGAGGGAGAAAACAACTCTGTTGATCGTATCAAACGAACTCGCGCCGGCGCACAAACGATCCGGCGCTATCGAGCAAGTCGACTTGACCGATTTGCCGGTTACGAACCCGATACCGAAGCGGTTGGCGTCTCGGCCGTTTCGCCGTCTGTTGTGTAGCGGAAAAACATCAGCATCATTTCGGCGGTAGTCGGCTCGCCCCAAACGACATCGATTTTCGGATTCGGATTGAATGGATTGTTGGACGAATTGTCGAAATGCGCGCGCGTGTGCAGTTTCGTTCCGCCCGGCAACGCGATCGGCTCGACCGGTTCGTACGTCATCTGCCAATTAAAGTCGTAGCGCGGCACGCGCAGAATGTCTCGGCGCGAACCGTCCGGCAATTCCGCCCACACCTCGAAGTCCTTCCCGCGCAGGTGCATGTGCGGCGACATCGCGGTAATGTGAATCGCGTTCGGCAGCGTCAACTCGGCCACCACTTCATAGTTGTCCTCGCCCGCAGGAATCGTGAACTGGCAGTACTCGATGCCGCCGCCTTTCAACTTCGTATGTACGGGTGCTTTGCTGAGGCGCACGCCAACACTCGATAGGTCGCGCGCCTCTTCCCCGGTCTCCTTGTGGTAGTGAATTTGCAACATGAGCGACGCGCCCTTGGGCAATAGCACCCCCTCGCCCGGCCCGCAAAACTGGGGCATTCCTCCCGGCAGGAAGCCGCCGACTCGCCCGCCCGGCTCGCCCAAGGGCCCGAATCCCTCGCCGGACATGGCGCGCTGCTTGCCGTTCTCGTCCTTGTTCGCCTCGAGCGCGACGGCGCGCGCGGCCCTGGACTTTGGCGTGAACAATTGCGAACTCTCGAACACGTTAACGTGATGCACGACGGTGCGATTGCCAGGCCGAACCTCGACCGCGTCCACCCAGGTATCTTCCGTCAGATTCATCGGAATGGAGATGTATCGGTACTCGTCGGTCAATTCGGCGGGGAGCACTTGCTCCTGCGGCAACGTGAACACCATGTCGGGTTGGCCCATCAGCCACCCTTCCGGCCACTCGCGCGCTGGAGGCAAATCCGCAGGGTCCCCTTCCGCGGTCCCTTGGTCGATCCATGCGACAATCGTCTTGATTTCCTCGTCCGTCAACCGCCGCTCGTTTTTCCACGTCCCCACCGACGGATCCGCGTGCCACGGCGGCATCGCCCGCGTCGAAACCTTTTCACGCATGGACTTCGCCCACGGCCGCGCTTGTTCATAGGTCAACAATGCCATTGGCGCGGCCTCACCTGGGCGGTGGCACATTTGGCAATTCTCCTGAAGAATTGGCGCGACGTCGCGCGAGAATGTGACGTGGCGTGTCTTTGCCTCGTCGTCGCCAAAGACCGAAGCGCAGAAAAGTAAGAGCGGCGCAAATGCAGTCACTATGCGTGAAAGCGTTCCGATCATCCCCGACCTCCGTTTCCGTTTGTTGCGCATCGTCAAACTCTTACGTATTTCGCCGATACTGTCCGCCGACGGCGAAGAGCGCCTGGGTGATCTGACCGAGTGAGGCGACGCGGACGGCGTCCATCAGCGATTCGAATATGTTGCCGCCGGAGAGGGCGGTGCGTTGGAGATTTGAAAGCGCCGTTTCGCAGGCCGCCGAGTTGCTCTTCTTGAACTCGCCCAGGCGGCGCAGTTGACCCTGCTTTTCCGCCTCGGAGCCTCGCCGGACTTCGACCCGGTCCATCTCGGCTTCCACGTCGGCGTCCTGATCTACGAACGTGTTCACGCCCACGATGGGATATTCGCCGGAGGATTTGCGCGCCTCGTAGAAGTGCGACTCCTCCTGAATTTTCGCGCGCTGATATCCGGTCTCCATTGCGCCGAGCACGCCGCCGCGTTCGGAGAGTCGTTCAAACTCGCACAGGATCGCCTCCTCGACGAGGTCGGTGAGTTCGTCGATGACGAATGATCCTTGCAAGGCGTTTTCGTTCTTGTACAGGCCGTATTCCTTGTTGATGATCATTTGGATGGCCAGCGCCCGCCGCACCGAATTGGGCGTCGGCGTAGTGATGGCCTCATCGAATGCGTTTGTGTGCAGCGAATTGCAGTTGTCATAGAGCGCCGTCAGCGCTTGCAGCGTCGTGCGTATGTCGTTGAACGAAATCTCCTGGGCGTGCAGCGAGCGGCCGCTGGTCTGCACGTGCAACTTGAACTTCTGCGAGCGGTCGTTCGCGCCGTACAGATCGCGCATCGCGACCGCCCAGATGCGCCTCGAGGCGCGATTCAGCACGGAGTATTCGGGGTCCATCCCGTTCGAGTAAAAGAACGAGAGGTTCGGCGCAAAGTCGTCGACGTTCATCCCCATCGCGCGGTAATACTCGACGAACGTAAACCCATTTGCCAGTGTAAACGCCGCCTGCGAAATCGGGTTCGCGCCCGCTTCGGCCATGTGGTAGCCGGAGATCGAGACGCTGTAGAAGTTGCGGACCTCGTGCTCGATGAAATACTGCTGGATGTCCGCCATCATCTTGAGCGCGAAATCGACCGCGAAAATGCAGGTGTTCTGCGCCTGGTCTTCCTTGAGGATGTCCGCCTGCACCGTGCCGCGCACGGAGCGCAACGCGTGCGCCTTGAGCTTCGTGTATTCGTCGGCGTTCGGCCCGCGCTTGTGCTCGGCCTTGAAGCGTTCCACTTGTTGGTCGATTGCGGCGTTGAGGAACATGGCCAGGATCATCGGCGCGGGGCCGTTGATGGTCATCGAAACGCTCGTGTTGGGCGAACAGAGATCGAAGCCGCCGTACAGCGTCTTCATGTCGTCAAGCGTGCATATCGAAACGCCCGACGTGCCGACCTTCCCGTAGATGTCGGGGCGCTCGTCCGGGTCCCAACCGTAGAGCGTGACGGAATCGAAGGCGGTCGAGAGGCGGGCGTACTTCGAGTCTTTCGACACGAGTTTGAAGCGCTCGTTGGTGCGTTTCGCGTCGCCCTCGCCTGCAAACATGCGGGTCGGGTCTTCGTCCTCGCGCTTGAACGGAAACACGCCCGCGGTAAACGGGAACCTGCCCGGCACGTTTTCGCGCAGGAGCCAGCGCAAGCGCTCGCCGGCGCTTTCATACCTCGGCACCGCGACGCGCGGGACTCGCGTTCCCGAGAGGCTCTCCCGGTACAGGGGCACGCGGAACTCGCGATCGCGGACCTTGTACACAAATTCGTTTGCCGTGTACTCCGCGCGCAATTTGTCCCACGAAGCAAGCTGCCGCGCGCAAGCGGGATCGATCTGTTCGGCGATCTCGGTCCGCTTGGCTTCGAGCGTGGCGCGCGTCTCCCCGTCAACCTCGAGCGAAGCGCCCTCGAGCCGCCACGTGCGTTGGGCAAGCGCGGCTTGGGCTTCGGCCCAGGCGAGATAGTTTCGAACGGTAGCCGCGACGTCAGCCAAGTACCGCGTGCGCTCGCCCGGAATGACTACCGAAGTGCTCGAGGACACCTTCGAAATCGGCTTCGGAAGCGAGGAATGCGCGAGCCAGTCCGCGCCCGACTTGTCGTGAAGCGTCTCCAAGACCCCGTGGTAAAGCGCGGTCATGCCGTCGTCGTTGAAGCGCGAGGCGATTGTGCCGTAGACCGGCATGTCCTCGGGCGATTCGTTGAAGCGCTGATGGTTGCGCTGGTATTGCTTGCGGACGTCGCGCAGGGCGTCTTTCGCGCCATTGCGGTCAAACTTGTTGATGGCCACGATGTCCGCGTAGTCGAGCATGTCGATTTTTTCGAGCTGCGAGGCCGCGCCAAACTCGGCCGTCATGAGATATAGCGAGGCGTTGACGAACGGGACGATTGCGGCGTCGCCCTGGCCGATGCCCGCGGTCTCGACGATGATGAGGTCGAACCCGGCGGCCTGCACGACGGCTATGCATTCCGCGAGCGCCTCGGAGATTTCGCTTTTGACGCCGCGCGTGGCGAGCGAGCGCATGTACGCGCGGCCATTCGCGAGCGAATTCATCCGGATGCGATCGCCCAGCAGCGCGCCGCCCGTCTTTTTGCGGGACGGATCAACGGAAAGCACCGCGACGGACTTATCGGGAAAATCATTCAGGAAACGGGTCAGCAGTTCATCCACCGTCGAGGATTTCCCCGCGCCGCCGGTCCCGGTAATACCGAGCACGGGCGAAGCATCGTCGCGGCGGCCTTTGAGCGCGTCTAGAATTTGGGCAAGCGAGCCGTCGTCGCGGCGCTTCGCTTCTTCGACCGCGGAGATTAACTTCGCGATCAGGAGGTGGTTCGAGGCGTTGAGTCCCGCGACCTGATCGAGAACGCCCGATGTGTCCGCCGGACAGTCCACGTCGCGGAGAATGTCATTGATCATGCCCTGAAGGCCGGCGCGGCGGCCATCCTCGGGTGAGAAAATCTTGGCGACTCCGTAGGCTTCGAGCTCGCGCACCTCGCGCGGGACGATCGTGCCGCCGCCGCCGGCGAAGACCCGGATATGCCCCGCACCGCGCTCGCGCAACAGGTCAATCATGTATTTGAAGAATTCGACGTGGCCGCCCTGGTAACTGCTGACCGCCACTGCGCTCGCGTCTTCCTGGATGGCGGCGTCGACGATTTCGCGCACCGAGCGGTTGTGGCCCAGATGAATCACCTCCGCGCCGGACGCTTGCAGTATTCGGCGCATGATGCTGATCGAGGCGTCGTGGCCGTCGAACAACGACGTGGCGGTGACCACGCGCACGGGATATTTCGGGGCGTAGGGCTGGGTCTGTCGCGCAACGGCGCTCATGGGAAATTCCGATCGGGACGAAGTTCTGCGTCTCTATGATAGCGCATTTAGTTGAGTAAAATGGAGACTTCGTTGAGTGCGGGCATAGTCGCTGTGCTACCATTTGTTCATGGCTATTCTGGATTTGGTGTATTTCCCCGACGACCCGTTGACGAAGGTCGCGCGGCCCGTCGAGCGCTTCGACGCCAAGCTCGCCGAATTGGCCGAAAGCTTGCTCGAAACGATGCACGCGTATGAGGGTGTGGGACTGGCTGCGCCGCAGGTCGGGCGTTCGATTCGGATGTTCGTGTTGCGGGAACCCGAAGGCGCGGAGATGTGTCTGGTGAACCCGGAACTTTCCGGTCTCGAGGGGCGCGAAGAAGGCGAAGAGGGCTGCCTGAGCATGCCCAAAATTTATGCCCAGGTCCCTCGCGCGACCAAGGTGAATGTGACCGCGCGCGACTTGGACGGCGGGCCGCTCGAATTCGAGGCCGCGAATTTTCTGGCGCGTATCATTCAGCACGAGACGGACCACCTGAACGGAATCTTGTTTCCAGAGCGCCTAGACGTGTTCACGAGGCAAGCCGTGCTCGACGAATGGGGCCGCATGCGCCCGGAACTTCTGGATCCCAAGGCGCAAGAGCATGCTGCTCAATAGCCCTGCGGTCGACCGATTGATCGAGGCGTTCCGCAGGCTTCCGGGAGTGGGGAAGAGGTCGGCCGAGCGACTCGCGCTGCACGTTTTGAGCGCGCCGGCCGAGGAGGCGAAATTCCTGAGCGACTCCCTGCGTGAGGCGCGCGGCCGCGTGGTGAAATGCTCCGTTTGCCAAGACCTGAGCGAGAGCGATCCCTGCTCGGTGTGCGCGGACTCGAAGCGAGATCACACGCTGATCTGTGTTGTCGAGCGGCCGGCTGGGACGATCGCGATCGAAAAAGGCGGGACGTTTCGGGGGCTGTACCATGTCCTGCACGGCGTGCTGAATCCGCTGGAAGGCATCGGGCCCGACGAGCTACAAATCGAGCGCCTCGTCCGAAGGGCAAAGGAGACCGGCGCGACGGAGGTCATCGTCGCGACGAACGCGACCGCCGAAGGCGAGGCCACCGCGATGTACCTTTCGCGCCGCTTGACGCCGCTGGGAGTAAAGGTGACGCGCATCGCCCACGGCGTGCCCATGGGCGGCGGCCTCGAATTCGCCGACCACATGACGTTGAGTCACGCTCTTCAGGGTCGCACGGCGATGTGACTAGTTCGCCTTGATTCTGCCGTCGAGGCAGAGATCCAAAAAACGGTCGAAGTCTTTGAGCACGTAGTTGAAGACGACCACGTTGTCCCGCCATTCGCTGCCGCCTTCGAACGTCACGTCGTGTTCCTTCTTCCAGGTCTCGCTGATGCTGACGAATGCTTTGTCGAGCGCGACCTTGAGATTGATCACGGCGATGCGGTCTTTCGTTTCCGGGATCACTTCCATCGTGAGGCGAAGCTTCAGGTCCCCCGCGCCGTCCAGGTCCGCTGTAAGGCGCATGGACGTGACGAATTGAAAGCTCGTGAACGAAATGTCCGAGGCGCGCTCTTCGAGTTTGAAATCCAGCGCGTCCATCAACGAGGACGCCGCAGCGTACGCGTCGCCTTCCCGGTTGTCGGCCACGACCTCCAGCAAGTGTCCGCCCTCGAGCGGCAGCGCCGTCCGGTCCGCGGAATGCGTCCACTCGTACCACGCCGCCTCGCGCGATTGAGGCTCCATACCGACGCCGCCCGTTAAACGGAGCAGTCCGCGCCTCTCGAGCACGAGACTGTCGCTCGACCAGCCGAGCGGCGAATCTTTTAAGTCCTTCGTGAATTCGCGATAGAAATTCACGAACACGGGACCGAATCGCTTCTCGTTGATAAGCGTTTCGAGTGGAATCGTCCCCGAATCATGGTCCGCCGACGCAATAAATGACACGGAATACGGCATTGCGAACGATACGAGCCAAGGGGGTATGTCGCGCCCGTATGCCTTGCTCGCGCGGCGCCGCGCGATTTCGACCAGCGGCGCGGGGTCGAGCACGCCATGAATCGCGGGGTGCAGCGAGGTTACGCTCTCGTGCAGAATCACCGGCCCAGGGCTGAGAAACGCGTATTGCGAGTCGAAATAAAAGATTGCCGCCGCGCCGGCAAGCGCCACAAGCAAACCAACGCTGACGACTATTAGGCAACCGATCTTGAGAAATTTGCGCATTGAGATTTCCGATGGGCCGCGTGAACGTAAGAACTAGAGGCGAAGTAGTCGATGACGGCAAGCGAATCGAAAAGAACCAAGACTCACAACCCTATTCTGTCCAGATCATCCTGGCCCCAACCAGCATCTTGTATCATTCCGCGTAACGTCCCTGGAGGGAAGTCGTCGCTCAATCGATGATAGGCAACCGTTACGCGCCGGCCATCGGAGTGAGCGTAGATGTGGTGACTACCGCGCGTTCGATCAAGTTCGAAACCATCTCGTTCTAAGGCGCGAATAAACCTGCGAGCGGAAACGCCTTTCGGCACCTTCATACATTCACGATTACCGACGGGACACGAAGCTCGATGACTCCATTCTTAGGATCGATGGGCACAGGCTCACCAGCCTCGATCATCGCCTCCAAATGTAACTCGATGGCTTCACGAATGTTCGTCATCGCTTCGTCATACGAGTGACCCCATGTGCGGCAACCGCGGAGCGCGGGACAATAAGCATGGAACGCTTCGCGCCCGTCCTCAAATGAGTCCGGGACGATTTCAACCGCAAAAGCAAATGATTTCATGGAGATTTGCCCGTCAACTGGGCGCAATCATAACATGGTCCAACGAATGGCCGCGATGGATAGACGACATCTGGCAGCCGTATATCCGGACTTCATTCGGGGCGATGTTGAAACTCTCTCAAGTCGGCGAGCGTCCTACCATGGACGATCTTCGTTCGAAAGGGGAAAGCATGCTGCGAATTATTGGTGCCTTCAGTGCCTGTGCGCTCTACTCTCTCGCCGCCGCCGTAAATTTCGATCTAGCCATCGATCCCTACGTCTTCGAGGCGCAGGGACAGAAGATCGACGCCGAGATGGGGCATATCACGGTCCCGGAAAATCGCTCGGACCCGAAATCGCGCACGGTACGCCTCGCGTTTGTGCGCTTTCCCAGCACCGCCGCCAACCCGGGACCGCCCATTGTGTACTTGGCCGGCGGGCCCGGCAGTTCAGGCATCGGCACGGCGAAGTCCGAACGTTTCCATTTGTTCATGGCGCTCCGGGAAGTGGGCGACGTGATCGCCTTCGATCAACGTGGCACTGGCATCTCCGAGCCGAAACTGGCCTGCGGCGAGAGATGGTCGTTTCCGTTGGACCAGCCCGGCGATTGGGATCGGTGGGTGGCGGCGGCCGAGACCGCCGCACGCGCATGCGCCGAACATTTCCGTTCGCAGGGCATCGACCTCGCCGCGTATAACACGAAGGAGAGCGCGGCGGATGTCGACGCGTTGCGCCAAGCACTCGGACTGGAGAAAATCAACCTCTGGGGCACAAGCTACGGCACGCATCTTTCGCTGGCTGTCCTTCGCTACCACGGGGAAGGCGTAAACCGCGCGGTACTGACCGGCGTCGAGGGGCCCGACCACACGCTCAAGTTGCCATCGGCGATCGACCGGCACGTCGACAAAGTACACGCCTTGATCGCCGCTGATCCGGAAGTCTCCAAGGCGGTGCCTGACTTCAAGGGGCTGTTGACCAAACTGCTGGCGGACCTCGAACGAGGACCCGTCGAAGTCAAACTCGGCAGCAATACTATCGTGCTAGGCAAATTCGATTTGCAGATCTACACCGCGGAGGCCGTCGGCCGCGTCAACAGCATTCGCGATCTCCCCGCCATGTTTTACGATTTGTCCCAAGGCGACTACCGCCGCCTGGCGGGCTGGTCGATGGTGATGCGGCGGCAACCGTTGGGCCTCGTCATGTCGTGGACGATGGACTGCGCGTCCGGCATCAGCGAGGCGAGGCGCGAACGCATCGAGCGCGAGGCGTCCGTATCGCCGCTGGGCAACGCGATCAATTTCCCGTTCATGGGCCTTTGTGGGGCGTGGGGCGTGGCCGATCTCGGCGAGGGATTTCGCACGCCATTGCGTTCCGATGTCCCGGTGCTGTTCGTGAGCGGAACGCTCGACGGCCGCACGCCACCGGAAAACGCTCAAGAGATAAGCGAAGGATTCCCAAACGGTCAGCAGCTAATCGTCGAAGGCACCGGTCACGAAGAGGAATTGTTCTCGTTGGCGCCGGGCCTAAAGGAGGCGATGCTGGCCTTCTACGCTGGAAGCGAATTACCCACTTCACGGATCACGTTGCCCCCGATCGAATTCGCGCCCGTGCGCATGTCGAAGTAGCCGACGCGAGTGGCCCCTCATTCGAAGCGTCCGATATACTGACCTCGGGGTAAGGCTTCAGTGGATTACGTCACGGGGACAAGCATGTCTATATTCATCGTTATTGCCGCTGCGGTGGCCGCATGCGCCGGCCAATCGGAAGCGTTGGCGGAACTTCGCGCGAACATTGAAAAGGCCCGAATCGAATACGACGCCAAGTTCGGCGAGTCGTTGATACCTGCCGCCCAAGCCCTCATCTCGGCCAATCCGAGTGATGCCGCCGCGCAATTCGCGTTGGCCGATCTCGCCGTAGTCATCGCCGAAATGATGCGCATGGACTACGAAAACAACGACACGATGGAGATGCGCGACAAACGGCTCCTTGGACGGCATGCGGACGAGATCGCGGAAATCGGACTGAGTACGCTCCGGGCGATGCCCGACTCGTCGGAAAAATTCCGGATGATGGCGGACTTGTACGCGACTATGATCCGGTCGAAATTTCAAGGCAAGAAATACAGCAATAACATGGATGACTCGGCGCGCAAAGCGCTTGAACTCGATCCGGGCAACGCCAACGCCTATGTTACCGCGTGCAAGCGAATGCTGTTTGCGAAGCCCAGATACGGCGGCGACGTCGGCGCGGCGCTTGCCATGCTCGATCGCGCGATCGAGCTGGATCCGAAAAACGTGCGTGCGCACATTTTCCGCGGGCTTGCATGGGAAAAGCTCGGCGAACTCGACAAGGCCGTCAAGGATTGGGAAGAGGCCCTCGCGCTCGATCCAAAATGCGCGCCGGGATTGGATCACATCAAACGCGTCAAGGACAAGGACATGGGGTTCGAAGGCGACGACGAGGCCGGATCGGCGGAGGGCGAGGCGACGCCGGAAGAATGAACCTGCGCGCTGCGAGAACATGCGTTCCGGTTGAGCGAGCACGATCATGAGTCGCCTGTTCGTCCCCCTACTTATCGCCACCTCGTGCGTTGCCCAGACCGGTGCCCCGCGCGACGGCTCTTGGCCGAACATCGGCGGCGACGCCGGGCACGCGAAGTATTCGCCGCTCGAGCAGATCAATCCGAGCACCGTCGCGGACCTCGCAATCGCATGGACGTGGATCTCGCCGGACGCCGCGATCCAGGAAGCGAACGCGAACAACCCCACGGTGGCGAGCGCGACGTACTTTCAATGCACGCCTATCTATATCGATAGCCAGCTATACGTGACTACATGCCTGGGTCAAGCGTCCGCCATCGATGGCGCAACGGGCGAGACGAAGTGGGTCTACAACCCGGATTCGTGGAAGGCCGGACGGCCGCCGAACCTCGGCTACATCTCGCGTGGCGCGGCCTACTGGGCCGACGGTACGGACGCGCGCATCTACTACGCGACGGGCGATTCCTGGCTCCACTGCCTCGACGCGAATACGGGCAAACCCATCGACACCTTCGCCGATCATGGCCGCGCCGATCTTCTCGCCGGCGTGCCCAGGGCCACGCGCGGCCGCGTATACGGTCATCCCTCCGCGCCCATCGTCGTTGCGGATCGAGTCATCGTCGGCTCGGCGATTTCCGACGGCCCGCAGGTCAAGGAGGGCATTCCCGGCGTCGTCAAGGCCTTCGATGCGCGCACCGGCGCGCCCGCGTGGGAGTTTCACATCATCCCACTGCCCGGCGAATTCGGCGCGGACACGTGGCGAGATCGCGCGAACGAATACACCGGCAACGCCAACGTGTGGACGAACATCAGTGCCGATCTCGAACGCGGTCTTGTCTACTTGCCGACCTCCACACCGACGAACGACTTCTACGGCGGCCACCGTCTCGGCGACGGACTATTCGCCGAATCGTTGGTCTGTCTCGACGCGAAGACCGGAGAGCGCGTGTGGCATTACCAATTCGTGCATCACGGTCTTTGGGACTACGACCTGCCCTGCGCGCCGAATCTCGTCGACCTCAGCATCGGCGGCAAGATGGTCCCCGCCGTCGCGCAAGTGACCAAGCAAGGTTTTACGTTCGTGTTCAATCGCGTGACGGGCGAACCCATTTTCCCAATCGAAGAACGGCCCGTGCCGCAAAGCGCGGTGCCCGGCGAAGAGACCAGCCCGACGCAGCCGTTCCCGCTCAAGCCGCCGCCCTTCGCGCGCCAAGGCGTCACCGAGGACGACCTCATCGACTACACCCCCGAGCTCCGCGCCAAGGCCCGCGAGATTCTTCGCGCGTACGACTTTGGCCCGCTATTCACTCCCGCCTCGCTCGACGGACCGACGCTCATGATGCCCGGGTACGGCGGCGGCGCGAACTGGCCCGGCGCAGCGCTCGACCCCGAGACGGCCACGCTCTACGTGCCGGCGATGAACTGGCCGTCGATCATCATGGTCGGCGAACCGGACCGCGCGCGCTCGAACTTTCGCTACAACCGCGCGCTGCCTCGAGGCAACGCCCCCCTCGGCACAAACTGGATGGACGGGCCCGACGGGTTGCCCTTGCTCAAAGGGCCGTATGCGGCGCTCGTCGCCATCGATCTCAACGTCGGCGAAATTCGCTGGGAGATCGCAAATGGCGGCAAAGGCCCAATCGACCACCGTGCGCTCAAGGACTTGCACCTCGAATACCTCGGCACCAACGCGCGCGCCGCGGTGCTCGTAACAAAAACGCTAATCGTGTTGACCGAAGGTTCCGGACGCTCCGGTTCTGCCACCGGCGGCAACCCTTTCTTGCGATTTCTCGACAAGCGTGACGGCCACGAAATCCACCGCGTCCAACTCCCCGGCGACCCCACCGGCGTGCCCATGACCTACCAACTCGCCGGCAAGCAGTACATCGCGATCGCGTTGGGAACTGACCCCGCACAGATCGCGTGCTTGGCGTTGCGATAACGCCTGAGGCTGCGCCAGCCTCGTCGAGGCAGGCGCTACTGAGGCAGGCGCTACAAAACAAACGCGCCTGGGGCTAAGCCGGGCGCGTCGGAAACGTATGATGGATTAGTGGCGCCGTGTCAGTCGGTGCTGGGCGCGTTACCCTGGCGCCGTTCGCGCCCTTGCTGCGCACGATCGCCGAACCGCTTGGCGGCTTCCTTGAGTTCCGTCTCGGTGAGCGCGCCGTCGTGGTCGCCGTCGATGATGTTGAAGAAGCGTTGAAGGAATTGCGGCGCTTCGTCCGACTGCAGTTTCGAGTCCTTGTTCTTGTCGAACTGCGCGATCACGTTCTCGAGATCGAAGCCACGCTGACCGCCGCGACCGCCGCGTCCGCCACCGAATTGGCCTCTGCCGTTGCCGCCGTTCGCCAGGAACGCGGCAACATCATCGCGTTCCGTTGAACTGATGTAGTTCATGAACCCGAAGCTCATCTCAGCGGTCGTGGGTTCGCCGAAATACACGTCCTGGGTCGGGTCGGGGTTCGACGGATTGTTCGCCGAGTTGTCCCATGCCGTCGTCAGCACGAGCTTCGTGCCCTTCGGCACTTCCGCGAAATCCTTGAACCGGTACGTCGTCTGCCAATTGAAATCATACTTCGGCACGTCCAGCAATACCTTGCTTGTGCCGTCCGGAAAGAACGCCTCGTACTTCGCGGCTTTCCCGCGAACGTGCATGTGCGGGAGCATCGAGATGATGCGCGAGTCCTCGTCGAACGTAAATGCCGTTTGCACGCTGTAGTTCGGATCGCCCGCCGGAATCTTAAACTCGAAGTTGCCCAGCGATTCGTTGTGAATGATCTTCTTGATGTCCGCGTCCTTCGGATAAAACTTGATGCCCGCGCTCGATTGGTCCCACACGCCCGTGCCGGGCCCCGGCTCTTTGTGGTAGTGCATCTGCCACGTCACTTCCGTGCCGGGCCGCATGAGCACGCCCATGCCATCCGGATAGACGGTCGGGTCGTTGCCCGGCGCGATACCGCCCAGCGGCAGCGCGATGATGTGGTGGACCGCCTTGCTCCCCGGACGAAATTCAATCGCCTTCATCCAGCGCGGCTCGGGAAGCATTTCCTCGGTAATCGTGCTGGTTATGTATTCGTAGGTGTCCTCGACGTCGTCCGCCACGAAGTGCGGCTCGGGGAAGCTGACGACCAGATCCGGTGTGCCGATGCTCCAACCTTCCGTCGCGGCCCATTCCTTCGGAGCGGGCGCGTCTTTCGGGTCGCCCGCGGACGCGCCGGTGCGCACCCAGCTAATCAGCGTGCTGCGCTGATCATCCGTAATCGAGCGTTCGTTCGAGAAGACGCCGTGCAATTCCTTGGTGGCGTGCCAAGGCGGCATATACCCCTCGGAGATGAC
>CAYXRK010000007.1:0-58702 GCA_964467615.1 uncultured Nitrospirales bacterium | reverse complement strand
CGGCGCAAGGGGGGATTATCCTCCCGCGGGAAGCGATTTCTTGCGCAACTCGTCTACGGCACGGTGCGGCACAAGATGCTGGCCGATCACGTCCTGGCTTCGCGCGTACATCAATCCTTGGGCGACTTGCCCGCGCCAATTCTGGCGATCCTGCGCATGGGCGTGTTCCAGGCCCTGTTCTGCAATCAGGTGACCTTTCCTTCGATGGTCCATACATCCGTCGATCTGGCAAAAAAGCGCGGCCACGCCGGCACAGCAAAGTTGGTGAACGCCGTCCTCAACCGCGCGCCGCAGTCCTTTGAGCAGGTTGACCTTCCGGATCGTGAATCTTCGTTTGCCGACTTCCTGTCGATCCGCTATTCCACGCCGCGCTGGATCGTCGATCGCTGGATTGCCGAATTCGGAGCAGCGGACGCCGAACGCATCTGCGCCGCGTCCGCGGAAGAAGCGCAACACACGGTGCGCGTCAACACGCTCAAGACGGACCGTGAAGCGCTGATCAAGACTCTCGCGAAAGCCGAGATTGGCGCAGTGCCGTGCGCGGAAGTTCCGGACGCGGTCATCGTTATCGACGGCGGTGGACTCGCGCGGACGAAGGCACATCAAAATGGGTTGTTCTACGTCCAGGACCCCGCCTCGATGCTGCCGTCGGCATTGTTGGAACCACAAGCGGGCGAACGGATATTAGACCTATGCGCGGCGCCCGGAGGGAAAGCCACGCACATCGCCCAATTGATCGGAAACAATGGTTTCGTCGTCGCGAATGACATTCATCCTGAGAAGTTTGCATTGATCCACGAAAACGCGGAGAAGCTCGGTGTCAGTTGCATCCATTGCGTCGCGTCCGAGGGCGCCTCTCCCCCATTCCGCGCCGTTTTCGATCGCGTCCTGGTGGACGCGCCATGCACTGGCTTCGGCACGTTACGGCGGCATCCGGAAATCAAGTATCGAGCGCGGCCCGAGGAGCCGGCCCGGCTCGCGGCGGAACAAACGCGGCTTTTGCGCGCGGCGATCCACCTCTGCAAGAATGGCGGTGTTGTCGTGTATTCCGTATGCACGTTCACGCCCGAGGAAACGATGGGGGTCCTCGATGGCGTCCGGGGGAGTGAAAGCATTGAACTCGAAGATGGTCCCGAATGGCTAGACCCGTGGAAGATTCATCAGGGAACGTACCGGGTGCTTCCCGGCGGCGGCCCATTGGACGGGTATTTCTTGACGCGATTGCGGAAGCGATCCTGAATACCATCCTGTTCGTGTTCAAATTCGTGGGCTGGTCGGTCCAGTGGACGTTTGCAACCGCGTTTCTTCTGGCGGTAATGGCGGGCGCGGCGTGGTACGTGTTCAATCAGGCCGTGCAGGGCGGCAAGCACGTCGTCGTGCCGGACGTGGTTGGCATGTCCGTTCCGCGGGCGATGGCGGAGTTCGCCAAGGAAGGCCTCGAGATGGGCACTCAAACTCCGATGCCGACCGAAGAGTATCCGGAGAACTACGTGTTGCTGCAACGGCCCTCGGCGACGAAGGTAGTCCGCGAGGGACGCAAGGTAGCAGTGACCGTGAGCTCGGGGCACAGCTTGGAAACGGTTCCGAGCGTGGTCGGCAGGGACTACAAGCAGGCCGCCGCCGATCTGCGAGATGCACGTTTCGGGCAAGGCCCCGAGAGCCGCCTGCCACACAGCGCGCTTCGGGGGAGTGTGATAGCTCAGTTTCCTCCGGGGGGAAGCGCCCGCACGCAGGGCACCGAGGTAAGTCTGCTTATCAGCGACGGGCCGGGCACGGACGAGATGTTCATGCCGGACCTCGTGGCGATGCCGGTCAAGGAGGCCATCGAACGACTGAAGATGATGAACGTTCCGCACGAAGTATTCAGCGTTCGATCCGATAGCCAGGACTTCGCGACGGTGTTGAAACAGGATCCGGAAGCCGGCACGCTGCTCATCGAGGGCTCGGCCGCTTCTTTGGAAACCCGGCTCTACGACGGGGCGGATATTCCGAACGTGCGGCGGCGGGTCGATGTCACGCTTAGCCTCCCCGCAAATGTATACGCGCCGCAAGTACGGGTCGATCTGGTCGACGGGAACGGTGCTCGTACACCCGTGGCCGTGCCGCAGAATCTGGTGGCAGGCGCGACGTTCACCATCCAGAAAGTGACCTACACCGATGAAGCAACCGTCGAGATGTACGTCAACGGCGTACTCTACGAGTCTGACTACTACGAAGGCGACAAGGATCCCGTAGTCAAGCGGTTCGCGGATCAGCCCTTAGAAAACGAAGACCCGGCGCGAATGGAGGCCCTCGAAGAGCCGGTGATTTCAGTCCAAAAGCCGGATCCCAAGGACATTTTCGTACGGCGTCCGCGGCCGAATCCCTGATCCGGCTTCAATAGGACTCTACTCTTCGTCGGCGCCCGCAGCGCTTGCCTTGTGCTCCTCAATCACATGTCGGGCTTCATCCGCATCGTCTTCGTTCACGAGGACCTCGACTTTTCCGAGTTCGCCGCCGTCAATCGGGAGCAAAGAGTGAGGGACGTCGGAGTTAAGACAACCCTCGATACCGCCGTCCCTCAGGACGGAAAGCACGACTTCACCCTCTTCGTCGCTATAGCACACATGAACGGTCACCATCGGCCGTTCGTTTTCGTCGAGTATCACGGGAGCGCTCCTAGTCGTTCGTTGGAACCGATTATAGCAGCGCACGGCCCTCGATCAACGAAACGGTGGGTTAGAAAGGAAGCGCTGACGTTGGGGGAAAGTCGTCGCTGAATCGCACAGAAAACTTGCCGCCTACGCACGAATCGTATGCTATAGTCGCTTGCCGCAATTGCGGATTCGCGGCCAGTTGCGCCGTGCGGTGAGGTCCAAAATCGCCGCGTGTGCCCGCAACTGTGGGTGCTGAAGGCGGAACAGCGCGGCGGCAAGGGGTATGGTGTGCAAGTCCGAGTATCACCAGAAATCGGCTCGCTGCTCGATGAGGCCGCGGCGATTAGTGTTCGTCAGGGCAAGTACTTCGTAGGTGTTGAGCACCTGTTCGATGCCCTTGTCAATAGTCCCGACTTCTTGCCTGCGCCGGTTCGAACCGACCACCTTCAAACGCTGCGTCAGGCGGCGAAGCAATGCCAGTCGGAGGCGTGGCGGGGCGTCGCGCCGGACGTGCAGGGCCAAGTCTACTACACCCCCCGGTGCGGTGCGGCGATCAACGAATCGTCGCGATTGGCGGAGCGGTTTCGCAACCCGAGCGCTTCGGCTGGCCACACGCTGTTGGCGCTGCTGGCGGACTCGCACGCACTGCCGAGCAGGATCCTGGATCGCATAGGGTCAGAGCGGCAGGCGATCATCGAGAAACTTAGAACGGCATTTTCAGCGAGCGAACCTGTCAAGGCGGCGGTGAGACCACAGACCGCGGCGCGTGCCGTGGCCGACGACTCGCCCGCTTCGGGCGCGCAGGCCGATGACGAACCGCAACTGTCGCTCGTGGATCTCACGCGCGACCTTACGGAAGAAGCGCGGCAGGGCAGAATCGAGCCCGCGATCGGGCGCGACGCCGAAGTGATGGAAGTACTGGAGGTGCTCGCGCGGAAGGGTAAGAGCAGCGCGATATTGGTGGGCGAAGCCGGCGTGGGAAAGACCAAGATCGTCGAGGGGCTGGCGTTGCGCGCCTCGGGGGAACGCGACGGGGGCCTTCTCGCGGGCAAGCGCATACTCGAGTTGGACCTGTCCGCGCTCATGGCGGGGACACAGTACCGTGGGGCGTTCGAGCAACGCGTCGGCGCACTGATTAAAGAGATCGAGAACGACGAGAACGTCATTCTATTCATCGATGAAATCCACCTGATTATGGGGTCGGGATCGACCGACGGCGGCGGGATGGACTTGGCGAATTTGTTGAAGCCAACGTTGAGCCGGGGCCGAATCAAATGCATCGGCGCGACGACGATCCAGGAGTATCGGAAGTTCATCGGCAAGGATCCCGCAATCGAGCGGCGGTTCCAGATGGTGCGCGTGGAGCCGCTAACTCCGGAAGCGACACTGAGGGTGCTTGATAAGTTGCGACCCTCGTTGGAGAAACACCACGGGGTCCAAATCACGCGGGAATCGCTGAAGACCGCCATCGATATGACGGTGCGGTATTTGCCCAACCGGCAATTGCCGGACAAGGCGATCGACGCGCTCGATCAAGCCTGCGCGCGATACCGCATCCACCGTGCGGCAGGCACGAAAAGCATGCGGGGCCGGGAACGCCACGAGGTGAACTGCCACGATATCCGCAGGGTGGTGAGCCAGTTGGCGGGAGTCCCGCTCGAGGAAGTCACGGTGCAGGAGCGGCGTGCCCTGATCGACTTGGATCGGCGTTTGGCGGCCCGAATCATCGGACAAGACGAGGCCGTGGCCAAGACCGCAGCGGCGGTCAAGAAAGCGCGCGCGGGCCTCGCAGACCCCGATCGTCCGGACGCGTCGATGTTGTTCCTTGGGCCGACGGGGGTCGGGAAAACGCAACTCGCCAAGGAACTGGCGCGAAGCGTATTGGGGTCGCGGAACCACCTCATCACGTTCGACATGTCCGAGTTCATCGAGGCGCATTCGGTGTCGCGCCTGATCGGCGCGCCGCCGGGATATGTCGGGAGTGAGAAGGAAGGATTGTTAACGGAAGCGGTGGCGAACAACCCGTTCTCGATTGTGTTGTTCGACGAAATTGAAAAGGCGCACCCGCAAATCTTCGACATCTTCCTGCCCATTCTCGACGAAGGCCGGCTGAAGGACTCGCAGGGGAAGATGGTGAGTTTTCGCAACACGATGATCATCTTCACGTCCAACATCGGTGCGAACGTATTGTGTGATCCGGCGTTCGACCACAACATTGAAGCGGTGCTCGATGAATTGCGCAAGCATTTTCGGCCCGAGTTCATCAATCGCATCGACGAAATCGTGCCGTTTTATCCCTTGCTCCCCGAAGATGTGCGCACGATCCTTCGCCAAATGGTTGATCGCGTGCGATTGCGGCTCAAGGAGAAGAACATCGGCATTCGCATGTATCAAGGCGCCTACGAGTACCTCGGCGAGAAGGGCTACAACCCGCAATACGGCGCGCGGGAATTGCAACGCGCCGTCGAGCGGCACATTGCCGGACCGCTCAGCGAGATGTTGCTCGAAGGGAAGTTCGCCTCCGGCGACATGGTGGATGTACTCGCCGAGGGCGACGCGTTACTCTTCCGCAAGGGCGATCCTTCAAGCAAGCAACGGCCGGGGCCGGCCTGATGGAACAAGGCTACGCGGACACGCTCGCCGTCATCAACGGCCCGGAAGACGGCGCGGAATTCGCCCTGACTCGCAGCCCGATTACGATTGGGCAAACGGCCGATTGCGCAGTGGTCGTCCGCCTGGACAACACCGTTCAGGAACGTCACGCGACGGCGACAGCGGTGGCTGGTGGTTATCGGATTCGTTCGACCGGCGGGCCGGTGTACGTCGGCGGCAAACGGACCGGCAGCGTGCGGTCGCGCGTGTTGCGTCCGGGCGAGGTACTCCGGGTGGGGTACACCGAATTCGTGTTGGAGTGCGCGCCGGGAGGCCTCGCCAGCCGTAGCCGCGGCGTCTCCATGGAGAGCGACGCGATATGGTTTCTGCGGAAACTAACCGATCTGTTCGCGGGCGTCATTGCATCAGTCATCGGCCTACTGTTCTCGCTGGTGCGCGGGATTCAGCGGCACTGGACGTGGATCGCCGTTCCTGGGTTTGTCTTTCTTTTCTGGTTTGCCCCGCCATTTCGCAACTTCGTGTATCGATTGATCAACACGGTACTGGGCATTTTGCGTGAAATATTTGCGCAAATAAGCGGATAGATGGGCGCTGTCGTGAGTAATCTCCAACTGTTTGCGGCTCGGCGGGGGCCTCGCCCTCCCCATCGTCCAGCTCGAAAGGCGACTTTTGCCGCGGGCTGTTAGGCCAGGAGCGGTTTCATCACGTTGCCGTAAACGTCGGTAAGCCGGAAGTGCCGGCCCTGATACTGGTACGTGAGCCGTAGGTGATCGAGGCCCAACTGGTTCAGGATCGTCGCTTGCAAATCGTGGACGTCCACGGGGTCCTTGACGATGTTGTACGAGAAATCGTCCGTTTCGCCGTAACTCATTCCCGGTTTGACGCCTCCACCCGCCATGAAGATGGCGAAGTTTCGCGGGTGATGATCGCGCCCGTAGTCCTCGGCGGTCAGCGTGCCTTGGCTGTAAATCGTTCGGCCAAACTCGCCGCCCCAAATGACGAGCGTGTCGTCGAGCATGCCCCGCTGTCTCAGATCGGTGATCAACGCCGCCGTCGGCTGGTCCGTGTCGTGGCATTGCCCGCGAAGTTCCTTCGGCAGCGAACCGTGCTGGTCCCAACCCATGTGGTAAAGCTGAATGAACCGAACGTCGCGCTCGGCGAGCCGGCGGGCCAACAGGCAATTCGCGGCGAAGGTCCCGCGCGTGCGCGAATCGGGGCCGTACATTTCGAAGGTACTGTCCGGCTCCGAGGAAAGGTCGGTCAACTCCGGCACGGACGTCTGCATGCGATACGCGAGTTCGTACTGTTCGATGCGCGTCACGATCTCGGGGTCTTGATACTCGGAGAACGTCTGTTGGTTAATCGCGCTGATGTCGTCGAGCATCTTTCGCCGCAATGATTTATCGACACCCGGGGGGTCTGAAAGATACAAGACCGGATCTCCGGTGCCGCGGAATTTCACGCCTTGGTACACCGAGGGAAGAAACCCGCTTCCCCAGAGGCGGTCGTAGAGCGGCTGACAACTTGGGCGTCCGCTGCCGCGGGAACTGAGCGCGACGAACGAGGGAAGGTCTCGGTTCGCGGAACCCAAACCGTACGAGACCCAGGCACCCATGCTCGGGCGGCCCGCGATCTGGAACCCCGTTTGGAAAAACGTCATGGCCGGATCGTGATTGATGGCCTCGGTGTGCATGGTCTTCACGATGCAAAGGTCGTCGGCAAGACTAGCGATGTATGGCAATAATTCGGAGATCCACGCGCCACTCTGCCCGTATTGCTGAAACTTGAATATCGAGGGCGCAACCGGAAACCTCGTTTGTCCCGATGTCATTCCGGTCAATCGTTGGCCCATGCGGACCGAATCCGGGAGGTCCTTGTCGAACATCGCCGTCATCGCGGGCTTGTAGTCGAAAAGGTCCAACTGTGACGGCGCACCCGACTGATGCAGGTAAATCACCCGCTTGGCCCGCGCGGCAAAGTGCGGAGACCTCGGCTTGAGGGGATCGTCGTCCTGCGCCGCGGAGGCTTCCGAACTCAACAACGAAGCGAGAGCGGCTGTGCCAATTCCCGTCGCGCACCGGCCAAAGAACTGGCGGCGATTGATGTGCAGCTTTTGTTCGAGTATCGGATCCATATACCTATTCCCGTGTTATCGCTTCGTCGAGATTGAGCATGACCGACGCGAGCATCGTGTACGCCGCAAGTTCGGCCTCGGGGATGGCGGCGTCAGCGACCGAATCGCCGACGTCGATCAACGCCCGGGCGTCTTCCACGTTTTGGTTGAAGTGGGCCTGGTAATCGTTTAAGCCCGCGAGCAAAATCTGCTGTTTCGCCAAGTCCGGTTCATGCGCCAGCAGAAGTGTGAACCCGTGGCGGACCCGATCTCCGGCCCGATCTCCGCCCTCGCGAATCATGCGTTCCGCAAGCGCCCGGGCCGCTTCCACAAACGTTGGCTCGTTCAATACCGCCAACGCCTGCATGGGCGTGTTCGTGCTCTCCTGCCGCATCGAGCACATCTCTCGTCCCGCCGCATTGAAGATTTGCATGTGCGGCGGCGAGATGGTGCGCTTCCAAAACGTATAAAGTCCCCGGCGGTAGAGCTTGTCGCCGGTGTCCTGTTTGTAAAAATTGGTGTCAAACTCGTCCATGTTCTGGAACGTGAGCGCGGACCACAGGTCTTCCGGCTGATACGGCTTGACCGATGGCCCGCCGAGTTCGGGGCTGAGTAGGCCGCCGACCTTCAACGCTTGGTCACGCATCATTTCAGCAGTGAGACGTGACCTGGGCGCGCGGCCCAGCCATTTGTTCTCGGGGTCTTTCTCGCGATTGGCCGCGGTCACCACGGAACTCTGGCGGTAGGTGGCGCTCATGACGATCGTCTTCTGCATTTCCTTCACGTTCCAGCCCAGATCGACAAACGTGAGAGCGAGCCAATCGAGTAGCTCGGGGTGCGTCGGGCGGGAACCTTGCGCGCCGAAGTCCTCGCTCGTTTTAACCAGGCCGCTTCCAAAGTACATTTGCCAGTAGTGATTCACCCGCACTCGGGCGGTAAGTGGGTGGCGCGGATCGACGAGCCACTGGGCCAGACCCAGCCGGTTTGCCGGAAGACCGCCGTCCATTTCTCCGAGGATTACCGGAACGCTGGGAGTCAACTTCTCGGAGGTATCCGGCTGGTCGTACGCGCCGCGCTTGAGCAGGTACGTATCGCGGGGAGTCTCCATGTCTTCCATGATCATCGTAGTGATGATGCTTCGATCCACGGCATCGAGCTCGCTCTTCAACGCGGCGACCGCCTCGTTCTTCGCTGACCACTCGGCGTCTCGCTTCCGAAATATCTCCCGAAGCGCTTGTTGGCTTTCCGGCGTCCGGCTATCGGCGGGCGTCTCCAACCGCCGCATCAGTGTGAGCATGCCCTCGCCGCCATCATCCACGACCTTGAAATAATATCCAGACTCGCTGCCGTAATTCGCGATTTTAATGAGCACGCTGTGTTCGCCTTCCGGAAGAAAGACGGAAAGTTTCTCCTGGTCCGGTTTGGCGACCCGGCCTTCGTTCTTTGATAACTCGAGCCGGCCATCGATCCAGACTTTGATGGAGTCGTTGCTTCCAAGGGAGAGCGCCAGTTGGGCGGGCGCGCCGACCGTGATGGTCCGGTATAGATAGTGCACCGCCTTGTCCGTAGAATCGAACGAGCGGACGACCCCGTCCTCCCAATCGGGTTTCTCCTGCCATTTGATACCGTTCGGATATTCGCGCTGGCTGTCGTAGCCGTCTTCCGGCTCGAACTTCGTGTCGAGGAGTTCCGCGGGCTGTATCTCCGCCGCGATCGGCCCGACGTACTGCCAAGGCCCCAAGGCGGGCCTTGTCCAATTTGAAATGTCGCACGAGGGCGACTGAGACAGGCGGAACCGGCCCGGCGTATGCGCGGCGTTTTCGGAGGCGTACGTCAGCCGCACTGCCACCCGGTCGCCCGGATTGATCGGCGTATTTGCGTCGAGCAGGAAAATCGCCGCGCGGTTGTCCCGTTTGATGTGCGACCCGGTAGACCAGCCGCTACTCGCGTCGTCATCGATCGCGTTACCGATTCGATATTTGGTGTCCATGCGAGCATAGTCCGCAAACGCATCGGCCACGCGCAGCTTCGTGACCACCGATGGATCCGCCGATGACGCGCGCTCGATTTCCACGTTGGTGAGAATGACATTTCCAATCGTGGAGCGCCCGGGGCCGGACTCTGGAAACCGCGGATCCATGAGATAGTCCAGCCGGAAAGCCCCGATCTCCCGATTGGCCTCGAACGTGATTTCGTGTATTTCGGTGTCGGGGTTTGGCCCAGCGGCCAGGATCGATCCGTCTTCCTGCAGTTCAAGCGTCGTACCGTTTTTGGCAGCCAACGCTGTAGGCGCGATCAGCTTCCAATCCAGGGAGGAGAAGGTAGTATTCATCTCCCGTTCCCAGTTGGCTTGCAACGCATCAAGCCGCTCATCTGGGCGGGACAACTGCTCGTGCGCCGCTGCGATCTGGGCGTTTAGTTGTTCTTTGCGCGTGGTCTGATCGTGCGTGGGGACCTGGATAAACGGCTCGTCATTGCCGCGCTCGCCGCCCTTGCCCTCCTCGGGCACTCGGTTGAAGAAGGAGTAGAACTCGTAAAACTCCTTCTGCGTGATCGGATCGTACTTGTGGTCATGGCAACGCGCGCATCCCATGCCCAGGCCCATGAAGGCGGTGCTCGTGGTACTCACGCGGTCGACCACGTACTCGACGGCGTATTCTTCGGGAATGATGCCCCCTTCCCCGTTGATCCGATGGTTCCGGTTAAACCCTGTCGCGATTTTCTGCGAGAGCGTCGCGTCCGGTAAAAGGTCCCCCGCCAACTGCTCAATGGTGAACTTGTCGTACGGCATGTTTTCGTTGAACGCTTGAATCACCCAATCCCGCCAGCTCCACATGTCGCGCTTGGTGTCCCGCTGATAACCGTTCGTGTCCGAGTACCGCGCAGCATCTAGCCAAACAAACGCCATTCGTTCGCCGAAATTCGGCGAAGCTAGCAAACGGTCGACCACGCGTTCGTACGCATCGTCGCTCGCGTCCGCGAGGAATGCATCCACCTCTTCCGGCGTCGGGGGAAGGCCTGTGAGATCCAGTGACACCCGCCGAATCAACGTCTCCTTCGGCGCTTCCGCGGAAGGTGCAAGCCCCGCGCCTTCCAGCCTTTTCAAGATGAAGTAATCAATCTCGTTCCTGCACCACGCCGCGTTAGCGACCGCCGGGCGTTCTGTCTTTGCTGGAGGTATGAACGCCCAGTGTCCTTGCCACTCAGCACCCTGCACGATCCACGCCTTGATCGTGGCAATCTCCGACTCGGTCAATTTCAGCGTAGCCTTCTCGGGCGGCATGCGGTCGTCGATATCTGGGTTTGTAATGCGAGCGTACATTTCGCTGGCTGCGGGGTCACGGGGAACGACGACAGCCAGGCCGGAAGAAGCCTGGCCGAAGAGACCGTCCTTTGCGTCGAGCCGAAGGTCCTTCTTCCGCGCCGCTTTGTCGGGGCCATGACACGCGAAACATTTGTCCGACAGAATCGGCAGGATGTCCCGGTTGAACTCGATCGTGTCCTCGGCGTAACCGATGATGGCCGCCAAAACGAAGACGAAGACCGCCGTCACACCCGTCATTACCGCGCCTTTGGTTGACCCGTTCATCTTCGGCATTCCAATCTCTCGCCGTCAGCCCCCGTCTGCCCGCACGGGCCACGCCAATTCGCTCGCGAGTTCCCAAAGTCGGCGATGGGAAACGGCACAGCTCGTCTCAAATGATACTACTTTTCCTCGCTCGGAGGCGCGGACAGTGCGGCCGGGTCTAGAGGGCGCCTCTGGAAGTTGTCCGGTTTCCCGTTTCGGCTTAGAATCGCGCAATCAGGCCGAGGGAGGAAGTTTGCATGCGCGTCGTACTTATCTCAGTCGCACTCCTATTGTTTGTCGCGACGGCCGCCCGCGCCGAGGAACAGTTCTTCGATTCCGACGGCGTCAAGATTCGCTACTGGATCGAGGGCGAGGGCGAGCCGGTCCTCTTGATCCACGGCTATACGGCGAACGGCAACCTGAATTGGCGTGCGCCAGGCATCCAGCAAGCGCTGGCCGAGAAGTATCGGGTGATCATGCCCGACGTCCGCGGCCACGGTCTTAGCGATGCGCCGCCCGAAGGCCAACACGGCATTCACGTGGTCGAGGACATGGTGCGTCTGCTCGACCAGGTAGGCGCGAAGAAGGCCCACGTCGTCGGTTACTCGATGGGCGGAATGATTTCCATCAAACTCGCGACGTTGCATCCGGATCGCGTGCAGTCCCTGCTCATCGGCGGCATGGGCTGGATTCAGGAAGGCAGTGAATCTGCCCGAAATTATGCGACGAGCACAGCGGAGTCAGCGAGGTTGCAGGCCAGTCTCCGCGGTTTTGGCGACTTCGCCACCTCCGAGGAAGCGATGAAGGCGATCTCGGCACCGGTCAAGGTGATCATCGGCACGGACGATAACCTTACTCGCCGAGTAGACCTTTGGAAGACGATCGTGCCGGATCTCGACGTGCTCTATGTGGACGGGGCGACGCATCAGGGCTGCGTGTTCAAGCCTGAACTCAAACAAGGAATTCTCGATTTCGTCGCCGCGAACTCAGGGAAGTGATTCGGCACGACGTGCCGCAACACTTGCTTCGTCGCCATTTCGCGCCGACAGCAACGGCGTTGATGCTGAATGATGTGCGCTTTACAATCCTTGGAAACCGTTCACCGCGATCGTGGCTCCCCATGAGGGGCCTCAACCACCATCGCTCACAACCGAGGGATCTATTCATGCATCGCTATTTCGTTCTTGGAGTCGCAATTCTCGCGCTCGCCACGGGTATCGGCTTGGGACTCGCGCTGCGTCCTGCGCTCGTAAAGGCGGAGTCTTCGGAAATGGTGTACGAACTGCGGAAGTATTATGCGAATGAAGGAAAAGCCGAGGCATTGCACACGCGGTTCCGTGATCACACGATGACGATCTTCGAGAAGCACGGCATGAAAAACATCGCCTACTGGACGCCGATAAATCCCGGCGCCGACGAGGCTGACCTCGTCTACATCGTCGCCCACGCCAGCCGTGAACAGGCCGATGCCAACTGGAAGGCTTTCAGCGGAGACCCGGAATGGCAGACCGTGATGAAGGCTTCGCACGTCAACGGAGAATTGGTCAAGAAGGTCGAGCGGTTGTACCTCAAGCCCACCGACTACTCGCCGATGAAGTAAAGCCGCGGCACCGTGAAGGCGTTTCGTCTCGTCGTAGTTGTACGACCGGGGGCCGGGTGTTAGCCAATCGTTGGATCAGGCCGAAAGCGTAAACTGGCGCGCCCGGCGGGGCTCGAACCCACAACCTACGGCTTAGAAGGCCGTTGCTCTATCCTGTTGAGCTACGGGCGCGTAGACGTGAAATTGTACCACGTGCGTGATGACAGTTTGCCCTTGGCCAGGGCGGTCGGCCAGCGTCTATTCGAGGACGCACGTGTTGACGTATACTTGACCGTCAGAGGCCTTCTAGGGAGGACGTTATGGACGGAATACCTTTGGAAATTGGATATTCGGTCCACGTGTGGAAGGAGGGCCCGCAGTTCATCGCCCACGCCATGCCGTTGGACGTCATGAGTTCCGGCCCATCTATCGAAACTGCACGCACGGCGCTTGACGAAGCGGTCCGGTTGTTCTTGAGGACCACCGTAGAACATGGAACACTACACGAAGTCCTCGAAGAGGCGGGATACAGGATTAATGGCGAATTGTGCATGGAGCCCGATTGGGTGAGCGTCGGACATCAAACCATGTCGGTCATCACCTAACTTGTGCCGCGAATCACCCCCGTACACTGGCGCGAACTCGAACGCGTGTTCCTCAAATCGGGGTGGACATTTGCGCGGCAGGAAGGCAGTCATCGATCGTACGTTAAAGAAGGCGCGCCCCGCCCGATCGTAATACCTGCGTACACCGAAGTTCCGGTCGCGATCATTCGAAACAACCTGAAGACCGCCGGCATCTCGCGCAAGGACTATTTCCTCTTATTGGCCGAGTAGCCGCCCCTCTCTTTAGACTTTTTCAACATGGCAGACAACAACATCCACACGAAGATTGACGCGCCGCTGGGTTGGATAGTCATTGATCGGCCCGAGAAGTTCAATGCGTTTACTGAGGAAATGTGGGGCGGCTTGGTCGAGGCCGTTGGAGTGCTCGAGTCTGCGCCGGAAGTTAGGGTGATCGTCATTCGCGGCGCCGGCGAGAAGGCGTTTTCGGCCGGGGCGGACCTTATCGGCATCGGTCAACGCTCTGAAGCGGATCAGTCCCCGGCCGTGTCGGCGTTTGACGCTTTCGTCGCGGTCGAGCGCTGCACAAAACCTACCGTCGCCATGATTCACGGCGTGTGCATGGGCGGGGGATGCGGACTGGTGCTGGGCGCGGACTTGCGCATTGCGGCCGACGACGCGCGTTTCGCGATTACTCCGGCACGCGTCGGTTTGGGATACGCGTTCTCGGGTGTCGAGCGGGCGGTGAGAGAACTTGGTCCGGCGGTGGCGCGATACCTTTTCCTGACGGCGGGCGAAATCGATGCTGCCGCGGCGCTACGAACGGGGCTGGTCCACGAGATCCATCCGGCCGCGGAATTGGAAACCGCGTCAATCGCGCTGGCCACGCGCATCGCGAACAACGCGCCGAAAACGATTCGGCTGCTGCGGGAGAGTATACGGCAGGCGGTCCTCCCCCAATCGGAACGTCAGCGGATTCTCGTCGACGAACTCTACGACGCCTGCTTCGCGAGCCAGGATATGCGCGAGGGCTTGGCAGCCTTCTCCGAAAAGCGCAAACCGCGCTTCCAGGATCAGTAGCGCCATCCCCGCAATTCCGGCCCTCGAAACGCACTCGAAATGCAAGAGTCTTGACCCTGCGCCGTTCACTGTGCGACAGTAAGGTTGACGTACGGGAGGGGCCGTTCGTCCATCGAGCGAAGGCGGCAGTAAGGGGTGGCCATGCCTGAAGGCGGCACAGCGCAATTGCGGATTTACTGCATTTGCGGGCAGAAGATGAAATTCTCGAGCGATCTGTTCGGGAAGCCCGGCAAATGCGTCGCGTGCCGCCAAAAAATTCGCGTGCCGAAAGCCGAAGATCTCCCTGAAGGCACATCGGAAATCTATCTCAAAGATCATCCCGAGCTTATTCGCAGGGCCCCAAAACCCCGCCTCGCCGCGCGGCCCAAACGCGTTGAACCCGAGCCGGCCGAGGGCATCGAGGTAATCGAGGATGAGGGTGGCCTGGCCATTGCCGCGCCGGAAAAGAGGGCCTCGAACGCGCTGCCGGGTGAGGACGAGCGCATCTCGACGGTACCGCTGGACACCCTCGAGCCTCTCCGAAATCTACTCAGCGTTCAGTACAAATTGTCGCGACAACTTAAGTCACTATCGAAAGCCTCCGATGCGGACCGGCTGGCGCGCGATGAAATCAAGCGGCACCTCGAACGCCTTAAACGCCTGCGCGTAGACTTGGACGATCAGCTTCGCCAGGTCTTGATGGAAGTAGCCATCGAGTTGACGAGCACGCAGGAGAAGATCGTCCAAACCGGACTCACTTCGCGCGTCGGCGAGATGCCCTACGACGAATTCCACGAGACGATTGATCGCCTCCGGCGGCGCAGAGATCGGCTAGAGCGGCGCCAGCACAATCTACGTGGTTGGTTGGCGACGGCGGACCCTCATTTCGCGGGTGGATTTATCGACTTACCACTCGAAAGTATCCCAAAAGACAATTTCACCATTTCGATGCCCGTCGAGTCTGACGACGCGGAGGCCCTGCTAACCATCCACACCGCGGCGCTTCGCGATGCGCTCCACCGCAGGTCGCACGCCGATCGCAAGCTGCGAGAGATGGATCGCATGCAGGGGGCCGGCCAAGACACTGCGCGCGGGTTTCGCGAGGCGCGATCGGACGTCAGGGCCGAACGCAAGGTGGCCGGCTCGCGCGTATCGTTCCAGCGCAAGCGACTCGAGCAGATGAAGATTGACTACGACTCGGACGCCGAAGTGATCGACGCGCAACTGGATTTAGCGCGCGGCCGCCTCCAAGTGGGAGAGCTTGACCGCGCGGGGTACGACGACTACGAGGACGCGCTCCGCAAAAGCAAGACCGATCTTGCCAAGGCCAAATTGGTCATCGACGGCGCGCTCAACGCACAACACGTCGACGAAGTGCCGAATCCTCGCGGAACGTTTCTCCGTCGTTTGGCCCTTCGCAAGGCGAACGCGCCTGTGGCGCTCGATGCGATCGTCGCGTGGGGCGCCGCGCTTGTCATGGGACTCAGCATTTTTCTTCCTGCAGTCGACGATCTGCCACTTGCCCGCGCGTATATCGCGTATGGATCCTTCGACGCTCCGCTCAAATGGTCCTTCCTGGGCCCTATCGTGTTTGGCTTGGTTGTCGCGGGCGCCGGAGCGTTGAACAACGCGAGCCTTCGTTCGCGCGCGCTGTGCATCGCTTGGATCGTCGCAACGTTGGTCGGCGCTGTATTGATTCACGAAGTCTACTTCGGTGTCGATCCGCTCTCCACTCGGTTTCGAGCAGGGGCGCATTGGATGCTGCGTCCCGGTATGATGCTGTTGGTACTGTCGCACATGGCGGTTCTGGGCGCGGCCGCGATCGCGGCGTGGCCGGATCCCCAAGGCCGCATATGGGTGCTCTCCGCTGGGCTCGCCGGTGTGGCATGCGCCGGACTCATCTATACGGACGGATTCGGTCTAGTCCGGCCGAAACCAAGACTTTCGGTCATTTTGGCGGACTCCCCCGATCTTGATCGCGGCATACAGCGCAGGTTACTCCGGGTATCGAACGGTGGCAGCCGCGCGTTCTCGACGACCGCCGCGCGGACCACTGCCAGAGGCGCCTATATGATGGTCGTCGAAAGGAAATCCGGCGCAAATTCCTTCGAGCCGGTTTTCATGGATCTCGCTCCGGACGCGAACGGCGTGGTTGAGACAATTCGCCCAAAGGCGCTACACGATTTCGAGATATCACTGACTCCGGGGATCTACCGGGCGGCGCTTCGCTCGGACGGCGGTAAAGATCAGGGTGTCTCACTACCCTTCGACGTAGTTGCCGTTCCCGAAACTACCGCCCCGTCGGCCCCCAGCGAAGGTCCGCGATCGGTCGATACGCAAGCCGCACCTGAAAACCCGGAAGTCCCGACCGTTCCGCCCGCGGAACAACGCTCGGTCGATGTTTCTCTCGACGGCATCATGGGATCCACGCCTGATGACTTGCGCTTTCGGTTTCTCCTGACTTACCCCAACGGGACAAACGAATCGATACAACTCGGACTCGGGGACACACTTCTCGCCCCGTGGACGATCTCCGAATTCAATCCCGACCTCCACGCCGTAACGCTCTCTGATGTTGCGGGGGGCGTACTCACCATCGACACTAAGCAGACCCTGCGACTGATCGGCGATTAAACAGCCCGGTTCGCGAGCGGGGCCAATTCTTTTGCGCGATCCGCGGCCAATCGCTATAATCTTGCCCCTTCCCCCCCGTAGCTGGCTTCCGTTTGCTTGGGGGCCTTTCATTTTTGTCCATAAACACGCGATAAGGAGCGACTTCGAGAATGGCCAAGAAGGACGTATATTTTTTCGGCGGCGGCAAGGCCGACGGCCGCGGGAGCATGAAGGAACTGCTCGGCGGCAAAGGCGCGAACCTCGCCGAGATGTCGAGCCTGGGAATTCCCGTGCCCGCAGGTTTCACGATCACGACGGAGGTCTGCACCGTCTACTACGAGAAGGGCGGCGTGTTTCCCAAGCAACTCGTCGATGACGTCAACAAGGTGATGACCCAAGTCGAACGCGTCATGGGCCGAAGGTTCGGGGACCCAAAGGACCCGCTGCTGGTTTCGGTGCGCTCCGGCGCTCGCAAATCCATGCCCGGCATGATGGACACGGTGCTCAACGTCGGCCTCGGCGCGAAGACCATACCCGGCCTAATCGAAAAGACGAAGGACGAGCGCTTCGTCTACGACGCGTATCGCCGCCTGATCACGATGTACGCCGACGTCGTTATGGAGAAGGCCGCGGGCGTCGAAACGAAGGACGGCGAAACGGTGCGCGAAAAACTCGACCACGCGTTTGACGCAATGAAACACAAGCGCGGCGTGAAGGAAGACACGGGCCTGACGGCCGCCGATCTGAAACAACTCTCCGAAGAGTTCAAACAAATCGTCAAGCGCACGCTTGGCAAAGAGTTTCCGGACAACGCGCAAGAGCAACTCTGGGGCGCGATCCGCGCCGTGTTCCAATCGTGGAACGGCAAGCGCGCCATCGCCTACCGCAAGATTGAGGGCATCCCGCACGAGTGGGGCACCGCGGTCAACGTGCAATCTATGGTGTTCGGCAACCTCGGCGATGGCTCCGCAACGGGCGTGGCGTTTACGCGCAATCCCTCGACCGGCGAGAACGTCTTCTACGGCGAATGGCTCGCGAACGCGCAGGGCGAAGACGTCGTTGCCGGCCTTCGGACACCGTTGCCGCTGAACAAGGCGACGAAGACCGAGGGGACCCGCAAGGTGTTGTCGCTCGAGGAAGCGATGCCGGGCACGTATCGCGAGCTCGTGCAAATCCGCAATCGTCTCGAGGCGCACTTCCGCGACATGCAGGACATCGAGTTCACGATCGAAAGCGGGCAGCTCTGGATGCTTCAGACACGCACGGGCAAGCGCAACGGCCAGGCCGCTGTGCGCATGGCCGTCGAGATGTGCGACTCGAAAATGATCGATCGCAAGACCGCGATCATGCGCGTGACGCCAAACCAGCTCGACGAACTCTTGCACCCGATGCTCGATCCCGCCGCCGAGAAGAAGGCGAAACTCATCGCCAAGGGCCTGCCCGCGGGACCCGGCGGCGGCGTGGGACGCGCCGTCTTCACCGCCGACGACGCCGATGCTTGGGCCAAGCACGGCGAGCCGGTCATTCTCGTGCGTAATGAAACGTCGCCGGAGGACGTCCACGGCATGCACGCCGCGGAAGCGATCCTCACGGCCAAAGGCGGCATGACGAGCCATGCCGCGCTCGTCGCTCGTGGTTGGGGCAAATGCTGCATCGTGGGTTGCGCGGCGCTCGACATCGACCGCCGGAAAAAGAGATTCAGCGTCGGCGGCGCGAGCTACAAGGAAGGCGATTGGATTTCACTCAACGGCACGCGTGGTGTCGTCTACGCCGGGAAAATCGGTGTATTGCCCGCCCAGCCGAACAAGAACGTTTGGTACAAGAAACTGATGGGTTGGTCCGATGGCGTGCGCCAAATCAACGTGCGGACGAACGCCGAAACACCCGAGGACGCAAAACAAGCCGTCCTCTTCGGCGCGGAGGGAATCGGCCTCGCGCGCACCGAGCACATGTTCTTCGATCCCCAGCGCATTCTCCATGTGCGCGAAATGATCCTCGCCGAAAACGCCGTTGCCCGCCGCAAAGCGGTCATGAAGTTGTTGCCTTACCAGAAGAAAGACTTCCTAGGAATCTTCCGCGCGATGGTCGGCAAGCCCGTCACGATCCGCCTGCTCGATCCCCCACTCCACGAGTTCATCACGCTCGACAACCAGCAAATCACCGAGTTGTCGCGCGCGATCAACATCTCGCCCGCGGCCATCCGCGCGCGCATGAACCAGTTGCACGAACTAAACCCGATGCTCGGCCACCGCGGCTGCCGCTTGGGCATCACGTACCCCGAAATCACCGAAATGCAGGCGCGCGCGATCTTCGAAGCCGCCGCCGAACTTACGAAAAAGAAAATCAAGGTCCTGCCCGAAATCATGATTCCGCTCGTGGGCCACGAAAATGAACTCAGGAACCAGGAACAAATCGTCCGGCGCGTCGCGGGCGAAGTCCAGGCGAAAACAAAAATTAAGCTGGATTATCTCGTCGGCACCATGATCGAAATCCCCCGTGCTTGCTTCGTTGCAGACCGCATCGCCGAGACCGCCGAGTTCTTCAGCTTCGGCACGAATGACCTCACGCAAATGGGCTTCGGTTTCTCGCGCGACGACGTCGGTAGTTTCATGCCTGAGTACGTGACCAGAGGTATCCTCCCCGGCGACCCCTTCCAATCGCTCGATCAAGACGGCATCGGACAGCTTATGGAAATGGGCGTTGCAAAGGGCCGCTCGAAGCGCAGCGCGCTGAAGATCGGCATCTGCGGCGAACACGGCGGCGACCCCGAATCCGTCAAGTTCTGTCACCGCGCAGGCCTCGACTACGTCAGTTGCAGTCCCTTTCGCGTCCCCATCGCCCGCTTCGCCGCCGCGCAAGCCGCCATCGAGACCCCGCGCGCTCTGACAGGAAAACGGAATATCGGCGCTTGACGATTCCGAAGAAAAGTATACGCACGTCGATCTTGCGCGTACCGCGGCAATTTTTGCGTTCCGCCCTCGTTTCGGTTGTCGCTGGGGTCGCGCTCTCTCCCGCGGGTTCGGCGGACTTGGCGGATGGTTTCTTGCGGATTACCAAGTCAACAACTTGGACGGAAGTCAGCGCCGAGCGTCTCCCCTTCCGCACGTTTCACCCACAGGGCATGGTGAAGTCCGGAGATCGCATTTACCTATCGTCCGTCGAGGTCGTTGACCGCGCGAACGCTAAGGGCGTTGGCCATCTCTTTGAGATGGAGCTCGGCGGAAAGCTCCTCCGATCCATCAAACTCGGTGAAGGCCCGATCTATCACCCCGGCGGAATCGATACGGACGGATCCCATCTTTGGGTGCCGCTCGCAGAGTATCGTCCCGGCGGGACCACGATCATCTATCGCGTGGACATGACGACACTCGAAGCGAGGGCGGCTTTCCGGTTCCACGACCACCTGGGCGCGATCGTCTGCGACACAACGAACCACCAACTCGTCGGCGTCAATTGGGGATCGCGACGGTTCTACCGATGGGCGATGAACGGCGACGGAACAGCCCCAATCGATCCCGAACATCCGGAATCATTGGACAACTCCAGCCACTACATCGACTACCAGGACGGGTTTCACATCAAGGACTCAGTTTTCGCCCTGTTCTGCGGATTTAGCCAATATCGATTCGGCGGCGGAGCGTTCGCTCTGGGTGGCATTGACTTGATCGACCTGACGACCCTACGACCGGTCCACCAGACCCCGGTCCCGCTGTGGGTCTCCCCCACGCTCGCGATGACCAACAATCCGTTTTGGGCGGAGTCTGTGGCCGACGGCCTTCGCTTCTACTTCGTTCCCGAAGACAACGATTCGCGTCTCTTCGTCTACGATGTTCGACTCGATTGACGGCCGTTGCGTCTTTCGGTAGAGTACAGGGTCGTGTCGGAGGGATGGGTCAATGCGCGATTCACAGGGCCGTCGCCGCGTGCTCGTCCTCGCGGTTTTCGGAACGGCGCTTGCCTCTTGGATCGCGGCGACCGTGACGGGCGGCAAAGCGCAAGAGCGCCGCGAGGGTTTCCGGGGAGGGATTGCTCCCTCGGAAAAAGCTGCGTCGTCCGAAGTACCACGGCCTGTTCGCAACGATGTCGCTCAAGCTGGAAGCGAAGTAGTCACGCTACGGTACTTCCGCATCAAGAAGGGGACATTCGACAAGTTCCTCGACGCCAGCGTAAACGGCGTTTGGCCTTACTTCGAAAAACTCGGCGCGCGTGTGATCGGCATGTGGAAGGAAATCCATCCCGTGACCGACATGGGCGAAGCGGGCGTGGACAGTCCGGACTACGACGAGGTCTGGCTGATGACGCGCTACGCCAGTGTAGAACACTGGCGCGCCACTCGCGACATGGCCGCGCACGGCGGGAACGGCCCGGACTGGGTAAAGTGCCGTGAAGCGCTGAAGATTCGCGAAGACCTCACGCTGGAATCAAACGTCCGCTTTCTGGAAGGCCGCGCGTGGGACAATCCGCCGTGGTTTATGCCGGGTCTCGACGAGAAGTACGCGCCGGTGAGCGAGTAGCCCTGCTTTTCCCTGGACTTTCTCACGCGGTTCGATATGGAGATCGTGCCCGACGGGACGCGAATTGGGTTGCCGACAAATTGACCGTCTACACCGCCATCAGACTCTCGATCTCTACGTCCTCGTCAACCTGCGGCCAGTGAATGCCAACGCCATCGTCGATGAGTTCCCATTCGCCACGCTGCTGGGAAGTCGCGTGCAGCAGCCGCGGAAACCATTGTAACGACGCTGATATCTCGCGGCCGTCGGCAAGCACGACACGCAGGGCGTCATCGGTGAAGATAACGTCCACCGCTAAGGGCTCAATTTTCCCGGCCAAGGCATCCGTCTGAACTCGACGTGATTTTCGAATGATTTTCTGCATCGGCGCAAAGAGACGTCTTTAGGAATAAAACCGCTCATACTCGTCGTGGGAACCTATCCAGAACCAAGTAAATCGTTGTCCTTCCCAAACTCCGAGCGCGCGGCAGTTTCGGCTGATGCGCACAGCCCAGACGTTATCCGCGGAATCGATACACTTAAAGTGGAGCGATGGATGGAACGGATTGTCGACCCAGATACGATACGTCTTTCTGGCTAGCTTGCGCGCGTTCTCATCGAGGGAATGATAGGACGCCCAAAACGAGGGTAGAGTGTCCGATCTCATAGCCGATCGATGTTGAGCGGCTCTGCGAGACCCGCAGCGATCTCTTGTTTCGCGCGGCGCGCGGCGACAGCCAGCTTGTCTTGGGTCTCCGCGAATGTCGTGTCCCAACGAACCTCGTCTCGAATGTCTTCGAGGAACTCACGGAGATGTTCGACGACCCGATTCTGCGCGGACTCGGGCAGTTCTCCCAACATCTTGATTAAAGTCTGTACCGCCGGCGAAGACACGATCGTACTCCCTGCACAATTGCCCGACTCATTACGACGGAAAGTCTAGCACGAACCGCGAAGAGGCTCATCCGGAAAGATCTCTTTGGCGCGTTGGTGAGGTCGTACGTCAGGCCCGATTCTCATCTCATTCCGACAGCCCCGCCGATTTTTTCCAGTTTTCTATTTGCTTGCGTGTTGAATCGAGCGTGGGATCGGGTTCGGGCGGGGTCGTTGCGCGTTTCAGAAAACGGAAACCATCACGGGCGCGGGGCATGATTGATTTGCCGACGTGGTCGGCGCCGAGCACGTATCGATACTCGTGCTTGATACCGTTGTCGTACAACACGCGGTGCAAGAAGTCAGTACCGCGATCCAAGCCGAACGCGTCCTCGCTTCCGACTTCGATGTAAATCTTTGGCCCCGATTCACGCAGCTTCGCGGCGTTATCACGCACGATTGTTGCGGGATTGTTCGCGGCCCAATAGGCCTCGTCCATCGGGGTCCCGTACTTCTCTTCCATAAATCCCGGCGCGCGCCAGAACTTGTCCTGCAGTTGGACGTCTTTCCACGCGACACTCGGCTCGATACCCGGTTCCATCGATACGATTGCGCCGAAGATTTCGGGGTACTTTAGCCCCATGCGCAATGATCCCATTCCACCCATCGAGATGCCGCCGATGAATGTCGTCGTTCGATCGACGCTCACACGGTAGTGTTCGCGCATGTACGGCACGAGTTCCTTGACGATGAACGTTTCACACTTCTGCGAACCGTCCTTGTAGTCCATGTAGAGCGAGCGATCGGCGTCGGGCGTGGCGACCACCATTTTCGGCGTTTCGTCCGCCGCCCACATTTCCTCGAAGACCGGGGCAAAGGTTCGGAGAAACCCGTTGTCACCACCGCCGCCATGAAGCCATAGGAACAGCGGGTACTTCGTTCCCGAGTCTTCATACCCAGGCGGCGCGAGCACGGATACCTTCACCGGCGACGGGACGGATTTGGTAACGACGCTAACTTCGGCCACCTCCGCGACAGCGAGGGACATCGTCATCGCGAACCACGCACACGCGGCCAGCCTCCATGCATTCATTTCAGTTTCTCCTCATCCTTTCGCGAGTTCTTTCCACGTTGCCTTCAGATTCTCCAAATATTCGTTCACCAACTCTTCGAATTGGCGCTTGATCATTGGCGCAAGGAGTATCTTCGCGATGCTTGGCAGCGGCAAGTCGAGTTCGGCGTCGGTTTCAAAGCTGACTTTTGTCTTCCCCTCGGCGATCTCCTTCAAATCCCAACGGCCGGTCACGCGCGCGTTGCCTTCGCCCGGCACAGGCGTCCACGCGATCCAGCCCTCTTCCTTGTCCCAGGTGTACTCGCTGGCATAGACGGTCTGAATGAAGTAACGATCCAGGCCGATTTTTTCCATCTCCCATCGGTATCGCTCGCCGCCGAGATCGACCAACTCTTTGACCTTGGGAAAGTGGTCCGCGGAGTACGGGACGTCAGCCAGGGAGTCGAAGACGTTCTCGAACGGGCACGCCACCGTGAAGGACATCTTCATTTTGATTGGCACCGTGAACGCCATGCCCCCTCCTACTCCGCCGGTTCTGCCATCGCCGCATGGTACCAGTCCCGCTCGACTTCTTCGATTCCGCGGATGATCTTGGGAAAAAGCGCTGGTTCGATTTCACGAAAGAGGTCGAGTCCCCCGGCCAACATGTGGCGGCCCAATCGAATGCCGGCTACGTCCGCGCTCGAATAGAGGTCCGGCCGCTTTTTCATGATCTCGGCGCACCGATCGAGAAAGCTCACCGCGATTTCGAGCATCCTTGTGTCGGAAAACGCGCGAAACAGCCGTGTCACATCGCGCACCAGGGCCTCGACGCGGCCCGCCGGTAAGTCGTGCAGCAGACCCATCATCTTCGCGCGCGAGTTCGTGTCCGACGCGGGCATTTCTCTCGATTCCGCAGCCTCGGCGAGGGCGTCTTCGAGGCGGCGTGCCTCGACGTACGCATCGCGCGTTGCCAGTCCCGCCTGCACCGCCGCCTTGAGATGCGTCCCCATCGTGAAGGCGGAGGCGATGCCCGCACCCATCAAGGGCGTCAGCTTTCGCGGCGCCTTCAACAACTCGCTCAAGTGGTTTATCGCGTCGTCCAAACGCCGCCGCTCCTCAAGCGGCGGGTAGATGTGGTCCATGAAATAGTTTCGCAGCGCCGCGGCTGCCTCGTCGCTGACGTCTTCGAAGTAGTCGAAACGGCGCAGGTTTTCCAATTCGTACCGACGCTCCATCGCCCCGCGGTAGAATTCGACGATACCGGCTTTGACTTTGTCCATTAGCGTTCGCCGCGCGCCCGTAGCGCCGTGGTGTGCTCCCTGCCGCGCCGCGCGAATGGAGGCACAATGACTTTACCCCGTCTCGCCACGTATCATACCGTCGACCTGAACAACCCTTCGCGGAAAGGAAAGCATCATGGCCACCGGTAAAAAGCCCGCTCCCGAGACGAAAAAGTCGGCCGTCGGCATCGCTACGGACATGGTGAAACGCGCCCAGGAGGGCCTGCGCTCCATTGGCGGAGACACTGCCCGCCGTCAGACCGCGCGCTTCGCGGCCCGCGCCATCGAAATGCAGCGGCGCATTATGATTGGCAGCATCGACGCGCTCGGGCGAATGCAGGATCAGACGGGCAAGGCCATGCACGATGCCCTCAAGAACACCGGATGGGTGCCCAACGAGGCGAAGCAAGTCATCGAAGAATGGCGAGACACGGGCAAAAAGGGCCGAGACGACTTTCGCAAAACCACCGACAAGAGCTTCGATCTTGTCGCCAAATACCTTGAACGCGTCCAAAAGACTGGGACCGCCCAGGACGCACCCGCGAAGCCGTCCACCAAGGCCAAAGCGGCCAAATCCGCACCGAAGAAGGCTGCTCCGAAGAAAGCCCCCGCAAAGTCGTAGTCGGGCGGGGCGTAGAAATACTTGTTCGTGGTGATAGGCATTGGCCGAAACTCGAAACCGTTGCGCAGTTTAAAAATCTCAGCAGCCTAGCCGCGAAACTAAATCGTCAGTCCAAGAAGTTTTTGCAACTGCCGTTCAATTGTGCGCACATCTACGGCGCTTAGGCGGCCAAGTACGCCGCGGACAAGTCGGTGATCGAGTGTGAACAATTTGAAGCGCACTATCGACGAAGCCGAAAGGCCGGCAGACGTGGTGTCCGTGATAGCGCAATCCAACGGCCAGGGCTGGCGCGCACTGGACGTAATCATCGCCATTACGGAATGACCTGCTGGCGTGTTGAACGGGGCCTCGGAAGAGAGAACAAGGGCGGGCCGATGTTTTGACGCGTTCCGGTCTGCAAACGGAAACGGTACGCGAACAACATCGTACCGCCTAAAGATCACGATAGGCTTCCTCGTCTTCGGCCGATTCCCACTCGCTTAGCGTGCCCTGAATTGCTTGAAGATATCCGAAGTCCATTGGGAGGACGCGTTGTACCCTAACCGTGCCCTCGCCCGTGATTTCCCAGGAAACCAAGTCTCCTGGCTTTACGTGAAGCGCGGCGCGAATTTCCCGAGGTATGGTGGTTTGGCCCTTGGCAGTGATTTTTGCGATGTTTGCCATAATGGTATCCGGTAAGGATGCTGTACTTCCTTACTGTAATGAATCCGGGTACGATAATCAAGTCCGTGCCGTCGCGCCCTTGGCTTCGAGTTCCTGCCATCGCGCGTAAAGCCGCTCGACCGTGTCCTTGGCCTCTGTTAGCGAGGCCAGTACCTTCTGCACTTCTGCGTAGGGTCGCTCGTAGAATCCGGCCGCCCCCACCTCACCCTCGATCTCTTCAACGCGGGATTCCGAGACGTGGATTTGGGACTCTATGCGCTCCAGTTCCCGTTTTTCGTTGTACGTCAACGGCTGAGGGCGGTTTGGACGGGACGCGGCGACGGGCTTTGCCTCCGTTCGCGCAACGGTCCTTTCACGCGCGGTTTTCTCGAGGTAGAGGAGATAGTCGTCGTAGTTGCCGGCCATGAACACCAGCGGCCCTTCTTCCTGAAAGACGATGATGTGCGTGCATAGCCGATTCAGGAAGTAGCGGTCGTGGCTCACGATAAACGCGCAGCCCTCGAAATCGAGGACGGTTTCTTCCAACACCCGCAACGTATCGAGGTCGAGGTCGTTCGTCGGTTCATCGAGCACGAGCACGTTTCCCCCGCGCAAAAATTTCTTGGCGAGTTCGACGCGGTTGCGTTCGCCGCCCGACAACTTCCCCATCGCCATCATGATCGTTTCGCGATCGTAGAGGAGTTGCTCCAAATACGCCGGTACGTAAATTCGTCTGCCGTTTACTTCCAGATGCCGCGCGCCGTCCGAGACGAACTCGATGATCGATTCCTTGGGGTCGACTTCCTCGTGCGTTTGGTCGACATACAAGAATTGCGTCAACTCCCCTCGAAATATCGCGCCTTCGGTTGCATCGAGTTCGCCCATGAGAACGCGAAGCAAGGTCGTTTTCCCCGCGCCATTAGGCCCGGCGAGTCCCACGCGCATCCCTTTTAGCAAATGGAACGTAAGCCCCTCGAACAGGCTGCGGTCGCCGTATGCGAACGAAATATTTTCGGCCTCGAGGACGCGCCTGGGCAGGCGCGGCGGTACGGGTACCTCGAAATGAAACTGTTTGTGCGCCGGCGGCGGGCCTTGCCCCTCGACGATGTCGTACCGATTGATGCGCGCCTTCTGTTTGGTGGTGCGTGCTTTTGGGCCGCGCCGCAACCATTCCAATTCGCGCCGCAACACGCCCTGCCGACCGACTTCCGTACGCTCCTCGACGCCCTTGAGCTGTAACTTATACTCGACGAAGTCGGCGTAGTTGCCCGGAAAGCTGAAGACACGGCTGAACTCGATTTCGACGATCCGCTCGGCGATCAACTCGAGGAAATAGCGATCATGCGTCACCAAGATGCACGCGCCGCTGTACCCGGCCAAAAACTGCTCGATCCATTCGGCGCTCGCGGTGTCGATTTGGTTCGTCGGCTCGTCAAGCAGCAGCACGTCCGGTCTCTGCAACAACGTGTACGCGAGGTCGAGCCGGCGCTGCTCCCCGCCCGATAGCGTACCCACCAAACGTTCACCCGGCGGCAGACGTAGCGCCGTGCTGATGCGCTTGATCTCGGCATCGAGGTCCCAAGCGCCGCTGATATGAAGTTGGTGCTCGAGTTCGTCGTGCCGCGCCGTCAATGACCGCCGTTCCGCTTCGCCTCCCGCGTGATCGAGCCGGGGGGTGATATCGTGGTATTCGGCCAAAAGCCCCCGGATTTCCCGACCCGCGTCTTCCAACACATTCCCCACCGTCACAGCCGGATCGAGAGAGCAGGTTTGCGCCAAATACCTAACGCGAGTGCCCTGACGCCGGGTAACGAGACCCTCGTCGGGCGGCAGTATTCCGGCGAGAATTTTCAGCAGCGTGCTTTTGCCCGCTCCGTTTCGACCTATCAACCCGAGGCGTTCGCCCTCGTGGAGTGAGAGCGATACGCCATCGAGGACGGCCTGCGCTCCGAACTGCTTGGACACGGTTTGCGCGCTCAATATGGTTGGGGCGGATTGTGCCACGAATCTCCATTTCGACTGAATGCGCGACGATCAAGTCGCATTTGGGGAAGTGCAGCCGCGCCATTGGGTACGCTGACCGGTTGAGGCGGCGCGGCCGTGACAGGTACGGCCCGATGCTCTTCGATTTTAGCGATGCACTGCAATTCTGGCAGATCGAAGAACTTACATAAGTTTACAGCAAACGCGCGTAGTCGGCCTCGATTTGTTTAAGATTCAGGCTGTTTAGGAAGTTGCTGTAGCACATCCAGGCGGCGAGCGAATTCATGTCGCGGAACTGGGGGGGCAGAAATTTGGGGGGCGTGATGAGGCCCTCGTCCATCAATTGGGCGTACAGACGAACGTCGCTAAGCGTTGTCTTTCCGAGAAACAACAAAGGAATCCTCGACAACATCCCGCGGCGCACCGCCAAGCGTATGTAGTTGTACACGAGGATGAACCCCTTGCTGTAGGAGAGGTCCTTCGTAAACGGCCCGCCCCCAGGCGTGCTCCCGCGAAACACGCGCGACGCGCTCGTGTACGCCTCCTCGCGATCCATGCCTTGGTCTGTGAAAAATCGGAACACGTCGACGAACCCCGCCCCCTGCTCCGCCATCGCCACGGCGCGGATTCGGTTCGTCACGCGCCAGAGGCGCGCCGGATGAGACATGAACGCGATCACTTCCATGAACAACGCCAGACCCTCCTGCGTGATCGTGCTCGAGGGCGGCCCTTTGCTGAGAAACGTGCACACCGGTTGCGCCTTGCCGTTCATCGTCGTGCCGACGTGGACCCAACCTTCGTGTACCTCAAGCAAGCGAAGGTCCCGCTCGCTGAACCGGGCCTCCTTGCGGATTTTCACGTAGTCCGCGCCCGCCGCCGCGTCGGCCAGAATCCCGTCGCTCAATACGACGCGGCACGTCGTGCCCGTTCCTTCGAACGCGGCGTCGAACCGTTTCTGCAAAATGTCGACCGCTTCCTCGCCGTGAATCGTTTTTGGTTCGCGCTCGATCATGAAACTGCGATCAATGTTTGTTAGCGCCTCGGACATCATGATCCCGAGGTCCGTTAATGTCGGATCGCCCGCGTGGAAAACGTCGCTCGCGGAACCGTACAACTCTTGCGACAGCGGCGAAAACTCTGGCGTGCCGCGCGCTTCCATCATCCGCACGACGAGTTGGTACTCCCGGCACATTCGCTCGAGTATCTGGCCGACGGCGTTGTATTGCCCGAGCAGCCGGTTGACGTCCCGCTCGATGGCCTGTAATTCCTGGCGTTTAGCGAAGGGATCGAAGCCCAACGGCCGCGCGTCGTAGTAGGCCCGATCCACTGGCGGCGAAACGGCGCAATCGTTGTCGAAAAACGCCTGCTGCACGCCCGCGTCCCACTTAATGGCGTCCAAAATCCGGATCGGCCGCTGCGCTTCGACGATCCGATCCGATAGTTCGCGGATCGTCTCGCGGTATGTTTGTTGATTGTCGATGCTCATTCCCATGATGACGAAACGCCCGGCCGGAGCGCCGGGCGTTGGTTGCACAAAATTGGGCGGGCGCTAGTGAGTCAACGCGTAGACGACGATGTTGATCCCCAAAGGGTAGGATTTCTTCACCGCGAACCTCTCGAAATAGTCGTGATCCTCGCGTTCCTTTTCCCAGCCGTCGGCGATGTCGGTGTTGTGGGTCATCACCACCATCAGCCGGCCGTTCTTGTCATACATCCCGCGTATGTGCACTTCGCTCGTCGATTCGCCCCGTTCCGAAGTAGTGCCGTCGCGCGAACCTCGCCAATACTGAATCGAAGGCACTTGGGCCTTCTCGGTGATTTTGAACACAATATTGAAAATAGGATGACTCAACGGAATATCTTGAATAGGGTATTCGTCCGGCGGCAACACTTTCTCGAGTTGCATCCGCCAACTGTCCCACGCTTCCTCGCCCCAAAAGTCGTCCACGTGCAGAAACCCGCCGCGCAGCAGGTACTCGCGTAACTGTTCCGCCTCGGCGTCGTCGAAATTGGCGACCCCAACGTCGGACATGAAAATGTACGGGTAGTCGAATAGCGACTCGTCGGTCAGATGCAGATTCGTTTGAATCGGCTCACCGCTCTCGTCCTTTTTGATTCGAATCGTGGTAAGTTCCTCGAGTCGAATCATGAAGTTATATCCCGCGTCCGGCCAGTCCGTGGACCATCCGAATCCGAGCGCTTCCTCGCGATAGGGTGTGTACATTACTGTGCAGAACGAAAATTTCTCCTGCGGAAAGTCCTTGAGGGTAGGAGCGTCCGGGAATCGACGCCAGGGGCCGTCTCCCGAACCGCGAAACTGCCCAAATGCCGGGGCCGCGAGCAGCAATGAGAGCCCGGCGAGCCGCCGTAACGTTTGCCCAGAAACTAAACACCAACGCGTCATTGTTGAATCCGCCTTTCGCATAGGATAGACGAAGCGACACCCGCCTACCAATGGCGCGATTCCGTCGCGCCGGACGCGAGGGGATATCGAGTCCGCCAATTGTTATCCTTTGATCGTTCGGTCAGGGGAATTTGGTGACGGAGGTCGCGCGATCATGGCGGGTGAACATCAATTTGCGTCCGAAATTATCGAGCGCGCGTTGGGGGAAGCCCGAGAATCCACTTCGATGGATGAAGAAGTCTTCGCGCGCGCCCTCATGTACGCGTTGGTGCAACACTACGCGAAAACGCGCTCGCCCGAGGACGTGATCAGCGAACTCGATCAGCGGATTCGCGAAATCGAAGACGGCGGCGAATCGGTGATTACCCGGGGCTGCTGAACGCGACGGTCGCCGCCGCTACGTGGCGAACTGAGTTGCCGCGTGGGTAGCGAAGCCCAACAGCACGACGATAAGGCCCATCGCAAGGGTCAATGCAATCCACGCTCCAAGTCCCACCAGGCACACCGCTATCGCCTTGCCGGTGTTCGAATAGTCCAACGCCTGACGAACGGCAACCACCAGTGCGGCGAGGACCCAAAGCCATACAGCGAAATTGGTAAGCGGCCCAATAAACGGAATGATGCCGAGCACCCGAAGAATTCCGGGCGCCTGGGCGAATCCCATTACACGCATCAACTGCCACGCGTCTGCCTCGGTGCTCTCCTCCGGCATGAGCCGCGTGCCGATGAAGTAGATTAACAACGAGGAAATGACCCAGCCCACCAGCGCGGTGATCGTTCCGAACGCAAGCCCGACCAGTCCCATCGATCCGGACGCGCCGATACCCGACGCGATGCTGCTCATGGCTACGACCGCCATCGCCTGCCCCGTCGCGGTCTTGTCGTGCTCGACTTCCTCAAATGCCTTCGCGTCCAATTTCGCGGCACCAATCATCCGCTCGGTAAAGCTAGCCATATTGAAGACTCCCCTCTTACGTGACGCTAAGGCTACTCTCTATCCAATCGCAAATCGAGGCGGTCGCCTCGATATCGAAAAGCGTGGCAGTCTTCGCGATGGGGAGGCGTTATCGCATCAACGCCATACGAGCATAAATGCCAGTGCGGCGATTCCCAATACGGTTAACATCACGACAATGAGAGCGAGCATGTTCGCCAGCCAGACCCCCAAAGCATTCAACATGCTCGAATAGTCAAATACTTCCCGAATTGCGATGACCTGCAAGACACTCATCCAGACTGTGATTACACCACCCAATAGAGTACCGGCCACTGGGAATTCGGCGACAACGCCAAAAAGTCCTGGGACGGACGCGAAACCGGTTACCGTCATGACTTGAGTGATGTTGGTGTCGGTGTAGGGCCCTCGAAACACGATCGCACCTACAAAATAAAGCATTACCGCTTGGCACATCCATCCGAGTAGCGGCAAAGGCAGAGCCAGAACAAACCAAAACGGATGTACGTATTCCGAAACAGGCGAGTTTGCGGCTTCCGAAAGGATTGGTATCAATCCGATCGCGGAACTGAGAAAGACGATGGCCATGGCCTGAGTAACGGCATTGCGATCGTGCCGGACTTCCTCATAAACGGTCGCGTCGAAACGGAACACGCGGAGGATTCGATCCGTGAATCCACCCGCCGTGTGCGCTCTCGCTCTACGCAGTTGAGTTTTGGAATAGGGGCTTTGAATCATTGGCCAATTGTGAGAGCGATCCGAGCTCGTTCTCGCTCACGGCCCCAAGTACGCCCGACTCCACGACGTCGAGACAGGTCTTGAAAAGGTCCCAATGTCCGGGCGGAATCGCAGCATCCACCGGAAGATTCAACGTGAACCGCAGCGCGAGCTCGATTTTGTCCCGGTCTTCGAGCGGCTTGTACCAGCATTTGTGCCACGGTCGGAAGAAGGATTGGAATTCTTCCTTGGACCATGGTCGATGCGCGACCGACTTGAGTGCGATGACGCCCATCCCTTTCGCCCGCGCGTGTTCGTAGACGCGACGGCCAAAGTTCCCGTGCGTCCAGGTGAAGTAGTTGAACGGAAACATCACGCTGTCGAACGCGAAGCGATCCATCGCCGCGAGCGCCGCTTCCTCCGTATGCGCCGAGAACCCGATGAATCGCACCTTGCCTTCGTCACGCGCTTTTATGACCGCTTCCATCGCCCCGCCGGGTGCGAACGCCGCGTCGACGTCCTCCTCGACTTTCAATATCCCATGCAGTTGGTAAAGGTCGAAATGGTCCGTTTTGAGCAGACGCAACGACTCCTCCATCTCGCGGCGAATCCCCTCGCCGGTCCGCTCCTTCGACTTGCACGCGAGAAAACACCGATCGCGGTACGGCTGCAGGGCCGGACCGAGCCGCTCTTGCGCATTGCCGTAGAACGGCGCAACGTCGAAGTAGGTCACCCCCCGCTCGAATGCTTCCGCAACATATCGATCGGCGGTCGCCTGCGGCGTGTTCGTCACGATGACGCCGCCAAACCCAAGTACGGAAAGTTCCGCGCCGGTCGAGCCCAGCATCCGCCGGTCAATTGGAACAGGCATTCTGTTTCCTCTGCGTAGGAATCGACCACCATTGTATCGGATAATCGGGCGGCGGGGGGAGAACGATATGCCGGGCATCCGAATTGGGAAGACGATGATCGAAACCGCCCTCGGCGATATCACCAAGGAACACGTCGACGCCATCGTGAACGCGGCGAACAGTTCGCTCTTGGGCGGGGGCGGAGTGGACGGCGCAATCCATCGGGCCGGTGGCCCTTCAATCCTCGAACAATGCCGCAAACTCGGCGGTTGCGAAACGGGCGACGCGAAGATCACGACGGGCGGCAATCTGCCCGCGCGATACGTAATTCATACTGTCGGCCCTATCTATCGCGACGGGGGCAACAACGAAGCCGAACTTCTGGCGCGCTGCTACCGCCGGAGCCTCGAGGTCGCCGCTGAGCACGGCCTCAAGACCATCGCCTTCCCCGCGATCAGTTGCGGCGCGTATGGGTATCCACTCGACGAAGCGGCGCAAATCGCGACCGGGGAGGTTTGTTTGGAGGTAGCCCGTGGCCACGTGACGATAGAAGTGGTGAAGTTCGTTCTCTTTTCGCGAGACGTCTTGGCCGCGTACGAGCGGGCCCTCCACTCCCACGCGCGTTGATTACACTAGCCGGAGTGCCGGCCTCCGAAGACCGACGCGAGTTGAGCATTGTCGGTCCGCGCCACCAAGGTTTGAAGATCCTCGATCGAGGTGGGGTGCTCGACCAATTTCAACGTGAGGCGGTTCTCCGCTTTGTCGAGCCCACGGTCGCGATAAAACTTTTCGATCGCCCGCATGATGTCGTGGCGGTTGATGCTCCCGACGAGCGTCTCGCCCTCGAGTACAGGCAACGTCACAAAGTTGCAGTTTAGGAACCTCATCGCGGCCGACAACAAATCCAATTCAGGCTCAAGCGCCTCCTTGATTTGCGACATGAAGTCCTGGACGCGGCGGCCGGTCGTGTTGTACATATGGGAAACGGCCAGCATGCGCAGGCAGTCTTTCTCGGTCAGAAATCCGACAAGCTTTCCACCTCGATCGATGACCGGCACCCCCGCGAGCCGCTTCGCTGTCATTTTGTCGATCGCGTCATACGCCGGCATTTCAGGGTCGAATCGAAGGGTCGAGGCGGTCATGATTTCGCGAACAGTCGGGACGTGGGTCATCAGGACGCCTCCTCGTATGGGCCTTCAACCCCTGATAACCATTATAGTTGGTCGTATTAAAATGTCAATAGCCATGTGGCTGCGGCGGGGCGATGCCGTTGCGCGCTTCCACACCGCTCCCGTAGACTCCCGGCCCGTAAACGAGAGGGCATGTCGTGAACGAAGAATGGATGGCGAAGTGCGACGATTGGCTGGTCGAAGTTCAAGACCACCTGCGAGACGAACTGCTCCCGTATTGGCGCAAGCATGGGCACGATGCGAAGTTCGGCGGGTTCCTGACGTACTACGATCGCGACGGCCAACCCACCGGCGAAACGGTCAAAACGCTCATTTGCCAGACGCGGATGATCTATACATTTGCATCGATCCACCGCGCCGGACTCGACGACGGCCATTTCCTTCAACTTGCGCAGAACGGCGTCGAGTTTCTGATTGACCATTTCTGGGACCACGAACACGCGGGCTGGTATTGGACCACCGAACGCGACGGCTCGGTCATCAATCCCTCGAAGCTCTCGTACGGCCAGTCGTTCGCCATGTACGCACTCAGCGAATACGGCATGGCCTCCGGCGATCTGCGTGGCATGGAGTGGGCCTCGAAGACGTTCGAGGCAGTGCAAACGTTCGCCGCGGACAACCGTCACGGCGGGTACTACGAGTTTCTCGAGCGCGACTGGCAAAAGAAGAAGCCGGGCGCCTACGGCGGCGACCGCAAGTCATTCGACGTACACATGCATCTGATGGAAGCGTTCACCAATTTATATGAAGCGACAGGCTCGCCGATCTACCGCGACAAGACCCGCGAAGTCGTCGATGTGTTGTTTGATCGCATCATCAACCCAGAATTCGGCACGGGCGTCGCGCAGTTCCTCCCAGACTGGACGCCCCAGCGCGCGATCATTTTCCGCGATGTGTGGGGTTCAGACCGCGACGTGAACGAGGACGAAGGACGCCCACTGAACAACACCAGCTTTGGACACAACGTCGAATTCGCGTGGTTGCTTCAACACACGATTGACATTCTCGGATGGGACAGTGCGCCGTTCCGCGAACGTTTGCGGCGCTTGTACGACCATTGCGTCGCCTTCGGCATCGACTACGAGCGCGGCGGTGTTTACTGCGAAGGGCCTCACGACGGCCCCGCGCGCGAACGGAACAAGGAGTTCTGGCAACAGGCCGAGTGCCTCGTCGGCCTGCTCGACGCATATCTCGTTCTCGGCGACGAAAAGTACCTCGCGGGCTACGAGAAGGTCCACCGCTTTGTCATGGACCACGTCATCAATCACGAAGTCGGCGAATGGTTTCCCCTATTCGACGAGAACAACCAACTGCTGTGGGACTACATGGGCCACGCCTGGAAAATCAACTACCACACCGTGCGCTCGATGATTCAATCCGAGGCGCGCCTGCTCAAGATAACGCGGCCCGGAAAGCGACAATTGGCGCGTCCGCCCGGTTGATCGGTCTGGCCAAAATCCGTATCGTTATATACAAATCACTATGTTAAGTGTTAAGTGATTGACAGATTCAAAGTGAATTAACTTGGGAAACCTGTTCCGAAATGACCCTAAAAACCGAACTTGGCCTGCGAAAGGGCTTTGAATACCGGCCCCACGAGGCCCTGCTCAACATCTACTACACCGCCGCCCTCATTCGTAAAAAGGCCGGCGAACTGTTCCGGACGTACGATCTTACTGATGTCCAATACAACGTCCTCTCGTTGCTAAAGCGCCAGAGCGGCGAAAGCGGCGGCTTGACGCAAGTCGAACTCAGCCGCATGATGCTGGTGAACAGGGCCAATATCACGACGCTCATCGACCGGATGGAAAAGGCGGGTCTCGTCGCGCGCAGGCCCGTTCCCGAGGACCGTCGATACAACATCATCGCGCTCACGGACAAGGGCCGCGAGATGCACGCGAAAGTGTCCGGCGTCTACATCAAGAAGGTCGGCGAGATCATGGGCGCGGTGAACGAGAAAGAACTCGACTCGCTCATGGCGATCCTGCAGAGAGTCCGGACAAACCTCGACCAGATTCATTCGCCGGACTGAAGGCGGATCGCTCGTAGGAAGCACGGGATCAGTAGGGCCATCGTCAAGGCCATAGCGTCCCAGACTACAGTTCGTCCTTCACCCGCGGCACACCCGCCTTCTCCTTCGCCTTCCCCTCCTCCGATATCGGCTACATCGATCTCGACCGTAAGAAACTCGTCGTCGGTAATCTTGGTGACCGTGCGAATCGCCGGTTCCGCGCCCTCTGTTTGCACCTTGACCTCATATTCCCCCGCGCCGATATCGCCCACTTGGAACAGACCAGTGTCGTCGGTCAAGCGCGGGTGTTGCAACGTGCTCTGGCCGGTGGGAGTCACCCATGCGTTAGCGCCTTCGACGGCCGAGCCATCGTTCGTGACAACGCCCACAATTGCGCCGGGAAACGCGAACTTGGGCACCAACACAACGTCGATGTCCGAACCCGGCGCCGCTGTAATTGTCTGGTCATCGAATCCTGGGGCGCTCAGAACGAGAGAGACCTCGCCTTGCTTCGCCGTGGGCACCGGCGCCTGAAAGCGCCCGTCGGAGCACGTATACACCGTCTGGAAAATCGCGCCCCCAATCTCGAGGCTGACCACCTTGACGCCGCCGAGCGGTTGTTGAAAGTCTTCGACGGCATTGCTTGGCCGGAATACCGTGCCCGTAACAATGGGGACGCCGCTGATGACGTCGAGTTCAAAGTCCAACTGCCTCGCTTCTCCACTCTGGGGGTCCATAACTTCCTCGAAGCCATCGAAAAAGCCCGGGGCCCACACGCGCACGAAAACAAACCCCGCTATCGGAATCTCCGGCGCGAAGTAATTGCCATTGCGGTCCGTGTTAGCGACGATGATATAGGCGCCCTCCAAATCCGGTTTGATCACGACTGACGCGCACTCGACCGGATAGCCCAAGGCGTCGTTGACGGTGCCCTCGAGCGAAAAGGGATCCGCCTCTCCGAAGGTGATAGTGACGAAAAATGTCAAGGAAGGGTTGCCACACGTATCCCCTGCGGAGGGAAAAACGTGGAAGTCCACGAACGTCGAATTGCCCGGATCGTCCGTGAGAGCCTCAATCACGAATCGGCCATTGGTAACGTTAGTGAGGCCGTCGAGAGCGGTGATGTTCATCAGCGACTCGTCGTAGTTGACGGTTATGTCCGCGAGGCATTCACCGCCCAAGACGAACACGGTCGCACTGTCACCGACGTTGGAGAACGATATATTCGTTGGCGATACTTCATGTCCGTGCGAGGCCGGTGCGCATAGATACGCACAGGCGCTCGCGGCCACTAGCGCGCGTTGGTATCGCATACCTATTTGTCCGATCCTCCGAAGAAATTGCACCTTGGTCCGCCAAAGCGTCCGCTAATTCAACTCGGCCTCCCAGGTGCTGCCGTCTGAAAACTGAATTCGCTGCACGTCTACGCGGACCTTCTTGGTCTTCTCGGGCGCGCTGAACGCCGTCGCCTCTACTTCCGAGGTTGCGCTGGCCGCCGCCACGGGCAACTGGCCGTCCGCGCCGAACTCACCCGATAAGCTGCCAGGAAAATCGTCTATCTCGTCGCCGGCTCTGTCGAGATACACCATGTTGCACGACACATCAATCGCGTCCTTGTTCGCATGGTTCGTGACGCGAACGAGAATCTCCCGAAAGTCCGTATCATCGTTCAGAAACTTCACAAATTCGACCGAGATCGGCGCGTCGTGTCCCTCGAACGAGAGTTCCTCGATCTTTTCGGGCATCTGGTCATGATTCGGAACAGCAATTTCTTTCAACTCGAATGGGTAAGTCGCCCCCGACACGGCGAGGAACTTCATCCGCAACGAGGAGAACGGCGCGAAGGTCTGAACGGTCGCCTGCATCTCGCCTTCCGTCCACGAATCGGCGCTGCTGCCGGCAATCTCGACGTCGTTACCGTCGGCGTCGCTCGCCCAGAATATCGCGTCCAAGCGCTCGATTTTGTCGGCGGGGCCTTTTATCGCGAACTGCACAAAGTTTTCGCTGACGGATGACACTTCGACGCTTATACCGTTGACTTCCTGTGTCTCCCCTTCGGCGAGGCTGCTGAAGACGATCTCATCGAGCGACGACGGAATCGTGAGCGATTGCGCGCCTGAAATCGTAACGCTGTCAACGGCGCGCACCAAATTGACGAGTTCTACATTGAATACGTCCATAAAAACTTTCTGATTGGCTTGGCCTCCGCTAAGGAAGTAAACGTCCTCTCGTGTGAGCGGTTCGCCGTTGGGCCCGACTAATCGTTCGATGTTGGTCGCCTCGGAATTGTTCGTCAACAGGTCCAGAAGCGCCGAATCGAGACCATACGCCCGCACCGCGAAGGTGAGCGAGCCGATTGGGACCGGAGCGTTGTCCGTAAGATCGTCTACCGAAAACACGAAGGGACCGCCGAACGCCACCGGGTAGGGACGCGGGCCTTCTGCAAGCGCGATTGCGGGCCGCGAGGATTGCTCCTCGGAATCCGCGGCGTCACCGAACTCGCCCAAGTCCTCGGGCGCGTCGGGGAAAACTGGATACAGCCCCGCGCTCGCGCAGATGCGCTCAATGGCATCGGCGCGTGAAATGTTCTCAACGTCCACATCAACTTTCGACGCCAACTTGTCGGCAAACTCTCCGGGGTCGACCGCAAGGCCGAGGCCCGCCGCAAGTGCGTTCAACGCATCGAGCTTGGTCTTATCCTTGAATGCTGAGTCGTTCTTCCACATGGACTCGTATGCCGCCTCCGTAACGGGCGCGAGCGCCTCGAACGCCGCCTTCTTCGTTGCGAGGTCTCCGCCCGACTCACCGCTGAACGCCTCTTGGAGGCCCTGCTGCATCGTCTCCCCAACCTGCTCGAGCGCCCCGGTCAATTGCTCGGTCATCTGGTTGATCGTGTCGCCGATGTTCTCGAAGTCGATCGTCATTGCCATGCCTTCGGCCATCTCGACGCTCACGCCGAACACCCGCCAGGCGTCCTTTTCTATTCGCATTTTGAGCGTGACTTTCTGTTTTTCGCCGGCCTGCACCGCGTCGACCGGCACATCGGCGGTCTCCCCAGTTATGGCCGCTTTGCCGACGGAGTACGACTCGAATTCCTGCGCGCTCATGGACAGACTCTTGTCCGCCGACATCGTCTCCCGGGCCTTGACGGTCATCAAAGCGAGCGCCGCTTCTTGGTTGCCCGCGTCGCCCGCCTCCATGAACGCCTTGGCGACGTCTTCCGGTGTTTGGGGCGCCGCGAACACGGATCCGGTTAGGCCCCACGGCGAGATACGGCCCGCGCTCAAGACACAACCGAGAAGGAAAGCGAAACTTACGGAAATCAGAATTCGCGTGCGCATGACACTACCCCCTTTTTGACTACGAGCGCATCGTAACAGACCGGAGCGGGGATTGGATAGGGGCACCCGCGAGATGCTCGATTACGATTACGAACTGCGAGCACGATGGATTGGGTGCGAAGAAAGGTTCGTGGCGCTGAGAACCGCCGTATGTGCCGGAAGGGCAGATTTCCGCGTTAAAAAGGAGGGGGCGGCGGGCCTTGGGAGCCCGCCGCCTTGTGAAAGCGGGGTGCGTCTAGAACTGAAGCCGCGCTTGTTGGCGCAAGTTGCCACGGTTGAGACGATTTAGCCGTGACCGTTTGGGCTGCGGTATCTCGGTCACGATCGTCTCGGGTGTATGAACCCACTGCGGGCCTGGGCTGCGATAAAACTTCATTTTGGGACGAAGTTTTTGACCCGAGTCCATACGGTAGCTCCAGACGCCGAAAGGAATAATACCACAATATATTGTGGTTGTCAATACCCATATACCACAAGATGTTTTCATCGAAAACGGCCCATAAATCGGGAATTTTAGAGATGGAGGGTGGCTCTACCACAACATTTAGTTGCGTGGGCTTGTCGGATTTCTATCTGTAGATGGACGGATACGTGGCTTCGAGCCTCGTATGGATGCATTTCGGTTCGCCAAATCATGCCCGCCTGCGTTAGAATTAGTTCGCCACATAGTGCAAGGAGCACATTGACGATGCCACTGTTTTGTTACATTTGTCAGGATTGCGAGATGGACGCGGAGTTGTTGATTCGGCGTAGCGATGAAACGCCCGTTTGCCCGAAATGCGAATCGACACGGATGCTCAAGCAAATGAGCGCGTTCGCGCCGGTATCGGCCGGTGGCGCGGAACCTGTTGGTTGCGGGGCCGCGTCGTGCTGTCAGTTGCAGGGCGGCGGTTGCATGAACTAATCGGCGGAGGCTCTTTCGGACATGCGGGTCGTCAAGCCAGAGTACGACAAGACGTTGCGCGATCATATCGCCCGCGCGATGAGTGAATCACGACGCTGGCGGCCCTTCAGTTTTTATCTCATGTTCGCGCTGGTTGCCGGGGCGCTCTTGGCTGCGCCGGTGTTCTACGTCCGCGACGAACCGAAACGCTTCGCGTTTTTCCTCGCGTTGAGTTTCATTCTCTTCGCGGCGATTATCTTCCGAGCGATCCTCGACTTCTTCGACATCGCGCGCAGGGGGTTTCGCGCACGCGAGACGGTGTTCCGAGAAACCTTGGGCGACAAGGAATTCAACGCGCAATTGGCGAAGGGGGTATCGGCCGCCAGGGACGAATAGGCCGCCCGAAGTCTGCGAACTTCCCCACACGCCGCGCGCGCGTGTATTCTGCGCGTATGTCTTCCGGCCCCGAGCGCGTCCTCGTTCTCTTACCGAATTGGCTCGGCGACGTCGTCATGGCAACGCCGATGCTTCGCGTGTTGGCCGCGCGTCTTCCGGGCACTGCGATCGATGTAGCGGGGCCGCAGCCTGCGTGCGAGATGGTTCGCGGGTTGCCGTATGTTCGCGGCATGCACCCCATCGAAGACCGACGCGGGCTTATGTCAACGTTCGCGACTGGCGCGCTTCTTCGCCAGCACAGGTACGACGTAGCCGTTGTACTGCCGCACTCGTTTCGCTCTGCGCTGGTCGCGCGAATTTCCGGCGCGCGTCAACGAATCGGACAAGACCGCAACGGCCGCGCGAAACTGCTGACGGTCCTGGTCCCGCCGCACCGCGAAAACGGGAACATCGTTCCTGAGTACATGACCCGCGAATACCTTCGCGTGGTCGAACCGCTCGGATGCGCCGACGACGGACGTGGGCTGGAGTTAGTCGCCGACGAAATCGCAATCAGTTTCCTCCGTTCCAAAATCACAGACGAAGGCCCGCTCGTCGGCATCGCGCCCGGAGCAGCGTTCGGGCCGAGTAAGCGCTGGCTCCCGGACCGGTATGCACAGGTGGCGGATCGGCTTCGGGAAGAAACCGGAGTTAGGTGCGTGTTACTGACCGGCCCTGGGGAGGAGGACACGCGCGAGGCAGTGCAACAGGCGGCGAAGCGTGCGCTGATCGAATGCGACGACGGACACCCGAGGATTGATACGTTGAAGGCGACGGTATCCCGACTCGATTTGTTGGTGTGCAATGATTCGGGGCCGCGGCACGTGGCGGTAGCGTTCGGCGTGCCGACGGTGTGCATCATGGGGCCGACGATGCCGGCGTACTCGTGCGGGCCGTATGAGAAGGGCGAGGTATTGCGCGTGGACGTGGATTGCGGGCCGTGTCAGAAACCGTACTGCTCGACCGACCACCGGTGCATGACGCGAATAGGGGTGGATGAGGTGGTCGCGGCGGCGAAGAGGGCGCTTGCGAGGGGTTAGCGCAAGCGTTTGGTCTCGCGGTAGCGGTAACAGGTCGTAATATGATCGTTCACGAGACCGGCGGCTTGCATGTGGGCATAGATGACGGTCGAGCCGACGAACGTGAAGCCGCGCTGCTTGAGGTCTTTGCTGAGGGCGTCGGATTCGGGCGAGGTCGCGGGAATGTCCTTCATCGTTTTGCGGTCGCTGACGATGGGCTTGCCGCCGACGAACGACCAGATGTACCGATCGAAGCCGCCGAGTTCATCTCGCAGTTTCAGGAACGCGCGGGCGTTCTTGACGACGGATTCGACCTTTAGCCGGTTACGGATGATGCCGGGGTCCTTGAGAAGAGACTCGATTTTCCGCTTCGTGTAGCGCGCGACAATTTCAGGATCGAAGCGGTCGAACGCGCGTCGATAATTTTCGCGTTTGTTCAGAACGGTGCGCCAACTCAGGCCGGCCTGCGCGCCCTCGAGTATGAGGAATTCGAAGTGCCTACGATCGTCGTGAACGGGGACGCCCCATTCTTCGTCGTGGTATTGGCGCATGAGATCGTCGGTGATCCACGCACAACGTTTTTTCTCGGGCATGTGAGTATTCCATCAGATGGGGCGGGACAACGCAAGGCGGCGGAGAAGAGGAAATGAGACGCTACGCCGTACCTCGCGGGGATTTGGTAAACTCTCGTAAATTTATACGCAAGCATGGGGGACGCTATGGAATTCAAAGTCGTATTGATCGAAAGCAACGAGGGATTCGCTGTATCGTGTCCAATATTCCATGGCTGTCATTCGCAAGGCGCGACTCGTGAGGAGGCGTTGGAGAACATTCGGAGCGCGATTCGTGAATGGCTGGATCTGGATGGCCCCGATCAGAGCGTGATCAGCGTGTCCGAAGAAACTGTGACGGTCTGAACGTCATCGGGACGGAGACTTACCTTGGCTACTGTTGAGCGAACGTCGATCTTGGAAACGTCCTTTCCCCTCGCGCCAACCCAAGCGGCCGCGTACCGCGCCGATGGGCACATTCTTCTCGAGGGCGTGTGCACGCCGGAGGAAGCGGCGGCGTTTGGGCGGAGCATCACCGCCGCGGTGAACCGTCTCAACCGGGAGTCGCGGCCGATGGCGGAACGCGACACCTACGGGAAAGCGTTCCTGCAAACGATGAATTTGTGGGTGGACGATCCAGCGGTACGCGAGTTCGTCTTTGCGCGGCGGTTCGCGGAACTCGCTGCCCGCTTGATGGGCGTCGATGGCGTTCGGCTCTATCACGATCAGGCGCTGTTCAAGGAGCCGGGAGGAGGCCCGACGCCGTGGCACCAGGACGAATACTACTGGCCGCTCGACACGTCAAACACGATTACGATGTGGATGCCGTTGGTCGATATCACTCCGGACATGGGCGTGATGCAGTTCGCGTCGGGTTCGCACACGGAGGGGTACGTTTCGGCGTTGGAGATCTCCGACGAGTCGGAAAATTTCTTCAACGACTTCGTGAAGCAGCGGGGTCTCAAGATTTCAGAGCCGCGTGCGATGCGCGCCGGCGACGCGACGTTTCACAGCGGCTGGACGCTTCATAACGCGACGCCGAATTCCACGGACCGCATGCGCGAAGTGATCACGGTTATTTATTTCGCGGACGGCGCTCGGGTGATTCCGACGGACAATCCCGGCCGAGTGAACGACTTGAAGACGTGGCTACCGGGGTGCAAACCGGGGGACTTGGCTGCGAGCGGATTGAATCCGGTGCTCTACAAGTAGTGCAGAACCTCCCGCGGCGATCAGCCTGGCCGTGACCACCGAGAGCATCTAACCGTGGGCCTTTACGAATCGCGCCGGATGCCCTTGAATCTTGTCGATCGCCGCCGAGTCGAAGAGTTGTTCGCCGCAGTTCGAGCATTCGAGAAAGGACACGTTTGGCACCGCGTATACCTTTCCTTCATAGTCCCGCTTGTACGTGCGTCGCACTTTTTCGAGCTTCCCGACGCCACAACTCGGACAATTTGTGATTTTTGAAGTCATTACTCGGATCGCTTCGACGAGATCAAAACATAAACGCTTCGCCCGTCATCATCTTTTATCAATTTTCCCTTGGTATAGAGAGAAAGGCCTTCCCAGTTCGCGCTGTGAATCACATAAAGTTTTTCCGATCGGCTGATGCGAAGGTCGCTTCTCGATCTCACGGTTTTGTATATTTCGCCCGCTTCTAAAATTGATTCTACCACATCAGATCGATCAATCCGGTCAGCATCCATTTCCATCGCCGCCTTTAGAGTAAAGCGGTGGCTGCCTGCAAGTATGGCGCGCTTTATCCGAAGAAGAGCCTCGTCCACATGATTTCCGCTCTGTCGTTATATTGAAAAATCCCTAGCGTGGCAATTCGACCAAACCGAAGTAGCCGAGCGGGGCCAACGCCCGATTGTCGCTGAAGCGAATGTTGGCGGGTGTGCCCATCATGGGCGTGAGGTCCGCGAGCGTGCCGATGCCGTCGATGAATTCGTAGTGCGCAACGGAACCGCCGCCGATGGTGACATAGGCGTCGTCGCCGTCGCCGCCGACCAGGTTGCCCCAATAGTCGGTAACGTCGACTGGCTCGCCAGCGATCAGGATCCCCTCTGAGGAGACGTCAATCGCAGCAATGGCGTACCCCGAGCCGGTGTAGTAGTCGAAGAAGAGATTGTCGCCTGCGGCCACAATATTTCCCGCGTACTGCGGCATCTCGACAGCGTCGATTACGTCGACTGAGTCGCCGCCGTCCCAATCGAGACTGCGCAGGGTCGTCTGCACGTAGTACGTCTCGTCCCACTGGTAGTCGCGCACGACGAGCACGTTGCTCGCGGGATCGTACTGGAGGAAATCGCCGGGCACGTTTACGGCAGGGCCTTCTACCTCGCCGAGCACGTCGAGTTGGCGCAGGTAGTACGAACATAGTGGGCCGGTGGCGGGATCGAGGTCGGTCGCGAAAACCTTAGTGCCGACGTACAGGCGCGATCCGGCCGCGTCGAGGGCGGTGATCGAGTCGAAGCCGAGCCCAACTGTTTCGGTCCATTCGCCAGAGGTTAAGTCTACGAGCGCAACGCCTTCGTGCGCCTCGTCCGGCCCGAATGAGCGGTCGAACTCGGTGGCGAAGCATCGAAGGGCGAGGGTGTTATCGAGCACGAAACCGGAGTCGCCGTTGCCGTAGGGGAACGGCCACGGAGCAAACAGACTCTTCGTACTAGCGACCCCCGCCACGTCTGTGAACGGTTCAATCGCGTAGGGCCCGTAATGGTAGTAGCCGTAGAAGGGTTGAACGTCGACCTGGGTGACGGCGACCACCAACGGGCTGTCGGGCGTTTCAACGTTGACGATGGCCACGCGGTAGCTGTTCGAGTTCTCCCAGACGGTCCCGACGACGGCGAGGTTCGATCCCGCGGCGTATAGGCCGTGGAACGAGCCAATCTCGACAGCGGCCTCGCCGACCGGGTCAAGGTTTTCGTCCAACGTCCGAATGAGGGTTACACCATCGTCGTACCGCGATATCACCTCCACCACGACGCCGTTGCCCGCCTCGATGACGTCTACGATATTCTCGGCCAACGTGATTGTCGCGGTGACTTCGGGCGCGTCGAGATCGGTTGCATCAATGACGGCGACGTTCTCGGAAGTTACGCCGAAGTATCCGCCGTCATATTCGAACGAGCGAAGAATCGTGCCGTAGAGGTCTACATAGCCGCGGGTCTCGAGGTCATTCAGGGTATAAGAAACAAACTGAAGCCGCTCGTAGCCTCCGAACTCGCCGCTCCATCCGCTGAACGGAACGATCAGCAGGTCTTCGAGGACCGTGAAGGCCTTCACGTCTTGCAGTGCGGTCGACCAACTCCAATCGTCACCGAACGAGACGCGATCCACCAAGGCCGGCACGCCCGCAACGTCGAAGATACTGACGCTAACACGGCGTCCCCCCTCGGAGTCGTCCACGCCAAGCGCGATGAGCCTGTCGCCGCGCGGTTCGATGTGGGTAGAGAAACCGGGGACCTCGAGCTCGCCGAGAATCGACGGGTTGGCGGGATCGGAAAGGTCGAGGACGTAAAGCGGATCGACGACGAAGTACGTGACCACGTAGGCGCGGTCGCCGTCGAAGCGGACGGCGAACAATTGGTCGCCGCTGGCGGTTGCGAGGTTCATTTCCGCGAGCGTGGTCAGCGTCGCGAGATCAATCGTTGTGACATACACTTCCCGTTGCGCATCCCATGCGTTGGAAACGACTCGCAACACGCCGTTGTAGGCATCCATTTTGAAGCGGTCCGCGACCTGCCCGCGCACCTCAGACGAGCCGATCGCGGTCATGGCCCCGGCGGGATCGCTTATGTCCACGTGGGTGATGTTCGTGTTGCCCGTAGCGAAATCGGGCGCGGCGACGTAGATGCCGCTTGAGGTCGCCTGAATGACGGTGCCTTGACCGTCGAAGGCGAGGGTATCCGCGACCACGATGCTTTCCGGATTGGCGACATTGAGGCTCGTAATGGTCGAGTCGCCTGAGTTGCCTTTCGCTTCCACTACGCCGGTGCCATCGTCAATTCCGTAGTACGCGTACTCGGAGGTGACAGCGTAGAGCACGTCGCCGACGAGCCGGCTGTCGACCAAGTCGCCCTCGAGGTCGAAAGTCCCGACGATTTCAGCGGACGCAAGATCGCCGACATCAATTACGTATATCTTCGATCCCATGTCGGCGGTGATCGTCTTTTCTGCGATGGCGAAATTTTGGGCGCTCGAAACGAGCACGTACGCGAGATCGCCGACTAGGTACAAGTCGCGGGGGAAACCGTACGTGGGCGCTTCCCCAACGACGGCATGAGTATCGAGGTCTACCGCGGTCAGGCCGCGGAACTGATTCAGAACGTAGAGAATGTTGCCGTCACGACGAATAACATCGGGCTCGGTAACCGTGCGTTCAGGGGCCGCTGCCCCAGTACCGTCGCCTTCGCCTTCGGCGCCGCCCGGTGCTTCCGACGCGTCGTCGATTACCTCTCGTCCGAGACCCGCTGCGCCGACATCTGCGCTGGTGAATTTTGCACTACGCGTCCAGGGACAACCGCCGAGGATCACGCAAAGTGAAAAGAGGAACACGTACCCCGAAGTGCGACGCATACTTTCATCCTCCTGCGCGTGTGAATCGGAACCGCTTTACCCCGACGATCGCGCTCAATGAACCTTACCATAGGGCGACTTCGCCGTTACGGTGTGTCAGGACCGAGTTGCCCGGAATCGAGTTGGAGTTGGGTCAGGAACTCCGCGCTAAGCGGGATACTCAGGCTCTGGCATGTGCGAACGGCGTTCCAGGCCTGAACATATTCGGCCCGCCTCCAATATAGCACTGCGAGTCCCTTGTTGACCGCTTCGTTTTTGGGATCGTGGGCCAGGGCGGTCAACCACATCGACAATGCTCGATCATTGTCATTTAGTTCGTAATGGCACAGGCCCAAATTGTAGTAGTCTTGCGCGTGGCCGGGATCGGCACGCAGCACTTTTTCATACACCGGTATCGCGTCAGCGTAGCGTTTCAAGGCGAAGTAGGTCTGCGCCAAACTCGACCGAAGCGCCAGGTCGTCAGGCGCGTTTTTCATGAGCGTGTCGAGCGGCGCGAGAGTCCTTTCATACATTCCGGCGGACTGAAGTGCGATGACGTAGTTTTGCAGTATCGTCATGTCGACGGGCGCGAACCGCAACGCACGCTCGTAGCTCTCGACCGCCTTTTCGGGAAATCCTAAGAGCCGGTAGCACAGTCCGGCGTTGCACAAGGCGTCTATATGTTCGGGATTCAACTCGAGGACGCGATTGTAAAATCGAAGCGCGTCCCGGTGTTGCTCTGCGTCGAAGAGTTCGTTGCCCCGCGCATAAAGTTTGGCGACGTCGGAGGACTCAAACTCGCCCGTGAGACCGTCTTTAGACGTCGTGTCCCCTTCGGCTGGCGAACTCGCACACCCGACGAGAGAAGGCAGAAGGAATGACGCGAAGAATATGACAACGCTGCTGCGCAATGAATCGGCCCCCGCACGCTCGCGCGTCCGGGGGCCATGATAGTTCGTGGATCTATTCGGAGTCTATCCGCGCGGGGATCGCGCTACATTCACCGCTTGCAAACCCTTTGGTCCGTCCAGTAGATCATAGACCACCGGCTCGCCCTGCTTGAGCGTGCGAAACCCGTCCATCTGAATCGCGGAGTGGTGGACGAAGATATCCGCCTTTCCATTGGCCACGATAAACCCGTAGCCCTTCTGATCGCTGAACCACTTGACAGTTCCCTCGATATGTTCCGCTAACGTTTCGACGCTCACGAGCGAGCCCTCCTCCTGTTAGAACCGGATTTCCAATCGCCCCGGCATTGCCCAAATTCCAAGGTAATCGTCCAATTCGGAGGAAAGATACTTCAAGCATTCCCGCACTGTCAATAGATAATATTATGGATAAAATGCCATTTATCAGAAATATATTCAGGGCAAGGACTTACATCGATTTCTTTCGGCGTTGCCCGGTGTCTAACGAACCCCCAATTGCCATCGAGGCCGCAGCTCGAACTGTGCCGGGTCTGACGGCAACAGAGCGATCGAGTCGCGGGGATTGATGAATTGATCTTCGAGTTTGACCCAAGCCGCGTCCTCGCGGCCGGGCGTGTACTCCACGATCGATTCAGCATAAATACAACTCGTCATCGCGAGTACGTTCGCTGCTCCGATACCGTCCGCCCCTTCGCCCTTCTCCCAAACGCGCGCGCGATAGACGGAGTACACTTCCGGCGTGTCGAGAAAACTGTACGAGTAGTTGTCGCTTGTGACCTTCAAGCTGCGAATCGGCCGGCCGTTCTGCATCACGTCCAACCGCTTTCCCTTACCACCCTGGACCTGGATCGAAATATTCGACAGCGCGCCCAATGGGATAGATCCACCGATGCCCACGTCGATGGTCCCATCGTTAAGCACGTCCGCCGTCATGTTGATTTCCGGCCCGTCCACACCGGACGAAATGAATGTCCGGCCCTGACGCAATCCCTCCATCAGTCCGTTCAAGGACTTCTCGCGCGCGAAGATATACGTGATAGGCGACGCGGGCGATTTGAAGTCGGCCGGGTTTCCACCTCCTCCAAGGGCGCTCGCCTTCAATCCGCGATTTAGTTCGATGTCCCAGAACAAAGCGGACTGACCGTTCGCGGACAGACTCGGGGTCGCGGCCGCGACTCCGATCGCGGTCACTGCGCGATCATGCTCGCGCCGGCGCATCTCCTCGTTCAGCTGCCCCCAAGCGAGAGGTTTTGGTGTCCGCCACGATCCGGACCATACGACCACAGCGTTTACATACCCGAGGCCCCATTGCCAAGGCGCGTCCGGGGAGCATGGGTTCGCGATCGCGAAGACGCTGCCCTGGTTCTGCGCGCGCAACGCGATTGCTTGGGCCTCACCGAACGTGTCGGGCACTGGCGGAAGTATTCGAGGGCCGTAGATTAACGCGAGCCCGCGGGCCGGGTCTCCCCATTCGAGCGCCGGTATCAGCACGAGTTCCTTCGACACGTAAGCGGGGTCCTCGGTCGACGCGAGCGTGTTTCGATCCGCGATTGCAAGAAAATCAAGATGCATCCGCTCCGCGCCTCGGACGAGATCCTTGACGGATGTTTGACCTCCGCCATGAATGGATCGAGCGTAGAGTTCTCCGCAATACCATTGGCCCTTTGACTCCAACGCCTTCGAGGGCCACTCATATCGGCGCTCGCCGGGGATGCTTGATGGATCCTTCGGATCCGTACCTTGCTCGAGCTCGCACCGATCGATGCACATGTCGCCGTCGGAATCGAAACCGGCAAGCGGCCTGCTTCCCGCGTTGCCTTCGAGGAGGGAGAGTAGCACGTACGCGGTAGAGTTCGGGGCAACGTCAATGTGCTTCACATCGACTAGCACCGGAACGACGCGATCATACACCAACACGTAAACTCTATACTGCCCGACGGGCAATTTCGTTGACGCGACACCGCGAGGAATTTCCACGCGGGTTCGGCCTTGGTCGCCTTCGGCTTGAAACTCGACTCGGCCCGGCAAGGCGCGCCCCACGACGTCGACAAGGTTTATTTCAACACCGCCTTCGACGGCGTGTGATGGCATGGCGATGATCGCAAGCATAGACAGAATTGCAGAAACATATGTAAATGGCAATAATATAATTCTAGCATTGTTCACGCGCGATCCCCTTTGTTCTCTAAGCTTTCCCGCGAATCTGGATCAGATTTCGCCTTGACTATCGAGCATTCACGGTGTACGCTACGAATCGTCCATTCGACGCGTCGGCTCCGGGGGTCGTTCACCCGCACGTGGGTACGGGTGGGACTACGCTGACGAGGTCGTTCTCATAGAAGTGTAACCGATCGGGGGCGAAACCATCGAGGGAGGTGCATCCAAGTGTTGTCGCATGTAGATATTCACAGCAGTGTCGCCGTGTACATGCAAATTGAGAATACTATTCAATTTGCAATAGCATCCGGCGAAGTCAAGGCCATGGAACAGCTTCCGTCTGTTCGTGAACTTAGCGAACGGCTGAAGGTGAATCCGAACACCGTCGCCAAGGCGTACCGTGACCTTGAGGTCATGGGCCTACTTTTTACGCGCCGCGGTATGGGTGTATTCATCAACAAGGGGGTCGAGGCGCGATGCCGCGAAGATTGCCGGCGCCGAATCTTCACCCGCCTTCACGAGGTCTGCTCGGAGGCCAAAGCCGCCGGAATGTCCAAGAAGGACGTTCAGGACATCGTCGACGCGAGCCACGACCTCGAAGCCAATCCGTACGCCGAGCCCCCGGCGTCGCTCCTCGCAATGGCGAAGAGCCGTGGTAAGGCAAAGGCAAAGAAGGCGTAAGTTCGAGGATTTCTTGTAAACAGATTAGGTCTGTACCGTTTCAGACTGTTCCAGGGCCAGGGCAATCGCTCTGGCCCTTATTTTTTGCGCACCTTGGGAGAGTTCGCAACGAGGTCGGCATCCAGAGCCCGTCTAAACTCTTAACAGACGCGCTAATCCTCAAACAAAAATGCGGACTAAATTCTTGACATAATCGCTTTTACTAGCCTATAATAATCCTAAGGCTGATGTGAGTTGCGGTACTCACGTCCAAGTAGGTACTAGGCAGCGACCTGCTGTTTCGGTGACTCAGGCTCGGTCACAAAACAGACCTTGTAACCCAGTACCCGGAAGGATTGCTCGGCATGCCACAAACCAAGACTAAGTTTGCCTTTTCTGGAGGAGCGGCGCTCAGCCAGGGAACTGGCGCCATCCACGAGGGCGGCCGCAAGCTCACTCATGGCGCCAAGGTCAAGCGGGGTCAGCTCAATTCCGTGCAGCTTGGCCGTTATGGCACGGGCCCCGCCCCCTACGGGTATCGCCGAGGTGACAGCGGCGAACGGCCACTTGTCGTCGATGACCGCGAAGCCGAGGTAGTTCGGACGATCTTCCGCGAATATTTGCGGACTCGGAGCACAGGGAAGGTAGTTGAATACCTCCACGGACGCGGCATCTTTACGCGTAAAGGCAACAAGTGGTCGCGCCAAGCGATAGCGATTATTCTCAGCAATCGTACCTATCGTGGCCGCGTGAGCTACGGAGACATCGAAACACAGGGCTCGCACTTGGCGATTATCGAGCCGGCGCTTTTCTACAAGGCCAACGCGCTCCGCGAGAAGCGCCGCCGCGGTTTCGACGAAGATTCAGACAATTGATTTTTCTGTACGCCAACGGTTCGGCGGCACGACGCTGGCGTGATCGTTTCCTTCAGGCATGAGCACTGAACTTCGCATCGCGTTTATGGGCCAAGCCGCGTTTGGCGAGGCGGTCTTGAAGGCCCTCTTAGACGACGGACGAGACGTCGTCGCCGCGTTCTGCCCACCGGACAAGGAAGGCAAACCAGTCGATCCGCTGAAGATCGCTGCTCAGGCGCGCGGCGTGCCGGTGCTCCAATTCAAGCGGATGCGCGATGACGATGCTATTGATGCGTTCGTGTCGTTGAACGTGGACCTTGGCGTCATGGCGTTCGTGACGGATATTGTGCCGACGGATATTATCGAAAGCCCGAGATTGGGCACGATTAACTTTCACCCCTCGCTGCTTCCCGAGCACCGCGGCCCGAGCAGCATCAATTGGCCGATCATCCAGGGGAAGACCAAGACCGGCCTGTCGATATTCTGGCCGGACGCCGGTCTGGACACTGGGCCGGTCCTGCTTCAAAAGGAAGTCGAGATCGGGCCGAACGACACGCTTGGCGTTGTTTACTTCGACAAGATGTTCCCACTCGGCGTATCGAGCATGGTTGAGGCCGTGCGGATGGTGGCCGCGGGGACCGCGCCGAAGATCGAACAGGACCACTCGAAGGCGACGTACGAAAGTTGGTGCAAAGCGGAGAACGTTGTCATCGATTGGCCGAAGCCGGCTGAGGAGGTCTACAACCTGATTCGCGGAAGTGATCCTAGCCCCGGCGCGAATACCACGTTCAACGGCGCGTCGATCAGTTTCTTCAGCGCGTCTAGGGCCGATACGAACGGCGATGCCGCGCCGGGACAGATCGTCGCCGTGTCGGACGAATCGTTCACCGTCGCTGTGCTGGGCGGAACGATCGTTGTGCGGCGCGTTCAACCACACGGCGAAAAGAAGATCGCCGCGGGCGAATGGGCGCGTTCCGTTGGACTGAAACCAGGCGACCAGTTCGGCGTTTGAGCCAAGTCCCCGGTCGCTTCGTCGCATTGGCCTGAGTAAACTACGGCCTAACCTTCGAGGAGTATCTGATGTTTCGATTTTTGGCGCGCGTAGCTTGCATCGTTGCAGCATGCACGGTACTGATTTGTATCACGGCTAACGGCCAACAGGGCGCGCTACAACGTCAGCGCCAGCTCAATCCGGCGGACGGCATTACCGTCGTCTTGATAGGGACCGGCATTCCGCTGCCCAACCCGCAGCGAGGGACTGCCGCCACGCTGGTCATCGCGGGGGATCGCAGCATCCTCGTCGATACGGGAAGGGAATGTATGGTCGGCCTCTCCTCCGCCGGGTTGAATGACGTTTCGATGGTGCTCTACACGCACTACCACTCGGACCACATCGCCGGTTTGGGCGAGTTACTGGTGAATCGCGGCATCAACGGCGCAGAAAAGCCGCTGCCCGTCATCGGCCCGATGGGAGCGAAGCGCGCGGTCGATGGATTCCGCGAGGCCTACGCGCTCGAAACCTCCTATCGCGTCGCACACCACGGCGATCATTGGCCCGCACACGCGATGGACTGCGACGTCCAGGAGCGTAACGCCGGCGTTGTGTACGACGAAGGGGATCTGAAAATCACGATGTTCGACGTGGACCACGAGCCAGTCGTTCCGGCGGTCGGATACCGCTTCGACTTTAAGGGCCAATCGGTCGTCGTTTCGGGCGACACCAAGAAGACGGCGAAGACTATCGAGATGGCGAAGGACTGCGACATCCTCGTGCATGAAGCCACCGACCTCGAAATGCTTCAGCGATTGGGCACGGCGCTCAAGGCCACCGATCCGCGCCGCGCCGCGATGCTGAGCGATATGCTGTCGCACCACACCTCAACGACTGAAGCGGCTGAGGTCGCGCGCGACGCGAACGTGAAAAAACTGGTTCTGACGCATCTCGTGCCGAGCATCCCGCCCGAAGACGGTCCCGAGAAAAACTTCATTCGCGGAATGGCCGACATCTACAAGGGGCCAATTGTCGTTGGCCGGGACGGGATGGAGATAAGGCCGTAGGAATGATCGAACCCTAATCGTGTAAACTTGTCTATCGGAAACCCGCACATTGAGAATCACGTGGATCGCTCCGAGGAAATTATGATGAGAAGGCGGACGTACACCGTCGAACTGAAACCGCTTTCGGGCGGCGGCTACCTTGCGACGGTTCCCGCGTTGCCGGGTTGCGTCACCCAGGGCGACACGTATGAACACGCGATCGATATGGCACAGGAAGCTATCGAAGGTTATTTGGCGATCTTGCTCGAAGACGGCGACCCGATTCCGGAAGAGCCGGAACATCACGAAGCGCTTGCCATCGGCGTGCGGGTGACCATGCCCGCGGCCTCGTGACGAATGTTCCGTCCGCAAAACCGAGGGACGTAGTCCGCGCCCTGTTGCTCCTGGGGTTCGTCGAGCGCAAGGGCCGCGGCAGTCACCGATTCTTCCGGCATCCAGTGACGAGTAGGATCACCGTTGTGCCGTTTCATTCTAGAGAATTGTCGCCCGATTTTGTCCGAGAGATTATCAAGCAATCGGGCGTGAGCGTCGAAGAATTTGTGGCGCTGCTTTGAACTTAGACGTGGAACGGAACGAAACTACGACCGTGAACATCGAAGTGCTTCAGGTACGTTATACTTATACGAAGGGCCCTCATACATGCAGAAGCATCTTTATCCAGTCTTGATCCGCCCCGGCGAAACCGGAAAACTTATTGCGGAATGCCCTTTGCTCGAGGGTTGTTTGTCTCAGGGCGAGAACGTCAAAGAAGCCTTGGAAAACATCCGCGAAGCGGTCGAACTCTGCATCGAAGTCATGCTCGAGCGCGGCGAGACCCCGCCTGAGACAGCGAACACCTTGCTAAGTCAGGTGGCCGTTGATGTATGAATCTCATACCGTCGGCGCGTTACGATAATTAGGGTTTTGTACCCTGTGCGCATGCTCAGAAAGTTCACGACATCGACGATTTGCTTCGCGGCCACTTTGGGGACCGCCGTAGCCGAGCCCAGCGCCGTCGACCGCTTGCTCGAGCTAGTTTCTGCCCTAAATGGCATTCACGCGGAGGAAATCGTTCCGCGATTGGCGAGTCCGGCCGCCGGATCACTCCCTACCGCAGTCGCGCCCGCCGCGAAGGGAAAGCCCGAACGCGTCGTCACGGATAAGGATCGCGACTTCTGGTCGTTCCGGCCTCTGATGAAAGTCACGCCACCGAACGTTGACTCGCCTTGGTCTGTCAACGACGTGGATCAGTTCATCCTCGCGAAGCTCGCGGAGAAGCGACTCACGCCGAACACCGAGGCCGGCACGCGCACACTCATCCGCCGCGCGTACTTCGACGTGGCGGGCCTCCCTCCCACTCCCGAGCAGGTCGATACGTTCCTCGCGGACGACTCGCCCGACGCGTACGAAGAACTCGTCGATGGACTCTTGGCGAGCCCGCATTACGGCGAAACGTGGGGACGGCATTGGCTGGACGTCGCGCGCTACGCCGACAGCGACGGCTACGAGTTCGACGCCGAGCGGCCCACGGCGTACCACTACCGAGACTTCGTGATTCGCGCACTGAACGACGACATGCCGTTCGACCAATTCGTCAAGTGGCAGCTCGCCGGCGACGAATACGGGCCCGAGAACCCGCTCGCCCACGCGGCCACGGGCTTCTGCACTGCCGGGCCCACCATTGATAACCAGGTCACCGAACTGAATCGTTACAACGAGCTTGATGATATCGTCGCGACGGCGGCGTCCGCGTTTCTCGGAATGACGCTCGCCTGCGCGCGGTGCCACGACCACAAGTACGACCCGATTCCATCGCGCGATTACTATCGGATGCTGACGGCGTTTACGTCGACCGAGCGCCACGAGGCGTTCCTTTCGCCGCGCGCCGAGACCGACGCGTACCTCGACGTGAAGCGCGCATGGGAGGGCCGCCTCAACGAAGCGAAGATGGCACGGGCCGAGTTTCTAAAACCTTTCCGCGGACCCGTGCGCGAGAAAAAAGTCCTTGCGTTGGAAGTGCCTGAAGACCAGAAACGTATTCTTCTTTCGGACGATGAAACGGATAGAACCCAGCGCATCGAATACGAAAAGATTTACAGCCGCGAACTCGGCTTTGGCGATGGCGAGGTGGTGGCAACTCTTTCGGACGCAGACAAAGCCGCCTGGAAGGACCTTAACGATGCCGTCGTTGCAATCGAGCGCGATGCGCCGAAATCACCGCCCACCGCCCTCGCATTGCGCGATGCCGGGCGCGAACCGAAGGAGAGCTTTCTCCTCGCGCGCGGCAATCCAGACCTGAAATCCGAAACGATTCAACTTGGTTTCCTCTCCGTGTTACCCGGTGCGAACGACGCACGATTCGAACGTAAGAAGTTTTGCAAAGACCCCGAAGCGAAGACAACGTATCAGCGCACCGCCCTCGCCGAATGGCTGACAGACGCCGAAAACGGCGCGGGTGGATCGACGGCGCGCGTCATTGTGAACCGACTCTGGCAGCACCATTTCGGCCGCGGCATCGTCGGCACGCCGAACGATTTCGGCGCGCAGGGCGAACGGCCCACGCATCCCGAATTGCTCGATTGGCTCGCCGATGAATTGATTCGAAATGGTTGGCGCCTCAAGCCTATTCACAAACTTATCATGATGAGCGCGTCGTACCGGCAAAGTTCAGCGTTCGATCAGGTGAAGGCCGCTGTCGACCCAGGCAACGCGCTGTGGTGGCGGCGTGAACCGCAACGGCTACAGGCCGAAGACATCCGCGACGCGACGCTCGCCGTCAGCGGCTGCCTCAACCCGGAAATGTTCGGCCCCGCGATAAAACCGTGGATGGACCCCGCCGCCATCGCCACCGGCTCGACGAACAAGTGGCCGAATGACGTCGTCGACGGCCCTGAGACGTGGCGTCGCAGCGTATACGTCGCGATTCGCCGCTCGGCGATGGTGCCGATGTTCGAGTCGTTCGACGCGCCCGACACCATGGCCAGTTGCGCGCGGCGCAATACCACCACGGTCCCCGCGCAGGCGCTGCATCTGATGAACAGCCCCTTCACCCACGACCAAGCCCGACGCTTCGCCGAACGAATCCACACCGATGCAGGCGACGACGCAGGCGCATTCGTCGAACGGGCCTACAAAGTCGCGCTGTCCCGCGATCCCAGCCCCGCCGAACGCGAAGCCGCAGTCCGCTTCATTTCGCAACAAACCCAAAGCTACACCGGCAACGACGCGCCCATCCGCGCCCAGACCGACTTTTGCCATGTCGTGCTAGGATTAAATGAATTTGTGTACGTGAACTAACTTGCTTCCTACGACATGGCAACCGGTCCCGATAAATCACCCTGCAACTGTTGCGACTTCGGCCGCAGCCAAGTCATCTCGTCGCGCCGCGAGTTTTTGAAACTCACCGGCGGCGGGTTCGGCATGCTCGGGTTGGTCGGCTTGCTCGAATCGCAAGGCCTGCTGACCGCGAACGCCGCGGCGATCAATGGCCCGTTCGCGCCGAAGAACGCACAGGCGCCCGGCGTGGCGAGGTCCTGCATCTTCCTGTTCATGTACGGCGGGCCGAGCGGCGTCGACACGTTCGACCACAAGCCCGACCTCGACAAGCACGACGGCAAGAAGCTGGATTGGAAGGGCGAACTTAACACGTTCAACCCGAACCCCGGCCCGCTGATGAAATCGCCTTACGCCTTCCGCCAGTACGGCCAGAGCGGCGCGTGGGTGTCGGACAAGTATCCCGCCGTCGCGCAACACGTCGACGACATCGCGTTCCTCAAGGCGTGCCACGTCGAGAGCAACAACCACGCTCCGGCGTTGTTCCAGTTGAACACGGGCATCTCGCGCGTCGGCTTTCCGAGCATCGGCTCGTGGCTCACCTACGGCCTCGGCACCGAGAACCAAGACCTGCCCGGTTACATCGTCATGTACGACAAGCGCGGCGGCCCAATTGGCGGCCCGCAAAACTGGGGCGCGGGCTTCTTGCCGAGCACGTTTCAGGCCACCCCCTTCCGCTCGACGGGAACACCGATTCTCAACCTCGAACGCCAACAGGCAATGAGCGCCGAGCAGCAGCGCCGCCAGCTAGACCTCCTCGCTGAGTTAAACGAGGCGCACCGCGAGCAAAACCCAAACGAGACGGAACTCATCGCGCGCATCCAGAGTTTCGAACTCGCGTACCGCATGCAGATGGAAGCGCCCGAGGCGGTCGACATCTCCGGCGAATCCGAGGAAACGAAGCGGCTCTATGGTCTCGACCACGACATCACGAAATACTTCGGCGCGCAACTGATAATCGCGCGGCGGCTGGTCGAACGCGGCGTCCGCTTCATCCAGGTCTACTCCGGCGGCGGCCACCAACAGGACAGTTGGGACGCGCACTTCGGCCTCAAGGAAAACCACGACCTCCACTGCGCCGAGACGGACGTGCCCATCGCCGGGCTGCTTGCAGACCTCAAGCAACGCGGCCTGCTCGACGAGACGCTCGTCGTCTGGGGCGGCGAGTTCGGCCGCTTGCCTGTGTCGCAAGGCGCCGTGGGCCGCGACCACAACCCCGACGGCTTCCTCATGTGGATGGCTGGCGGCGGCGTGAAGGGCGGCACGAGCTACGGCGAGACGGACGAAGTCGGCTTCAAGGCCGAGGTCAACCCCACCAGCGTCAACGACCTCCATGCGACAATCCTCGACCGCATGGGCATCGACCACGAAAAACTCACCTACTTCCACAATGGCCGCGACTACCGCCTAACCGACGTCGCCGGGAAGGTCATTCACGAGATATTGGCGTAACCGGGGCGCCTGTGGATATAGTGAATCCTGAGAACGAGAACCGGACATGAGACACGAATTTCGCGTCGTCTATACCCCGATTGAAGACGGCTGGATTATGGCGCAGGCGCCCGAGTTGCCCGGCGCAGTGACGCAAGGGCGGACAATGGACGAGGCCCGCGCGATGATCAAAGAGGCGGTCGAGCTTCTTCTTGAAACCTATTGCGAAAACGCCGAGCGCGATGCACCCGGCAATGCGATCTGGGAGACCATCGCGGTCGACGTCGCCGCGTCGTGAAGCGGCGCGACTTTATCCTCCACATCGAGATTCATGGTTGTTACTTGGATCGCGAAGGGGCGAACCATTCGATCTTTCGGAATCCGCCAATGGGCGTTGCGCGCCCGTGCCTCGTCATCGCGAAATCAAAGAAACTACGGCGCGGATGATCTGCACTCAGCTTGATCTCCCTCGACCGTAACCGGGCGCGATCACGCCACCTGGCATAGGAGCGGCGGGCGCGATCACGATCCCTCGGCACCTTGCATCCACTTCGAGTGTCTTTATAGGCAGAAGATGGAGAGGGCCATGCCAGGACCCACCCGCTTGGATGGAGAGCTTGCCGCCGCGGCGCGGTCAGGAGACCAAACCCCCCTCGGGGCCCAAGGTTAGCCCCACAACGAAAACCTGGAAGC
>CAYXRK010000006.1:46214-59088 GCA_964467615.1 uncultured Nitrospirales bacterium | reverse complement strand
TCACCTCGTCGGCGGGGGAAACTAGTCCAGCGAATCGATTCCATTCACGAATAAGCGAGATGTATTGAGAAAAAAGCACAGACGTTCCACGTGGAACCTGGAATCCGAAGTGGGTCTTCAGTACGTCAACTGATTCATCATATTTCATCTTTTTAGTATTCACTATGATTCGAAGATGCCCAACGAATTGAAGAGCCAGTAGTGAATAAGTATCATACTGTCCGAAAACAACCCCTCTCAACTACTTGCCATGAAAAACCTCGTAATTGTCGGCGACGGAATGGCCGATTTCCCTCGTGCAGACTGCGCCGGCAGTACACCACTAGCTGTCGCGCGGACGCCGGCAATGGATCGCCTTGCACGCGAAGGCCTGACCGCGTTGTTCTGCCCGATTCCGGACGCCTATCCAGCCGGCAGCGACATTGGAAACCTCTCACTATTCGGATATGACCCCGCCGAGGCGTTCACCGGGCGGGCTCCGCTGGAAGCCGCCAACCAGGCGATACCCATGGGCGTCAACGATGTCGTCTTCCGATGCAATCTTGTGACGTTACAAGACGGGCGGATGAAGGATTTCACGGCGGACCACATCGAGACTAAACTCGCGCACGAGCTTATCAACGAGGTGAACTCGATAGTAGGATCGGCGACTCTCAAATTCTACGGCGGCGTAAGTTATCGCCACCTCGCGAAAGTGACAACGGACCCACACCACGCGCACGAGCTCGCCGCCCTCAAATGCACGCCACCGCACGATATCATCGGCCGAGACTACGAAGCATATTTACCCGCAGGGGCGGCGGCGGACTTTCCGCGCGAATTAATGATCCGATCTCAAGAACTGCTCCGAGACCACCCGTTGAATCGAGCGCGCCAGGACTCCGGAAAACTTCCCGCGACTTCCATTTGGCTTTGGGGGCAGGGTACCGCGCCTCGTCTGACAACCTATCGTGACCGTTTTGGGATCGATGGCGCGGTGATCTCCGCGGTCGATCTTGTCAACGGCATCGGCCGTTGCGCGGGCTTCGAAGTCATACGCGTACCCGGTGCGACGGGATACCTCGACACCAACTACGAGGGAAAAGTCGCGGCGGCGATAGACGCCTTGTCGCGCGTCGACTTCGCCTACCTGCACATCGAAGCACCCGACGAGGCGAGCCATGAGGGCCGGCTCGACCATAAGCTGCGCGCGATCGAAGACCTCGATCGGCGCGTCGTGGGACCGTGCCACGAATTTGCGCGCGCGGCGGGCGACGTCCGCATTTTAGTCGCGCCGGACCACGTGACCGCGCTTGAAACGCGGACGCACGCGCAAGGTCCGGTGCCGTTCATACTCTGGGGCCCGGGTGTACGCTCGAACGGATTGACGCGGTATTCCGAGGCGGAAGCGGCGAAGGCGGGCGTATTGTTCCCCGCGGGACACGAACTGGTGCCCGCCATGATTGAGCGGGAAGTGATAGAATTTTCGGCGGCCTAGGCCGCAACGCGGGAACTTTATCCAATCGATGAACACAACAATAGATATATATGACACTACGTTGCGCGATGGCGCGCAGGGCCCGCGCATCAAGTTCTCCGCGGAGGACCAGATTCGCGTGGTCCGGGAACTGGACCAGTTCGGCGTGAATTTCATCGAAGGCGGCCAGCCTGGTTCAAACCCCAAGGCGGTCGAACTTTTCGAGCGGGCGCGCGATCTCGATCTTCGGCACGCGAAGATGGCCGCCTTCGGCAGCACGCGGCACATCGGCTGCGGCGTTGAAGATGACCCGAACATCGGCGCGCTGCTTAGCGCGAAGACGGAAATCGTAACGATTTTCGCGAAGTCCTCGCCGACACAGGTGAAAGAAATTCTTCGCGTCAGCCTTGACGACAACCTATTGTTGATCGAGGACTCGATTGACTATCTGCGCTCGCAAGGGCGGCGCGTGTTTCTCGACGGCGAGCATTTCTTCGACGGTTATTTCGAGGACCGCGAGTACGCATTGACCGCCATGGAGCGCGGATGGCGCGCCGGCGCTGAAGTGATCATTCTTTGCGACACGAACGGCGGGCGACTCCCGTGGGAAATTGCCGAGGCGGTACGCGCGGTTCGCCAACGGCTTGACGGCGCGACGATCGGCATCCACGCGCACAACGATTCCGGTTGCGGCGTGGCGAACACGATCCAAGCGGTGCTGGAAGGCGCGACACACGTCCAAGGGACGATCAACGGCTACGGCGAGCGGACGGGAAACGCGAACCTATGCACGATCATTCCAGATCTGCAACTGAAGATGGGCCGAGACGTCGTGCGGCCGGAGCAGCTCGCGCGGCTTACGCATCTGAGCACGCTGGTGGCCGAATTGGCGAACATGGCGCCGCGGGAATTCGATCCCTACGTGGGACGCGACGCGTTCACGCACAAGGGGGGGATGCACGCCGATGCCGTGCGGAAACTCAAGTCCAGCTACGAGCACATCGCGCCGGAACAGGTAGGAAACGCAACGACCATTCCCGTGAGCGAAGTATCCGGCCGATCGAGTTTGACGGAAAAGGCAGCCGAACTCGGCATCGAATTGGCCCGCGATAATCCCGTGACGCGCGCGATTCTCGCGAAGGTGAAGGAACTCGAGAGCGAGGGATATGAGTTTGAAGGCGCCGATGCGTCGCTCGAATTACTCATTCGCCGGGCGGGCAGAGATTTTCCCTCGTTCTTTACGCTCGAAGGTTACCACGTGAGCATCACCTGCCGCGGCCATGACGGAACTTCGTTGTCTGAAGCGACCGTGAAGCTGACGCTCCCGACCGGTGAGCGATGCCACACGGCGGCAGAGGGCGACGGTCCGGTGGACGCGTTGGATAAAGCGCTGCGGCGCGCGCTCGAGGGGATGTATCCGGAACTTAATCGACTTCGCCTGGAGGACTACAAGGTCCGCATATTGGACAGCCAAAGCGCGACGCGCGCGAAGACACGCGTGTTGATTGAATCTTCCGACGGCGAAGACGCGTGGTATACGGTGGGCGTGTCGGAGAACATCATCACCGCCTCGTATGAAGCGCTGGTCGACAGCATCGAATATCTGCTGTTCAAATCACGGGCCCGCGCGGCGACCCTGACGCGCGCGTAGACGACCCGAAACGAGGCCCATTATTGGTCCGTCTGCCGTGATCGATAGCCGAGAGGAGCGATCGACCAAGTCTCTCGGCGCGATCGCCGCCGCGATACTCGCGGTTTTTGGGTTGACGATCGCGGCGTATTCGCCTCTTTTTTGGGCCGGATTCGTTTCGTACGACGATCCGCAGTACGTCGCCGAGAATGCCCTTGTGAATACGGGCCTGACCTGGGCCAATGTCCGCGGCGCCTTCACTCACGCGCACATGGGCAATTGGTATCCACTGACGCTGATTTCGTACATGGCCGAGATTCAGGTGTTCGGCGTGCGTGCCCCGGTACACCATGCAACAAACATTGCACTTCATTTGGGCAACGTCGCGTTGCTCGGATATCTGCTGTGGCGCATGACAGGGGGCGTTTGGCCGTCGCTGATCGCCGCGGCGCTGTTCGCCGTCCATCCGCTCAGCGTGGAGCCGGTGGCCTGGATCGCGAGCCGCAAGGACGTGCTGAGCGCGTTTCTCGCGTTGTGGTCCATGCACGCGTACGTGAGGCATGCGAGGAATGGCGGCGCAATCGCGTACGCAGGCGCCTTGTTGTTGTTCGGCGCAGCGTTGATGGCAAAGGCCTCGGTTGTCACCGTTCCGGGTTTGCTGATACTCGCCGACTACTGGCCTTTGCGCCGGTTCGAATTTCGGGTCGCGGAATCGCCACGCATCAAACGAATTTTGATCGAGAAGGTCCCGTTCGTAGTCATCGCCGCGATCATGATCGGCGTCACGTACTTCACGCAACGCGATGTAGGCGCCGTGGGCGGGGGCCTGGCTTACCCGTTGGACGTACGGATGGCTGGCGCATTGACCTCGGCGATTCGCTACCTGCGTCAGATCGCGTGGCCTGTCGACCTCGCGGTTTTTTATCCTCATCGCGGCGCGGAGATCGGCGCGGGCGAAACCGCGGCAGCGGTGGCAACGCTGCTCGTCGTGACGGTACTCGCGATCCTGTCGGCGCGTAGACTGCCGGAATTTTTTTTCGGATGGTCCTGGTTCGCGGTCGCACTCGCTCCTGCCTGCGGCCTGGTGCAAATCGGGGCACACTCCGGCGCAGATCGCTACGTTTACATTCCGCAGATCGGCATTTATGTGGTGCTGGCCTTCGTGGCTGCACGGGGAGTTTCGGGGCGCAGAGACGCCACGCGCATTTCGGGGACAATCGTGTCTCTGGCGCTGGCCGCGTTGGCCGTCTCTACTTTTTTTCAGGCCCGGCATTGGCGCGATAGCGAATCGTTGTACCGTCACGCCCTTGCGGTCACAGACGGAAATTTCCGCTGCCACTTCAACTTGGCCAACGACTTGAACGCACAGGGAAGAAGGGCGGAAGCGGAAGCACACTATCGCGAGGCGATCACGATTTGGCCGGCCTACGTCAATGCACGAATCAACCTGGCGACGCTGCTGGGTGAAGCAGGCCGTCTGCCGGAAGCCGTCGAACAGCTAGAAGCGGCCTACGCCATTGACGCGAACGATCCGGACGTCCTCTTCAATCTTGGGATCGCGTATCTCAACAGCACTCGTTTCGAGGACGCGGTACGGACTTTCGACCGATTCCTTGCGCTACGACCGGACGACGCCGATGCGACCCAGGCAAGAGATTTCGCCCGAAACGCGATAGAGAGGGAGCGGGGCGAACCCGAGCAGTGACGGTGGGAAGAAATAAAACAGGGTGGGGATGTCTTCCGACATGCCCACCCTGGAGTATGTAATATGTCTTGTCGGGATTGTTAAACCATGCTTCGCGCTTCGACAGGACTATTGTCCCGGAGGCAGCAAGTACATGGATGCTGTGGTACCAGGTCCGATTTGCAATAAGCGGCCTTGAATATCGGCCGGATTGGTGCTCGCCCAGGTAAGGGTCGCGGTACCGGCCTGTTCGCCACCTGGCATGTTCGGAATAATCACGCCGTTGACTTCTGTCGTCGGGTCGTTTCCTACCGGGCGGAACCCATAGGTCGCATTCGCGGGTAGCAGGAAGGTGTTCGGAACCGGCGTTTGGTGATCAACCGTACCGTTCTGACCTGCGTCATAGTAGTCGACTGTGACCACGATGCTGCTGGCCGTGTTGTTGTGAAGCGCGATGTACGACGCTTCCAACGAACTGGGCGGAAACGATCCGTCAGACGGAGCACGATCCAAGAAGAACGGAACGGTCAGCGAACTGGCCAGAGCGATACCGGCACCCAACACCATTACTCCCACAAAAAGAACTGTCTTTTTCATTGTTTTCACCTCCTCCCGTGTGAATTCGTGATCCGGTTTCGTCAATTACACTCGAGAGAACGATCCCCAGCCATCAGCGCACCATCGCCCCAGACTCCCCGACAACCCCGAACGGCATCGAGTCCGAAGACATGTAACGCTGATACGCTCGCGGACACTCTCCCCTTTTGCGCAACTGCGCCTCGATGAGGCAGAAACTGAACCACCTACTAGAGAGTACGTTAGCACGGAGACCCATACTCTGTCAACCCCTCGTGTCTCCGTCGCCGACGCACCGTTAGCAGAAACAATTTGGGCCGGTACGTGAATTCAACTGCGACCCTCCTCCCGCAATGTAACATATTGGCGTCATTGGGGTTGTGGCGCTTCCTGAGGAAAAGGAGGCTGGTTGGGAATTTGCACGGGAGGAAACCCCTGCGCTCCCCCAAATACCATCTCCCGCATTTCCGGCGTCTTGAAAGGGTTGATGGTTTTCTCGTAACCGGTCTCATCACGCCAATCAACGTCGCGGGTAAAGTAATTCACCCGATCGAGCAAGTTTGGAAAATCCCCGACAACATTCCCCCACGCGTCGCACTTGTACGTATTCGAAACGGTCCTGACTGCAAGGGGATCGAAGAAGCTGTCCTTTGCGGCGCGCGCGGCGCCGTCAGCTTCCAACTGTGACAGCGGACGTGTGCTGAATATCGTGTACCGATATTCGATCTCATACTCGATGGGGCTGAGATACGAGTCGGAACGGACGATGTCCTTGATTTCATAGCCCTCGAAACTCCGGTAGATTTTCACCCAAGCGCCCGTGCCGTCTGGCAATTGATCGATCCCCGGGGTCTGTAGTTCTACCACATTGCGATACAGCATTTCGGTCGCGGCCATGCGGCCCAACTCGCGCTCGGCCAACGCGTTCGCCTTTGCTTTCAATTGATCCACAAACGCGGGGTCCCATTTCTGGTACGCGGGCAACGTCTCTGCGGGTGAAGCGGCCGCTTCCTCCAGATCACCGAACCCGTCTACCCCGGTGCGCCCGCACCCCTGGAGGAAAACGGCGAGAATTATGATACCGAAACAAGTTTTCATTGATTGATTCCTTCTCCTCGAAAAAACGTTGCAGGCGGGCGATAAGGTTGACCGAGACGCGTCGCGAGGGTGCAAAATCAAGGGGTCCGTATCGCTTCAGGAATTTCCCGCGTTACTTTCGGCGACGCAGAAAAGTCGTCGAAACCTAACGGCTGAACCGATCAGACCTGCGCCTATTGGACGCCCGCGCGAGTTGGCTGTCCCTGGGGTAAACAGAATCTTGCTTAAAGCTTACTCGAACAGGCTAAAGGGAACAAAGTGGAATAGGCGCTGCGAGACCCGTATATACGCGTCGAGAGAGAAATAATGGCCTCCTCACGCTACGATTGGTCAAGGAGAAGCGCTTACCGGTGGCTCGGATCGGGTCGTTTCGATACGATTGATGGCTTGCACTTGAGTACGCGTGATTTGATCCCTAACGTCCGCCTGACGATACTTCTGACCAACATATGCCTTCCTGTGTGTTTCCAAAGCCTTCCAAACCTTGGAATTACACGGGTTAGCACATGCTCATCAACTTATTCCCTGCACAAATTCTTGTGACGAACCCCCTATTGAAGATGTTTCCGGCAATGACTAAGCCTCTCCGCTCGTTAATACCCCCACTGAAACGGAATGAACCAAAAAATGGAAATCAATCGATCCCTCTATACCACGTTCTCGCACGAGTTCGAGGTACAACGCCACGATGACGTGTCATGCAATCTGTGCGGTGGCGCTACGTATACGCTGCTGGGCCGCGAACTTGACCGCTACGAGATTCGCGAGTGCGCGTCGTGCCGCCTGGTGTACGTCTCGCCGCAACCCGCGGCCGAAGAGTTGCCGCGTTTTTACGAGGGCATGTACGCCGACACATCCGATTCGAGCATGGCCGTGCGTTCCGCGGGCGCGATCGAAGGGCATTTGCAACTGCTGATCGCGGGGCGTCAGCCTGCCGGGGGCAAGTATCTCGAGATCGGCTGCGGCGCAGGCCACCTGCTCAAAAAAATTGCGGAACTGCCTTTCGAGCTTTCGGCGATCGAACTCAGCGAAGAAGCCGCGGGCTATGCCCGCCGCGCCGTTCCAAAAGCCGTTATCACGTCGACGCCGATCGAAGAGGCCGAATTTCCGCCGCAGAGCCAAAATTGCATCGCCATGATCGCAGTGCTCGAACACGTGAAAGACCCCGCAGCGATCCTCGCGCGGCTAACCGGCTGGCTTGCGCCCGGCGGGACGGTCGCGATTCTCGTGCCCTACATCCAAGGCTACATGCGGGTGAAACGGTTCTTGCCCTGGCTGCCCATTCACTTCGAAGCGCCCCGCCATCTCTTCGATTTCTCGCCGCGCACCCTTTCGCACTACTTAAGCAATCTTGGCTACGAAGATATCCGCTTCGAAATCGGGCGCCCTTATTCCGCCAATGGCCCCATAGACCTCGCGCTCATCTGGACCGTGAAGCTCATCGGTCTGGCCGTCTTTGCGCTCTCGGGCAGACGCTACATCTACCCCTTCGCGGGATCGATCGTCGCCTGCGCAAACAAGCCGTTTCGCTCAGCACGACCGGGATGAGTAGGGGCGGGTAGAAACTCGTAAACCGGCCGCGAATTCTTTGGACACGGACCTGGATAATCGTGTACCCGCGGTCCCCGGCGAACAAATCGCCGCCTACCCAAACTAAAAGCGACCGGCTGGTGAGCGATGCCGGGTAGGCCGCCGTTAGCCGATTCGGGTCTTGCACCAAGGCCGGGGCGTGTGTTAGTTTTTCGAGTGATTTGAGGTCTTTCTACATGAGCATTCCTTGGAACGCCGGAAGACAAATCAACCGCGACGGACACACGTAAAGCTCGTGATCGCTCCGGGATCCAGCCCGCTCCAATTGCAGCGTACCCCCTTGAGCGGTGACCCCAAATGGATGATCAATGGTCGCGCTTGAGACGGAAGGGAAAGCAGCCAGCGCGACAGGCGCCGGTGCGGTCCCTGGCCATTGGAAGTTGTGGCTCGCGAGCATTCTTGCGCTCGGCGTAGCGCTTCGTTTGTACAAGCTTGGCGAACGTAGCATTTGGTATGACGAAAGCGTTGTACTTTACGTTTCAAAGTACCTGTCCAATCCTTCCAAATTCCTGGATCCCCTGTACTGCAACGATGCGCCGCTTCACGGAATAGTCGCGGGTTTGTGGTATAGGCTGGTCTTGTCGATACCGGGCGTGGTGAAGGGCAGCGAGTTCTGCGATTTTCTGATCCGGTTGTATCCTTGCGCGGCGGGAGTCGCCGGCGTTTGGCTTACCTTCGAAGTTGGCCGCCGTTTGACGGGAAACGTTCGCGCGGCCCTACTTGCGGCGTTTCTATTCGCGATCTCTCCGTTTCAAATTTACTACGCGCAGGATTTGCGCGCCTATCCGCTGCACGTCGTGCTGAATCTCGCGGCGGTGTACTTCATGTCGCGCGCGCTGTCCGAGGACCGTGCCCGGGACTGGTTGGGATTCGTGGTGGCGCTGGCCGCGGGCATCTACAATCACTTCTTCATGGTGTGGTACGTCATCGCGCTGAATCTCTATTTCGTTTGCGCGATTCGCGGTCACTGGAGACGCGTTCCGCAATGGACGGCGGCCAATCTCGCGGTCATCTTGCTGTCCGTACCAGCCTTGCGCATGGCCCTGTATATGAGCTTGGTGTTCGACACCGCGCAAGAAACGTGGTACATCCGGCCGGGGCCGCTGCTTGCTCTGATCTCATTTAAGAATTTTTTTACCGGCTACAGCGCAAACGTCCTCGCGTACCAAGCGCTCGCGCTCGGAGCGGCCCTCGCGGTCATTCTGGGCGCGGTTTCGCTTCGCAAACAGCCGAAGGGCCTAATACTTTTTCTGGTCTTGGGATTCGCGCCCATCGTTCTCGGTATTCTCTATTGGCGCCAGCAACACTTCCCGTACTACACGCACCGACTCTTCATCTTTAGCGCCGTGCCCTGTTACTGGCTCGCGGGCCACGGTCTGGCGTCGATTCGATTGCGCTCGTTGAGACACTGCGCGGTGGCAGCGCTCGCATTGTTGACCGTGCCCGCATTGGCCGACCATTACGCGCAACGCCTTCACCCGATCCAAAGCCACACACTGGGCATTCTCTATAAGCCCGACTATCGCGCCGCGGCAGCGTTTGTAGAACAGGAGTACCGGCCCGACGAAGACGTAGTCGCCCATCGCATCCGATACACGAAGGTGCCGTTCGTCTATTACCTCGATGCGAAGCAGTACGTTGTAGACCTTACCGAGCGCCAAGTCCTCGGCGCGATGATCGGGCATCCGAGCATCGGCGCGTACGAAACCCATGAGGTTCGCCCGGTCCGGCTTGACACCGTGATGAACGGACGACAGCGACTCTGGCTCGTCAACACGTGGTGGATGCCGTTCACGGCGGAGCCCGGCACGGCGGCCATGTGGCAATGGCTCGACGCGCACGCGATTCGGGAGTTGAGGCAGCCGTTTGACGGTCTCGACGTGTTTCGCTACCGATTGAATCCACCGGCAGGTCCGCCAATACGAAAGGCGGTCCTGAACGACACGGGATACGACAGGACGCCCTTGTACTTCGATCCGCTTTCGACCGACATACCTCAGAATCTTGAAGATTTGCGGCGCTCGCTCATCGCCGCGCAAGCGCAGGCCAACGACGTCGTGCTCGCGTTCGATTTGCAAATCACGGACGAGGGCCGTGTGAAACCCGACACCTATCGCTTCATCGGCCACGGATCGGATGCCTCCGGCGTCATCGCCACGTCATTCCCCGCGAAGGCGAACGGGACGCTGGATTTCTCGTACTTCATCGAAAACCGATCCAGCCGCGACAGAAGGCTTTCGGTAAACGTGTATTCCAGCGCGGAGACCATCGAGGCTGCCGACTTCAAACCGCTCGACGGCGACTCGAGTGTCTGGCGCTACACGGCGCAGGAGCCCGCCGCGCCGAAGGGGACCGGCGACAATCGCCTCGCTATTGCCGCGGCGCTGACTCCTCAAACGCCGGAGGGCAAGGCGATCACCGCGTCGCTCAACGTAAGGCCAGGGTGCTATCAGGTCGTCGCTCGCGTGAAGACTGTGCAGACGACAAACGACCGAGGGCTTGCGACGGCGACATTCTCGCTCGTGTATGCAGGCTCCGAGGAACCGCGGGCATTCGGGGCACTCGGCCCAGACGCGGTCACCGTCCAGCAGGGCTGGTACTGGTTGCCGATCGGAAACGTCGACATTGCCGACGGTGCCTCGGAGATTCGCGTTTCAGTGTCCAATCCCGCCGGGTTGGATCGCGCGGAATTCGAGTTGGATCGAATTCGATTCGTGCCGGTGGGGGTCGCTGATTCGTTCGAGACCCGCATGATCCAACTCTCGCCCAACACGACAACGACCTTCGAGGGATCCGTGCCCCTTCGATGGGACGGGACCACCCGCGTCGACATCGAGGCCGTTGAACCCGGCGCGGCAACCTATCGGGCGATCAACTTTTACGCGCAAAGGGGAGTCGCGGCCACCCGCTGACGAATGTGTTTCTCGGACGGTCCCGAATTAAGGGGCGGCAGGCCCTTGCGTGATCTCGCGGAACTCTTGCGACGCCCGGATTTTAGCAAAGTCCGCGTCGGTCGCGGCTTCGTCGGCAAACGCTGGGTTGATCGCGATTGCCCGACGCAAGTAGTTGATTGCCTTTTGCGCGTCGCCTTCGCGCGCGTAACCGCAGGCCAAGTTGTAGTAGGGCGCGGGCAGGGTGGGGTCCATCGTGATGACGCGCTCGTATAAGGTGCGCGCCTCATCAAAGCGCTGTTGAACATCGAGGATCACGGCATAGTTGTAGTGGTTCGTCGGTTCTTCGGGTTCGATGGCCAGCGCGGCGAGCACTTCCTTCGCGGCAAGTTCCAAGCGGCCCGACCGCCGATACATGATCGCGAGATCGCTATGAGGTCTGCTCCACCGCGGATCGAGATCCATCGCACGCTGGAATTCCGCGAGCGCTTCCTCCTCGCGGCCCAACGAGAACAACGCGATGCCCAAGTTGTTGTGGCCCCAACTCCATTTGGGATCGAGCGCGACAACGCGGCGAAAGGCCGTCTCGGCGATGGCCGCGTCTTCTTCGCCGTAAAACGCGCGAAGGCCTGCGGCGTGCCAGACGCGGGCGTCGGCCATCCCGGAAACGTCCTTGTAGCGAAGGACTTCGTCCACCAGTTGGCGCGTCTCGGGGCGGCGGACGCGCGGGTCTTTTTTGAGGAGCGCCAGCATTCCGTCGATGGCCGCGTCCCGCGCTTCGAATCGCGCGCGGCGCGCTTCCCACGCCCCCGCGACCTCGCGCGCTAGGCCCGCGAGCGCGGCAAGGACCACGGCAATGCCCGCAATCCGCCACATCGTGACATGCTTTTTTGGGGGTGTTGTCACTGCCGCAACGCTTTCCGGGCCGTCCCAAATTAATGCGGACCGCCCGGAAAACGATACCATCGCCGTGAAAACATGTCAGGCGTGCGAAGCCGCGTGTTGAACAAAACCAAAACCGAATGGTCGCGTACGTCAAACATCCGATAATCAACACCACCGAAATCACGTCACTGAAACACCTCGTATCCACATATTAGTCTGAATATGCATCCAGTATTAGACATTGATTCGTACGTTGGATCGGCAAGAAAAATATATAAATTTTGTATCCTACGGATGTCAAAACTGACAACCAGTACCCCCCTGGCAATTTGATGACCATAATTCCATGCAATAATCTTGATTTATAACTGAATATATACTTAGGTTTTGAATTATCAACATTCATCGCCTGCAGTCGCTCATCCACAACCTGTAGGTGATCGAACTATAATGGCCCAATATATAATCTCGACTTGCAAATGAATTTATAAGAAATGCCATATAATTTTGTAGTTGACATCGGCTTTATTCTGATATACAATAATTTATCTGGAAAAGCCTAAACTTTCAAAACGGAGTCGTCGATCCATCAATCCGCCGAACGATTATAATTTTTCAGTTGACATACCACTATAATTTTTATATCATGCCCTTCCAATTGTCTTCTTAACGGCCAGCGCAGGAGAGGTACCACTCTTCGAGAGTCTACCTCAACCTGTTCTATTTGCCGACTACCTCCGAGTTTTTCTCGAGGGTAGTCGGCATTTCTATTGCGGTTTCTAGGAGTCGAGTGTATCATTTGGCGCGGAGTAGAGTCTCGAAGAGTGGTACCTCTCCGCGCGCTGGCAAACGCAGCTTCCACTCACGGGACTTCTACTTCCGAATCGAATCGGAAGGGAGGTCTCTAGACGTGAAAAAGCTCATCGCGAGAGTTTGGGTTAAGATCGCGGGCGTGCTTGGAATCGGCGTCTACGTCAAGTTGACGAACTACAAACTAAAGTAGGGCCGTGAGTGGTGCAACCCAACAGGCGACGGCCCCCCGATTGGACGGGTGATTGTGGGTG
>CAYXRK010000006.1:0-46204 GCA_964467615.1 uncultured Nitrospirales bacterium | reverse complement strand
TCCTCGCAGAGAGGCGAGGACCACTCTATGGCTCGTTTGATGGTCGTGTCCTTATTCGTCAAGAAAGAATGGATTACTCGACGAGATACTCTGCGATAGGTTGCTCATCGTGCCCCAATATTCGCCTGAAGACCCGATACTTGTTGACAATGACGTCTCGGCGTTGCGCACAGATTTTGTTCGCCTACGGAAGGAACGAAACCTCAGTCAGCAACACGTAGCCGCATTGTTAGGGCAAACTCAGGCCAGCCTTAGCAACTTCGAGCAGGGGAAGGGCACGCCGCGCAAGAGCACGCTGTATCAAATCCGACAACTCGTCAATGTGTGGCAATCCGAGTCCGCGAATGTCTTCAGCTTGCCAGCCAAACCGACTAAGCCCACCTTTGTGTGTCCGCGTTGCTTCAAGAGCGTCCTGAGCGCGAACGACGGTGCGTTCTTCTGCAGCTATTGCAAATTCGAATTCGAAGTCAATTGCTCGTGCGGAAAGACGAACACAGGATCAAGCAGCTACTGCTCGAATTGCGGACGTCCGGTGTATCGCGACGCAACGCCGGAACTTCTTGCGAGTAAGTCCGAGAGCACTGTGGAACTTGCGCGTCACGTATTGCTTCACCGCCTCTTTCAGTGGCTTGACGACGAGCAAGTCATGGAACAGATCACTGAGGCAATCAGACGCCAAGACCTTGTCAAGGACCGCATCGATTCTGATCAGACGACTAACGTGATCGAATCTGATCCGTCCGAAGTTCCGGACCGTGGCGATAATCTCGCGACGTCGTAGTCAACGCTGGAACGCTCGTGGGGCCGCGCCATTGGGCACTTCCGTGAACCTTCCGTTCTCTCGATCTCGTCGTTGGAAATGAACTCACTGCACCCTGCCGTACCACTGCGGCGGACGGCGGTGCGAAAACGCCTTGTCGCGGAGAACGGGAAGGTATGCGGCGCGGGCGATGAGGCTGCGCCGGCCTCGTCGAGGTGGGCGCTACTGGGGACGATGTGTCTATGTCGATTCCACTCGAGGTGGCGGGCGCGGCTCGGCGGGAGCCTCGCCCTCCCTTTGGCGTCGTGGCAGCCGAGGGCGGCTGCCCCACATGGGACAGAAATCCGAGGGTGGGGATTGTTGCCGGTGGGAACCGGTTGGACAGAATGGTTGTTATAGAGTAGGATTATAGAGAGAAAATTGGCGGGTACTGCGTTGAACTGCTGCGTTTCTATAGCTCGACTTCTGGTAGTGGTCGCCGTTGGGGCCGCTGCACCGGCGTCGATTTGGCTTGATTGCCAGGCGATGGCGGAGCGTGTTGCATCGTCCGATTCGTGTTGCCCGGCCAAAATGGCGGCGGACCATTCGTGTTGCGCGGGTGGTGCTGCGGCGACACAATCGGGCGCGTCGTTGGGTGGGTTTGACGCGTCGTGTTGCTCGGTGCATCCGGGGACCGACGCGCCGGGTGTGCCGGAACGTGTGGTAGTTTCGGCCGTAAAGATCAGCGGGACCTCGAATTACCCCGCGAGCTTTTCTCCGGCGAGTCACGCCGGATTTACGCCGAACCACGAGCGCGGCCGCCTGCATGGGCCACCGTCGATTCCGATCCTAAATTCTTCGCTCCTCTGCTGAATCCAGCCTCTCCGTTGTTGTAGCGCGCCGCAGTACTTGATCCGCGTTCGCGCAACTTTCCTCCCACTCGCTCCGGAGAGCCGTCATGAGTTTGTCGTCCTTTTTCAACCGTCTTCGCCCCACTGCGTTCTCGCTGTTGCGGAACGTCGGGCTGCTCTTGTTCGTATTCGGCGCGTTCGTCACGGGGTATCTGTTTCGCGGCGCGCCTGAGAGGCCGACGCAGCATGCTGACGTGAGCAGCCCCGCCGATGCGGCAACGGTATGGACCTGCGTGATGCATCCGCAAATCCGCCAACCGAAGCCGGGCTTGTGTCCGATTTGCGCAATGGAACTCGTGCCGGTGACGAGCGCGCAGACCGCGGGCGATCCGCGCGTGTACGAGACCTCGCCCGAGGCGGCGGCGTTGATGAACATCCAGACCGCGCCGGTCGAGCGGCGGTTCGTCGAGAAGGAAATTCGGATGGTGGGCAAGGTGGACTACGACGAATCGAAATTGGCGGACATCACGGCGTGGGTGCCGGGACGCATCGATCGGTACTTCGTGGATTTCAGCGGGGCGCGCGTGGCGAAGGGGGACCATCTGGTTTCGCTGTACAGTCCGGAGTTGCTGACTGGGCAGGACGAGTTGTACCGCGCGGCGAAGGCGCTGGCGGCGATCAACGCTGGCGCGCCGGAGACGTTGCGCAAGACGGCGGAGGCAACGATCGAGGCGGGGCGTCGCAAGCTCAAGTTATGGGGTATGTCTGACGAGGCGATTAAGGCCGTGGAACAGGGCGGGGCGAAGTCGGACCAGGTGATTATTTATTCGCCGATAGGGGGCACGGTGATCGAAAAACTGGAACATCCGGGCGAGTACGTGGAAGTGGGGACGCACTTGTTTCACATCGCGGACCTGACGGTGGTGTGGGTGAAGCTCGATGCGTACGAATCGGACTTGGTGTGGTTGCACTACGGGCAGGACGTGGAGTTCGCGACTGAGGCGTTTCCGGGCGAGGCGTTTCACGGGCGGATCGCGTTCATCGATCCGGTGGTGAACGAAATGACGCGGACCGTGAAGGTGCGGGTGAACGTGGACAACGCCGACCAGAAGCTGAAGCCGGAGATGTTTGTGCGCGCGACGATCCGGGCAAAGGTGGCGACCCAACAGCGCGTGATGGATCCGGGCCTTGCCGGAAAATGGATATCGCCGATGCACCCGCAAATCATCAAGGACGCGCCGGGGGTTTGCGACATCTGCGGCATGACTTTGGTGGCGGCGGAGAAGTTGGGCTACGTTTCAGCGGACGAGCTTTCGGCGCGGCCGCTGGTGATTCCGGCGGCGGCGGCGCTGGTCACGGGTAAGCGCGCGATTGTATACGTGTCGGTGGGTGACGCGGAAAAGCCCGCATTCGAGGGACGAGAGATTGTGCTTGGGCCGCGGGCGGGCGACTACTACCTTGTTGAAAGCGGCCTGGAAGAGGGCGAGCGGGTCGTCACAAACGGGAACTTCAAGATTGACAGCGCGCAGCAACTGCTCGCGCGGCCGAGCATGATGAATCGCGGCGCAACGGACTTGCCGGCCAAGGAGGGCGAGTCGAGTACGGTAACCGCGATGATCGAGGCACCGGTCGAAATGCGTTCCGGACTGCGGCGCGTGTACGAACGATACGGGGCCATTCGCGATGCACTTACGAAGAACGACATTGGCGCTGCGCGTGCTTCGGCGAATGAACTCGGAAGCGAAGTCGCGTCCATCGATGCGCTGACGGTCGCGCCCGAGATCGCGGCTGCATGGGCGAGGTTTGGTCCGCCGTTGCACACGGCGATTCATGCGCTTGCGGCGGCGGAGGGCGAGGCGGCCGCGCGCATGGAATTCAAGAACCTGTCCGACGCGCTGGCCGCCGCGTTGGAGACGTTCGGATTGCCCGCGGGCGATCCGGTGCGGCTTGCGTTTTGTCCAATGGCATTCGATAAGGCGGGGGCGCATTGGCTTCAATCGGGCGAGGCGATTCAAAATCCCTACTTCGGCGGCGAGATGCTCACGTGCGGCGAGATCAAACGCGTGCTGCTCGATGAACATGGCCACGCGCCACACGGAGCGCAGTGATGGCCGAGCACGAGCAACCGCCCGTTCTCGAGGCGCGATCACCGCTCGATTGGATCGTGCGTTTTTTTCTCGAACAGAGACTCATGGTGTGGCTGTTCATTATCGCGGTCACGCTCGGCGGTCTGATCGTCGCGCCGTTCGATTGGGACCTCGGCGGGCTGCCGCGTTTCCCGATTGCGGTAGACGCGATTCCGGACATCGGCGAGAACCAGCAAATCGTATTCACGGAATGGGAAGGGCGCTCGCCGCAGGACGTAGAAGACCAGATCACGTATCCGATGACGGTCGCGCTGCTCGGCATGCCCGGCGTGCGGACGATTCGGAGCTACTCCTACTTCGGGTTCTCGAGCATCTTTATTATTTTTGAAGAGAACGTCGAGTTTTATTGGTCTCGGACGCGGATTCTCGAGAAACTGAACAGCCTTCCGGCCGGCACGTTGCCCGAAGGAACGAGGCCGGCGCTCGGGCCCGACGCCACGGGATTGGGCCAGGTCTATTGGTACACGCTCGAGGGCCGCGATCCGGAAGGTAAGCCCGTGGGCGGATGGGATCTGCACGAGCTTAGGACCGTGCAGGACTGGCAGGTGCGGTACGCGTTGCTGTCGTCGGGAGGGGTGAGCGAGGTCGCGTCCGTCGGCGGATTCGTGCAGGAGTATCAGATCGACGTCGACCCAGACGCGATGCGGGCGTTCAAGGTAACGCTCGAGGACGTGATGGACGCGGTGCGCCAATCGAACATCGACGTGGGCGCGCGCACGATGGAGGTGAACAAGGTCGAGTACATCATCCGCGGCCGGGGGTTTATCAAGGACCTCGAGGATATCGGGAACATCATCGTCGCGGTGAACGAGAACGTGCCGATCACGGTGAAGAACATCGCGACGGTGTCGAAAGGCCCAGCGTTGCGCCGCGGCGTGCTGGACAAAGCGGGCGCGGAGGCCGTGGGCGGGGTCGTGGTGGTGCGGTACGGCGCGAACCCGCTCGAGGTGATCAACGACGTCAAGGCCAAGATTCAAGAGATTGCGCCGGGATTACCGACGCGCGTGGTGATCGACGAGACGCGCGCCTCACACGACGAGGCCGCTACTTTCGCGCGCGCACAAGGGTTCGAAGCGTGGGACGGGCCTGGGCCGGACCACGCGGCTTGGCTGACATGGCTGCGGTCGCACTCGCGGAGCGAGTGGCCTGGCTGGGTCACAACGAGCCAGATCACGGTCGTCCCATTTTACGATCGGACGGGCCTGATCTACGAGACGTTGGGGACGCTCAACTCGGCGCTCATCGAGCAAATGATCATCACGGCCCTGGTCATCGTCGTCATGCTCGTACACGTGCGGACCTCGCTGATCATCGGGATCGTGTTGCCGCTGTCGGTGCTGCTCACGTTTATGGCGATGAAGGCCTTCGGCGTGGACGCGAACATCGTTGCGCTGTCCGGCATCGCAATCGCGATCGGTACGGTCGTCGACGTGGGCATCATCATTTCCGAGAACTCGCTGCGGCACCTCAATGAGGCCCCGCCGGGCCAGCCGAGAATAGTCTCCATTTATCGGGGCACGAGCGAGGTCGGTTCGGCGATGTTTGCCGCGGTGTCCACGACGATCATCGGCTTCCTGCCGGTTTTCGCGATGACCGGGCCGGAAGGGAAACTGTTCCGGCCACTCGCGTTCACGAAGACGTTTGCGCTCACCGCGTCGATCGTCGTGGCGCTGCTGGTCATGCCCGCGATGATTTACCTGTTCGTGCGGCGGACGGACAACGCGCGGACAAAGTGGGCCATCGGCGTGCCGGCGTCCACCTTGGTGGGCATCTTGGGCATGATGTATCTCGCCTACGAATGGCACCCGCTCGGCGTGGGCGCGTCCTACCCGCGACAACTCGCGTTCGTTGGCATCATCATGGGCGGGCTGTTGCTGTTCTTCCGGCTGTTTATCCTCACCTATCCCAATCTTCTGCGCTGGACGCTCGCCAACAAGGCCGTCTACCTCATGCTGCCCATTGTCATCATGGTGGTGGGTTTCTCGTCGTGGCGCGGATTCAATTGGACCTTTGGCTTCGTCCCGAAAGTACTCGCTTGGGCGGGGATAGACGAAACCGCCGTGCGAAATTCCAAATTCTGGGCTGAAGGGGTGCAGACGTTTCCCGGACTCGGAAACGAATTCATGCCGAATCTGGACGAAGGCTCGTTTCTCTTCATGCCGTTCCTGATGCCGCATGCCTCGCTCGAAGAGACGGCGGACGTGCTGCAATTTCAGGACAAGGCGATCCACGCGATACCTGAGGTCGAGTCCGTCGTCGGGAAAATAGGCCGTGCCGATACGGCGATCGATCCCGGCGAACTCCAGATGATGGAGACGGTCGTCAACTACAAGTCCGAATACATCACCGACGCATCCGGCAACCGCCTTACGTTCGAATTCGATCACGCGACGAGGGAATTCGTTCGGGACGCATCGGACGAATTGATTCCCGATCCCCGCGGGCGGCCTTTCCGACAATGGCGGGACCACATCAAAAGCCCGGACGACATTTGGAAGGAGATCGTGGCGGCCGGGGCGATGCCGGGAACGACCTCCGCGCCCAAGCTTCAGCCGATCAAGACGCGTCTCATCATGCTGCAAAGCGGGATGCGCGCGCCGATGGGCGTGAAAATCAAAGGCCCCGACCAAGACACCATTGAAGCCGTGGGCCTGAAAATCCAGGAGCTCTTGAAGGAAGTGCCGGGCGTTTCGCCACTGTCCGTACAAGCGGACCGCGTGGTGGGGAAGCCGTATGTCGAGATCGAGGTCAACCGCGAGGCGATTGCGCGTTACGGCCTCACGGTGCGCGAGGTGCAAAACGTTGTCGAGGCGGCGATTGGCGGCATGACGGTCACGACAACCGTCGAGGGGCGTGAGCGGTACGCGGTGCGCATCCGTTACCTGCGTGAATTGCGCGACGACTTCGAATCGCTCGAGCGGATCATCGTGCCGACCCCGGATGGCGCGCAAATACCGCTTACGCAACTCGCGGACTTCGAGTTCGTGCGCGGGCCCCAGATGATCAAGAGCGAGGACACGTTTCTGGTCGGATACGTCTTGTTCGATAAGCAGGAACAATTCGCGGAGGTGGACGTGGTGAAGTCGTGCGAGGCGTACCTCAAAGCGAAGATAGCGGACGGCGGACTGGTCATCCCCGCAGGCGTCAGTTATGCGTTTGCAGGCAACTACGAAAACCAGATTCACGCCGAACGCACGCTCAACCTCGTGCGGCCCATCTCCTTGGGCGTCATCTTCATGATCCTCTACTTTCAATTCCGCCGGGCCAGCATCGCGCTCATTGTGTTTTCCTCGATACTGCTGGCGTGGAGCGGCGGCTTCTTGATGATGTGGCTCTACGGTCAGCCGGGTTTCCTCAATTTCGAGGTTCTCGGCGTCAACCTGCGGGACTTGTTCCACATCCATCCCGTCAACCTCAGCGTCGCCGTCTGGGTCGGCTTCCTGGCCCTGTTCGGCATCGCCGAGGACGACGGGGTCGTCATGGCCACGTACATCGGCCAGTCGCTCGAACGTCTCAAACCCAAGACGGTCCCGGAGTTGCGCGAGGCCGTAGTCGTCGCGGGTTGCCGCCGTATCCGGCCGTGCCTGATGACGACCGCCATCGCGATTCTGGCGTTGCTGCCGGTCATGTCCTCGACGGGGCGCGGTTCAGACATCATGGGGCCGATGGCGATCCCGATTTTTGGCGGAATGACAATTGTGCTGATTACGTTGTTTCTGGTACCGGTCCTATACTGCGCCGTCGAGGAGTTTCGGATTCGATGGGGCAAGACCCCGAAGGAGGCGTCATGAAGCTGGTTCTGATCGCATGTTTGCTTGGCGCGGAGTTGCCCATGCAGGGACCGGCGTTCTTCGCCGGGAACGACGAGGAGCGCGCGTATCTACTCGAGGCTGCGGAGGACCATCCGGCGCTGCGGGCGCGTTACGCGGAGTGGCGGGCGTCGATGGAACGCGTCCCGCAGATGCGCGCGCTGGACGATCCGATGTTCATGTTTGGATGGTTCGTGCAATCGATGGAAGACCGCGCGATGGTCTCGATCGGACAGGCTTTCCCGTGGTTCGGCACGCGCGGGGCGCGCGCGGACCAGGCCTCGGCGGAAGCCGAGATGGCGATGCACCGGTTCTACGAAGCGCGCAATGAACTCTTCGCCGAGGTAAAGTCGGCCTATGCGGAATACGCCTATGTTGCCGAGGCAAAACGCGTATTTGAAGCGCAGGCGGAGATACTACGATTCATCGAGCAGATCGCCGAGACACGATACGGGATGGGATTGACGAGGCAATTTGAGTACCTGCGCATCCAGATCGAACGCTCGAGGGCGGAGAACCGCATCGTCGAATTCGATCAAATGCGGGGAGCGGTTTCAGCGCGATTGAGCCGCGCGGTGGGGCGTACGTCGGATCCGGAATTGCCCTGGCCGAAGGAGGCGGTGTTGCCGCCGCATGCGCCGCCGGGTCCGGTCGTGCTCGCGCGCGTGCACCAGATGAACCCTGGGCTCGCGGCGACGGAGGCGGCGGCGGAGGCCAGGGACATCGGCGTCGGACTCGCGAAGAAAAAAGGCAAGCCGGATTTCATGCTCGAATTCGACTACGGCTGGATGAAGTCGCCGATGGGGACACGGAAAGGCGAGCGAGCGCTCGGGGCCGCGATGGGAACGCGCGACACGTTCAACGCCGCGGCAGAAGCGAACGCGCTGGATTTTGCCGGCTCCGCCTTCGACGCGTTCTCCGCGATTACCGATCGAGACAGGGAGCGTTCGCAGGACGACGCGTCCGTGTCGCTTTCGATTAACCTGCCGATTTGGCGCAAGAAGGTACGCGCCGGGGTTGCGGAGGCGCGCAACATGGCCGAGGCGGCGCGGTTCGAGCGGCAGAGCATGCAACTGGATCTGGAGAGCGAGGCACGCGAGGCGCTGTTCCGATTGCAGGACGCGCAGCGGTCGCACCGGTTATATGACGAGGACCTGCTTCCAAAGGCGCAGCTCGCGCTCGAGGGTGTCCAGAGCGCGTTCGGCGCGGGGGATTTTTCCGTCGAGGTGCGGGACGTATTGGACGGCGTGAACACGCTGCTCGACTTGCAACTCGAGCGTCTCGGCGCAGGGCGTGATTGGCGGCAGGCCGCGGCGCAACTCGAGATGGTCATGGGCGGGCCTTGGACGCTAGCCGGTGTCGCGGAAGAAGCGGACGACGTGAGGGAAGAAAACGAAACCGCGCCCGAGCCGTGAGGCGATCGGGCGCGGTAGGAAATTCAGACGGCGAGGGTTTACTTCTTCTTCGCGGCGACGTCGATCTTGGAGAACACTGCGACGGGATCCTTGTACAGGTCCTTCTTGCAGTCCTCGCAGCACAGGCGAACGAGCCGGTTCGCTATGACGACGTTGACGGGTTCGCCGGACTCGCCCAGTTTGTGGCCTCCGATGGGACATGCGTCGAGCGGATACGAATCTTTTTGTTTGGCGATGACGGCGTCGTCGAGTTTGGCGAGGTGCGTAGCGGCGTCTTTTTCGAATTTGGCGACCGAGTCGGGGTTCGCGAAACGGACGAGGCGGTTGAAGTAGACGAAGTCGACGGCGTCTTTACCCAATGCCGCGTCAGTGACGACGTCGGTGGTCAGCGGATAGTAGGACGTTTGCTGCTCGATGATCTTTTCATCGATCTTGGAAAGATATTGGGCGGGGTCCTTCTCGAAGCGCGGAGGGCATCCCGAGCAGCAGAACTTGATTTCGCGGCCGTCGTGAATGAGCGTGATCGGTTCGCCCATCGAGCCGAGCGCCTCGCTCGAAATGGCGCACTCGCTGAGCGTGTAGGGATCGCCTTTTCGTTGATCCTCGGCGGAAGCCGTAGATGCGAGGAAAGTAAATGCCGCGAGCGTTACGAGGGACGACATTACGAGTTTCATGGAAAATCTCCTATGCTTATGTTCGTTTTCAACCGCACTTCGCGAGAGTATAGCGAAAGACGCGTCTCAAGACGTTAAACCCCGCCAGGGCAATAAGTCGCCTTGCCTCAACGAGGACCGCGTCCCGTTCGAAAGAAGGCCCAGGCTGTTACGCCCGCGCCAATGCCGAACAGCATGCCGGTGACTAGCAGCCACGCGAGCCCGTCCTGTTCGCCGCGCCGGAGGTACATGAGCGCGCCGGCCAGCAACATGCCGATAGCGCCGAGAAAGCTGACGCCAAAGCCGATCTTTTTGACGAACGGCATGTAAGGGTTGCCCGCCTCGAGTCGCATCCGATCACCGATGGCCATAGCCGCGGCGATCGCTTCGGCCTCGGACATCTTCATGCCTGTGTTCGGCATTCGCGCCGGGGCCGCGCCACTCAGGCAGGCGGGGCATTTCGAGATGAGCGGCGGAAGCACGGAGGGATCGAGCGTGCCGTGATCGAGGTGGTCCGCCGCGTCGCGCGCTTCGGGCGTGGCGTGTTGCTCGAGGGTGAACGTGCCGCCACATGAAACACAGCGGCGCGGGCGGATCCAGTGACTCGGTGCGGCGTTCATGGCCGCTGATTCTACCGTACCGTGATCAGATCGCGCACCGCCGCGAACCGCTTGGGCCCGATTCCGGAAACGTTCTCGAGTTCGTCGATCGATTGAAACGGACTCCCCGTGCGGTGCGCCACGATGGCCGCCGCCAACACCGGACCGATGCCGGGGAGCGTTTCGAGTTCCGCCTGCGTAGCGCGATTCAGATCAATAGGGCCGCCGGCGCCGGGCGCGGCAGATGCACCGCCAGACGTCGGCGCTGAAGGCGGAACGGCGCTACCAGGCGTCCATCCGCTCAACGTGTACTGGGGCGGGTTCGCCGGCGGGGCCGCGGCGCGACCCGTCCGCACATACTGTCCATCTCGCGTCTGAGTTTGTTCGAACGCCGGAAGGACAAGCGTCGTTCCGTCGATCAGCTTCGCGGCGAGATTGATGTCTGACACGTCGGCGTCCTCGCTCGCGCCGCCAGCGGCATCGATGAGGTCTTGGACCCGCTCGTCCTGCTCGAGGCGATATACGCCAGGCCGTTCCACAGCACCAACGATCGAGACGGCGATCATCGTAGGAACGGGCAGCGGCGCGGCGGCCGGGGCGGGATCGGGTGCAGCTTCGGAAGTTGCAACGGAAAGCGGATCGGGCTTCGTCAGGGCGGATGCTGGAACGAGGTCTGCGTCCGCCTCGCCGCGATCCGCGCGGAGATAAATGACGAGCGCCCCGACCACTATCGCTGCTCCAAAGAACAGGAGGATCGCCTGCTCGCGGCGCGTCATGAATCGGCTAAGCATTTTCGGTTGCCAATCGGTTAACGTCAAAGTGTACCGCGCGGGATACCGGCACTATCAATTTCGCCTGGGGCCGGGGACGCACTCTTGTCTGGGACGTGTTCTGTCCTTAGAATGAAATTGTTCGGATCCGCCTGTACCCGTCGAGGACGAGGACGTGGTGGTCGCAAACTGCGACTACCTCAATCGGCTGGAATTCTCCCGCGTATTGCCGCACGCTTTCACTGCGGATGGCGCGGTGCGCAACCGAACCGAGTTGTCGCGCTTGATATACTCCCGGCGCGCGAGGACCGGGTAGCGAAATCTGGGGTAGCGACATGGACTGGAAGCCCATGCCACGAAACTTTCGGGGACGGCGAGCGTGGATAGCGAACAACTTCGAATTATCAAGGCGATGACGCCCGCGCAACGGCTCGATGCGGCGGTGATGCTGTATCACACGGCGCGGAAGCTGAAGGCGGCGGGGCTACGGGCGCAGCATCCCGATTGGACTGAAGACCAGGTGCAGGCCGCGGTGCGCGAGGCGTTCCTCTATGCCCGAAGCTAATCCGTTCCTGCTCTTCACACGCGGAATGGACACGCTGGGCGCGCGGTACATGGTGACCGGGAGTGTAGCGGTCATCCTGTACGGAGAGCCGCGGCTCACGCACGACATCGATCTGGTAGTCGTCCTGGACCGCGCGCATATCGCACGGCTCCACGACATATTTCCCTCCACTGAATTTTATTGCCCGCCGGAAGAAATAATCGTCGTCGAGTCTCGTCGCGAACAACGCGGCCACTTCAACCTTGTTCACTCGGCATCCGGCTTCAAGGCGGATGTCTACATTGCCGGATCGGATCCCTTGCACGCTTGGGGGCTTGCCAATGTTCGGCGGATCGAGTTCGAGGGACCGATTCTTCCCGTCGCCCCGCCGGAATACGTCATCGTGCGCAAGCTCGAATACTTCCGCGAAGGCAGCTCGGAGAAGCATCTGCGGGACATTCGATCGATACTTGCCGCCTCGGGCGATCTGATTGCGCGCGCCGATCTCGACCGGTTCATAGGCGAGCGCGGGCTGGAGAAGGTCTGGCAGGAAGCCCAGTCGGGAATGTAGCCCGCCCGCCGCGCGTTTGATGAAACCTCATCATCCGTCTGCTATGATGCGCCGCGCTATCTGAACATTCTAGCAGCAGTCCGCTTTGAAGGATCCCTTCATGCCAGTCCGCACCAAGCCGCTCGATTCCATCGTCATCAAGGGAGCGCGCGAGCACAATCTTAAGAACATCAACGTCACCATCCCGCGCGATAAGCTGATCGTCATCACCGGGCTGAGCGGATCAGGCAAATCGAGCCTCGCGTTCGACACGATTTACGCCGAGGGCCAGCGCCGCTACGTCGAGAGCCTGTCCGCGTATGCGCGGCAGTTCCTCGATCAGATGGACAAGCCCGACGTGGACTACATCGAGGGCCTCAGTCCGGCCATCTCGATCGAACAGAAAACCACGCACCGCAACCCGCGCTCGACGGTCGGGACCGTCACGGAAATTTATGACTATCTGCGATTGCTCTTCGCACGCATCGGCACGCCGCATTGCCCAACGTGCGGCAAGGTCATCGAGTCGCAGACGCCGCAGACCATCGTCGACGGCATCCTCGCGTTGCCGGAAGGCACGCGCGTGCAACTGCTTTCGCCGCTTGTGCGCCAGCGTAAGGGCACGTACCAAAAGTTGTTCGAGGACGTGAAGCGCCAAGGCTACGTCCGCGTGCGGCTCGATGGCGAGTTCAAGGACGTGGACGAGGCGATGAAGCTCGACCTCGAGCGCTACGTTAAGCATGACATCGACGTCGTGATCGACCGCATCCTGGTGAAGAGCGGCATTCGCAAGCGCGTGACGGATTCGGTCGAGACGAGCCTGAAACTGGCCCAGGGCATCATCCGCATTTGGGCCGAGGGTGCGGACAAGAAAGTGACCGAGACGCTCCAAAGCGAGCATTTCGCGTGCGTCGATTGCGGCATCAGCTTCGAGGAACTTGCGCCGCGGATGTTCTCGTTCAACAGCCCGCACGGCGCGTGCCCGGACTGCACCGGCCTGGGCACCACGATGGAAATCGACCCCGAGTTGGTCGTTCCGGACGCGTCGCTCTCGCTCGACAAAGGCGCAATCCGCGCGTGGAACATGCGCAAGCTGCTCGACGGCTGGTACAAACGCGCGCTCCGCTGCGTGGCCGATCACTACAAGAAAAACTTCGACACTCCCTGGCGAAAACTGCCGGAGCCGTTCCGCCACATCATCCTCTACGGGTCCGGCGAGGACGAGATCGCGTTTTCGTATTCGAGCAAAGATCAGCGCTCGTCCTACGAGGTCAGCAAGCCGTTCGAGGGCGTCGTACCCAACCTCGAGCGCCGCTTCCGCGAAACGACCTCGAACTTGCAACGCGAACTCATCTCGCAATTCATGGCCACGCGCCCCTGCCGCGCCTGCAACGGCGCGCGCCTTCGCCCCGAGTCGCTGGGGGTCCGCATAGGCGACAAGAACATTCTCAGCGTGACCGCCATGTCCATCGGCGAGGCCGACGCGTTTTTCCGCGACGTCAAGCTAACGAAGACGCAAAAGGTGATCGCCGAGCGCGTGCTCAAGGAAATCCGCGAGCGCCTCGGGTTCCTCGTCAGCGTCGGCCTGGACTACCTCACGATGGATCGCCACGCGGGCTCGCTCTCCGGCGGCGAATCGCAGCGCATCCGCCTCGCCACGCAAATCGGCGCGGGCCTCGTGGGCGTGCTGTATATCCTCGACGAGCCCAGCATCGGCCTGCACCAGCGCGACAACGACAAGCTCATCGGGACGCTCAAGCGATTGCGCGATCTGGGGAACACCGTCATTGTCGTTGAACACGACGAGGACACGATCCGCACTGCCGATCACGTGATCGATCTCGGCGTCGGCGCGGGCATCCACGGCGGCGAAATCATCGCGCAGGGCACGCCGAAACAGGTCGAGGCAAACAAGAAATCGATGACAGGCAAGTACCTCGCGGGGACGCTTCAAATCCACGCGCCCGAACATTATCGCCGGCGCAACGGGAAAGCGCTGATCATCCGCAAGGCCGAACACCACAATCTTCACAAGATCGACGTCGAGTTTCCCCTCGGCGTGTTCGTCTGCGTCACGGGCGTCTCCGGCTCGGGCAAATCAAGCCTCGTGAACGACACGCTTTACCCCGCCGCGATGCGCGCGTTGCACGACTCGACGCGCATGCGCCCCGGCAAACACGACAGCATCGAGGGCCTCGAGCACATAGACAAGGTCATCGACATAGACCAATCGGCCATTGGCCGCACGCCGCGGAGCAATCCCGCCACCTACACCGGCCTCTTCGCGCCGATCCGCGATCTATTCACGCGAACCGCCGAGGCGCGCGCCCGCGGTTACAAACCGGGCCGGTTCAGCTTCAACGTCAAAGGCGGCCGCTGCGAGCACTGCGAAGGCAACGGCCTCATCACCATCGAAATGCACTTCCTGCCCGACGTGTACGTGCCCTGCGAAGTCTGCAAGGGTGCACGCTACAACCGGGACACGCTCGAAATCATGTACAAAGGCAAGAACATCGCCGAAGTCCTCAACATGACCGTCGAGGAAGGCTGTGAGTTCTTCCGAAATATCCCGGCCGCCTACGACAAAATCGTCACGCTGAACGACGTGGGTCTTGGCTACATCCGCCTCGGCCAGGCCGCCACTACCCTCTCCGGCGGCGAGGCGCAACGCGTCAAACTCGCCACCGAACTCGCGCGCCGCCAAACCGGCCGCACCCTCTACATCCTCGATGAGCCGACCACCGGCCTCCACGCCTACGACGTCGACAAGCTGCTGCAAGTGCTTCATCGCCTCGTCGACTCGGGCAACACCGTCATCGTCATCGAGCACAACCTCGACGTCATCAAAACCGCCGATTGGATCATCGACCTCGGCCCCGAAGGCGGCGACGCTGGCGGCCGTATCGTCGCGACGGGGACGCCCAAGGAACTAGCGGCGAACAGACGCAGCTACACGGGAAAGTACTTGAAATCGAAGTTATAGGCCTGCATTTTTCGGTCTGCATAAGAAGCGGGATTGTCCGAGACCGCGCATGGCAACGGTAAAGATTACATCCATCGGGAACTTCCTGGGTATCGTATTGCCCAAGGCGATTGTGGCTAAACTTCGCGTACAAGTCGGCGATACGTTGTATCTCACGGAGACGCCACATGGTATCGAGCTTACGCCATGTGACTCGGATTTCGGGCACCAGATGGACGAGGCGGAGACAATCATGCGCGATCATCGCGAAACGCTGCGAAAACTTGCGGACTAGACCCGAGGTAATCCTACCACGGCACTACGCCGTCTTCGTTGAAGTAGCCGCCCGTCGGGCCGTCGGCGTCGAGCAGCGCGAGGCGTACCGGCGCGGTCGCCCCTTGCTCGACCGTCCTCGGCCCCGAGTGATTGTTCAGGTCCGTCGCGACGTAACCCGGGTCCGCCGCGTTCACCTTGATCGGCGTATTGCGCAGCTCGTTTGCAAACTGCACCGTCACGGCGTTCAGCGCCGTCTTCGACGAGTTGTACGCGAGGAACAGAAAGTTCGCAAAGGGCGAGTTCGGGCCGGAGTGTTGCGCCAACGATCCGAGACCGCTCGACAAATTCACGATCCGCCCCGCAGCCGACTTCTTGATCAGCGGCAACATGGCCTGCGTGAGCGCGATCACCCCGAACACGTTCGTGTCGTAGGTCTTGCGCACCGCGTCCAGCGGTACCGTGCTCGGCGGGTCCCTCTCGATTGCGATGCCCGCGTTGTTCACCAAAATATCGAGCTTGCCGAACTCCTTCTCCACGAGCTTCGCCGCCGCGTCGATCGTCGCCTGGTTCGTTACATCCAATTCCACAAAGCGCGCATCGATGCCTTCCGCCTTCAATGCATCCGCCGCCGCCTTCCCCCGGCCAGCGTCGCGCGCCCCCACCAACACCCGCACGCCGCGCTTGCCCAACTGCCGAGCTATTTCCAGTCCGATACCCTTGTTCGCGCCCGTCACCAGCGCGATCTTGCCTGCGTGTTCCTGACTCGCCATTCGTCTCTCCTCGATAACTGTATGAACTTGACATGGTACTACATTACTCGCTTTCAGTAGCGCCCGTTTCGACGAAACCGGCGCGCGTTTGCGACTTTACTCGACGGCGTTCCAGTACCTATAGTTATTCATTCGCGGCTAAGGGAGACTCTCAACATGGCGGACGCAATCGACTACAAAATCTACGGCGATGATATGCAAATGGTCGAGGTCGAACTCGACCCCGGCGAAGGCGTGCGGGCCGAGGCCGGCGCGATGCTCTACATGGAGCAAGGCATCGAGATGCAAACCAGCACAGGCGGCGGCCTCTTCCAGGGCTTTAAGCGCATCGTCACGGGTGAGTCGTTTTTCATCACGACGTTCCTGTGCAACGGCAGCGGCAAGTCGCGCGTCGCCTTCGCCGCGCCCTACCCCGGCAAAATCATCCCGCTCGATCTAGGCCCGCTCGGCGGAAAGTTCCTCTGCCAGAAGGACGGTTTCCTCTGTGCGGCGAGAGGCGTCGAAATCGAAATCGCGTTCACGAAGAAAATCGGCGCGGGCATTTTCGGCGGCGAAGGGTTCATCCTCCAGCGCCTCGAGGGCGACGGCCTCGCGTTCATACACGCGGGCGGCACAATCGTCCAGAAGACGCTACAATCCGGGGAAACCCTGCGCGTCGATACCGGCTGCCTCGTTGCCTTTGCGCCCTCGGTCAGCTACGACATCCAGATGGTCGGCGGGTTCAAAAACGCGCTGTTCGGCGGCGAAGGCCTCTTCCTCGCCACGTTGACCGGCCCCGGCTTGGTGTATCTCCAGACCCTGCCGTTCTCGCGCCTGGCCGACCGCATCGTCGCCGCGTCGAGGGGATCGCGCGAAGAAAAGAAGGGCGTCGCAGGCCTGGGTGGTAACCTGATCGGCGGGATTTTGTCCGGCGACCGTAAGTTCTGATGTCGTAGTCGCAGCGGGCCGCGTTGCTCTTGTACTCTGGGCGCGTGACCCCGCCGCCCCAACTCGTATTCATCGTCGGCTTTGCCCGATCCGGCACGACGCTCCTCGCGACGTTGCTCGGTCGGCATACACAGATCGCCGCAACACCCGAGACGCATTTCTTCGATCAGGTCGTTCCGCGCGCGGCAACGCCGACAGATCAGAACGACCTCCATACGATCATCGGCGCGTTATTAGCGTCGCCACGAGTGCAGGACTTAGGCCTTTCGATGGACGATTTCGCGCCGCTGCTTGATCGCAAGGCGTGTTCCTGGCGCGACGTCTACTCGCATGCGCTCGGGCTTTATGCCGCGCGCAACGGCGCGCGCATCATCGCGGAGAAAACACCGGCGCACATCACCAAGATCCCGCGAATCCTCGATTGGTATCCCGACGCAAAAATAGTTCACATCGTCCGCGACGGGAGGGACGCCGTCTTGTCGTTGCTGCGCGCGCCGTGGACGCACAGCAACCTGCGCCGACACGCACGCAATTGGCGCTGGTGCATCAAGCGGATGGCGCGTTTTCGTCAGCGGTACCCGGAACGAATCCTCGAAATCCGTTACGAAGAACTGCTCATGGACACCGAGAACACGCTACGCGATGTGTCCAATTTCATCGGCGTCGGCTTTGAACCTAACCAGCTACAGCCCGGAGCGGCCATCGGGCCGATTCCAAATTGGGAGGCGGAGTGGAAGGAGAAGGCCTCCGCGGAACTCGACCCATCGCGCATTCAAGCGTGGAAGCAAGACGCCAGCGTGGCCCAACGCTGGGTAATGAATTCAATGATGGGCCGCGTTTTACAGGAGAACGGATACGACGACACCAGCCTGGCTGATTGCCCGAAACTCCTTCGCGTCAAGAACGAAGCGGTGAACACATGTTTTCTCATAGCGTATCACCCGACGCTAAAACCGTGCTTTGTGGTTCTCAAGCGGGCGATGAGGGCCATTGGCCTGCCGACGGATCAAATAGATCGGCCAGGGCAAAGCAGTGCCTAAAGATCGTTGACGCAGACGCCGACCGAGAACTCGCCCTTGTCCTTCGTTTCGAAAATCGTGGACAGCCACGTCGTGCCTTCCTTGTGGTAAATCTCATGTCCACGGCCGGATATAATCATCGGCAGGCTGATGTCGAAGCGGTACCTCGTGCCACCAAGGGTCGTCTTTGCGCCTCCCGCGATCATGTTGATCATCTCACCCACGCCGTCACGGATGATCAAATCGCTCACGTTCTCTTTGGTCTCGCTCAGCATGTCGCACACACAGGCGATCGCGAGCGGCGCGGGGAGACTGATACTGGCAGTACCGCAAACGTCATGTCCGGACAGTCCAATCGCCCCTGATATATCGCCAAACATCACGTGGTTCCTCTTGATGTATACATCCGTCCTGCGCACTTCGCGGTTCATCATCAAGCGAAACGTGCTTTGTGTTGCGTCCAAGAACGGCACTACAAACTCAGGGTTAATCGCGGCCATCACACACTCTAGAGCCTGATGGGCATTACAACATTGACGTAGGTATCGCTCGGGGCCTCGTTGTACGGCTTTATCACTCCAGGACTCATCGCGTCCTTCAGCAGAAATATCGCCTTCTCCGTATCAATATGTCGTAACACGTCAAGAACAAAATCCGGATTGAACGCGATTTCCACCTTTTCGCCCGAATACTCTATCGGAAGTTCTTCTTCGTACTCCCCCACCTCGGGCGTGCTTACGCGAAGGGTCATGGCGCCACTGTCCACAATGATTTTCACGGAGTTAAATTTATCGTTGGTCATCGTTCGGGTACGCCGCATGCCTTCGGTAAACGCCGCAGTCCCTACTACGACTTCTTTGTCGTGTTTTTTGGGCACAACCATTTCGTAATTCGGAAAATTTCCCTCGATAAGTTGCGTCACTAAGCGCATCGAATCAAAAGCAAACGCCGCTTGGTTCTCGTCGATATACACCTTCACGTCCTCGTCCGATGAAAGAAGCCGTTCCAATTCGTGAATCAGCTTTCCGGGAATGATGACCTTAAACGCCAACCCTTCTGCGGCACTCTCGCTCTCGGTGACTAAACTCATTCTTCTGCCGTCTGTAGCAACGGAAATGAGTTTCCCCTCCTTCATTTCAAGGAGAAGCCCGGTCAAGTTGTACCGTGCTTGATCTGTGCAGATTGCAAAACTCGTCTTGAGGAATATATCTCGAAGAACATTTTGCGGCAGGATGATTGGCTCAATACCGCTGAAATCGCGAATTGGCGGAAACTCATCGGGTGACATACTGTAAAGCTTGGTCTGGATTTTTCCGCACTCGAGCGATATGACGTTGTTGTCGCCAAGTTCAAAGGTTATGTCGGCATCGGGAAGTTCGGAAACGATCGACACCATGCGCGCCGCCGACATCGTCATCGATCCGGACTTGTGCACAGTGCAGTCGACGGAACATTCGATACTTACCTTCAGGTCCGTTGCCGAAAGTTTTAGCGTGTTGCCTTCCGCTTCGAGCAGCACGTGCGAAAGTATCGGAAGCGCGGATTTGCTTGAGACGATTGTTTTTACCTTGTTCGCCGCGTCAAGCAAATCGTTTCTGGAAATGGTGACCTTCATTGGTGCTTCCCCCGAGCGGTTAGTAATTGATTAGTTTTTAACTTCAAATTAAGTAGTCATAGTAGTAGGCACGGTTAATTCGTGGAGAACCCCCTAACTCCAAGCGCGGCCTTATTGTAGCGTCTTTCGGGGCTGTTGATAAAAGCTTCCCTTATCCACTTTTAGAACCACGAACGCACATGTCTTTAAAAACCTGGAACAGTTCGAGTGGATTAAAATCGAATAATCCACACCGATCCCAAAACCCCTAACACGAAACTAACGAGAACTACACTCCCTGGTGGTGAGCCAACCCAACAGAATAATACTCACACCATCCCTTTGATGTTCCGCTGTTCCACGATGGTCGGAACAGTGAAAGCAACACCAAAATGGAACACAGATCGACCTCTCCACGAATTGGACTTATCAACGTATTCACTACACTATAACAACTTATAAATAAAGAACTTACAGAGAATCTCACAATTTATTCCACGCAGCCCACCGCCTTTGCAAAAGGCGAATTCCCTTGATTACGTTCCGCGTGGAACAAGTAGCGAATTTATAGATTCGTTCGACTGGATACATGTTATTAACAAGTTATCCACCGTCCGGCCTACCGTTGTCTGAAATGGCTATAGCCGCACCACGCGCAGATATTCTTCGGGATCGACTTCCCCGTTTTTTACTTTATGACGGCAACGATCAGCAATCGTTTTTAGCTTGGCGGCCCTGGCGATTTTCTCCGGCGATGCGTCCGCCGTGATCAGGGTCCGGACCTCGGAATTGATCTCCAGGACCTCGAATACCCCTGTCCGTCCCTTGACGCCTGTTCCATAACACGCGTCGCACCCTTTGCCACGATAGAGGCGCTTGGTGGTTTCCGGCAGTCCAATCGATTTTAAGGCCGTCTTTGGCGGTACAAAATGGGTCTTGCATTCCGGGCATATCTTGCGGACAAGCCGCTGCGCCACCACCGCCGTTAGCGCGCTCGCGATTAAGTACGAGGGAATGTCCATGTTGCGCAACGTGCTGATCGCTTCAATCGAGTCGTTCGTGTGTAGCGTACTGAACACCAAGTGGCCCGTCATCGCCGCGCGGATCGCCGTGCGGGCGGTGTCCGCGTCGCGAATTTCGCCGACGAGCAACACGTCGATGTCCTGCCGCAACGCCGCGCGCAGCACATTCGCGAACGTAAGATCGATGTCCGCGTCGATCTGGACTTGGTTGATCCCGGACAATTGATACTCGACGGGGTCTTCCAGGGTGACGATGCTGTCCGTCATCACGTTTTTTTGGTTTAGGCACGAGTACAGCGTGGTCGTCTTGCCGCTTCCCGTCGGCCCCGTTACGAGAATCATTCCGTAGGGCTGTTCGATGACCTGGATCAGCGCCTTTTCGTCATCGGATTCGAGCCCCAGGTCCGCCACGCCGGACAGCACGGACGACTGATCGAGCAACCTCAACACCACGCGCTCGCCAAGAAACGTCGGTAATGTGGCAACACGAATGTCGAATTCCCGCTCTCCGATACCCATGCCGAAGTGGCCGTCTTGCGGGTGCCGCGTTTCGGTGATGTCGACGTCGGAGAGGATTTTCACGCGCGAGACCACGGCGCCCTCGATGTCCCGCGGGATGCTCATGATGTCGTGCAACACGCCGTCAATGCGGTAGCGCACGCGCATCTCCGGCTCGGCGGGATCGAGGTGCACGTCCGTCGCGCCCGAGTTTACGGCCCCTTCGATGATCGTCTGCACCAACTTTATGACCGGCACGCCCTGCGCTTCGCGCGCAATATCATCAAAGCGGCTGGCCTCTTTTACGGTGACTTCGCTCATGGTCTTGGTTTCCACCTTGTTCGTTTCAGTTTTGGCTTGCGCCGGATCGGACTTCTTGGCCGCTTTGGTTTTCGGTTGAGTCGACGGCGCCGCGGCGGGTGTGACCTGCGCGACGAGCCCGCCCTGATAGCGTTTTTGGATTTCAGCCGCCATGTCCGCGACCGCCGTAATCGTCGGCTGAATTCGCATCCCCAGCACGATGCCGATCTGTTTCATCCGCTCCGGCGACTGAGGACCCGATATAAGGACTGTAAGCTGGTCGCCCTCGATGCGCACCGGAATGAACTCTTTTTGTTTCGCCATGCTCTCCGGTACCGCGTCGAGCGCCTCGCGGTCGCTGCGTGTCTTGGAAAGCTCCGCGTACGGCATGCCGTACTGCACGCTCAGCGCTTGCGCGATCGACTCGCGGGTCACGAACCTATTATCGAGCAAGACCGTACCGAGCAGCTTTCCGTTCCGCTTCTGCTCTTCGAGGGCCTCCTTGAGGTGCTCCTCGGTGATCGCGTTCGTCTCCAGCAGCGCTTCGCCGAGGCTCATGTGCGATTCGCGCGAGGACTTGCTGTGAAACTCGTAGTTCAGGACGTCGTTCAGCGATCCGAAATCGATCTTCCCCGTTTGCAGGAGCTGCCGGTACCACGGCGTCCCCGACGATTTCTCCCGCGCGCGCGCCGAGGAAAGCTCCTCTTGCGTTATTACCGCCTGCCGAACGAGTTCCTCCCCCGCTCCGCTGTCCTTCGACATAATGCACCCCTCCCGCGCCCACGGAAACAAAGTAGCGAGAGATTATAAGAAGGGCGTCCATGTAACTCAACGGCACACTCGGATCAACGGATACGCGCGAGTAGTGCGACCAGCCCCCGCGAATTCCCCGCGCGCGTCACGTAAGAACATAGGCGGAACGATCCAGATTTGATATGGTTTCCCGCCTGGACGAAGGTTCCTTCTTCGGGAATATTAGCCCTGACGCACGTGTTGGAGCCAGTTGTAAAGGCTTGCGCGGTTTGAGTTTGTGCCCACTCGCGCCCGCCGCGCGAGAGTAAAGGTACCGCCGCAAAGAAGGGCCTTCATGAGCAACCAAGAAATTCTTGCTTCCCAGTACGTCGGCAGCCGCGTCGACCGCAGCAACGCCGAAGCCGCGGAGATCGCCAACCGCGAATACAAGTACGGCTGGGAAACGATTATCGAGCAGGACACGTTTCCTCCTGGGCTTGATGAAGAGGTCGTCCGCGCAATCTCCGCGAAGAAGGACGAGCCCGAGTGGCTCACCGACTGGCGCCTCAAGGCCTACCGCCATTGGCTCACCATGGAAGAGCCGCACTGGCTCAACGGCAACTACACGCCGATAGACTATCAAGCGCTGCGCTACTACTCCGCGCCGAAGCAAAAGGCCGAGTTCAAGAGCCTCGACGAAGTCGACCCCGAATTGGTCAAGACCTTCGAACGTCTCGGCATCCCGCTCGACGAACAGAAGCGCCTCGCCGGGGTGGCGATCGACGCCGTGTTCGACAGCGTATCCGTCGCCACCACGCACAAGGACATTCTCGCCAAACAAGGTGTCATCTTTTGTTCGTTCAGCGAGGCCGTGAAGGAACACCCGGAGCTCGTCCGCAAATATCTCGGCTCGGTCGTGCCCGCGAACGACAATTTCTTCGCAGCGCTCAACTCGGCCGTCTTCAGTGACGGTTCCTTCGCCTACATCCCCAAGGGCGTGCGTTGCCCGCTCGATCTCTCGACGTACTTCCGCATCAACGCGCGCGAGACCGGCCAGTTCGAGAGGACGCTCATCATCGCGGACGATGGCGCATTCGTGAATTATCTCGAAGGCTGCACTGCGCCGCGGCGCGACGAGAACCAACTTCACGCCGCGGTCGTCGAGCTCATCGCGCACGAAGGCGCGAACATCAACTATTCAACGGTGCAGAATTGGTACGCCGGCGACGAAAACGGCGTAGGCGGTATCTACAACTTCGTGACCAAGCGCGGCAAATGCGCGGGCCGCAACTCGCGCATCTCGTGGACGCAGGTCGAGACCGGCTCCGCGATCACGTGGAAGTATCCAAGTTGCCTACTCATGGGCGACAACTCGGTCGGCGAATTCTACTCGGTCGCCGTCAGCAACAAGCGCCAACAGGCCGACACCGGGACGAAGATGATCCACTTCGGCAAGAACACGCGCAGCACCGTGATCTCGAAGACCATCTCCGCGGGCCACGGCCAGAACAGCTATCGCGGTCTCGTCAAAATCATGCCGAAGGCGGAGAACTCCCGCAGCTATACGCAGTGCGACTCGCTGCTGATCGGCGATCAGTGCGGCGCGCACACGTTCCCCTACATCGAAGTGAAGAACACGTCGTCGCAAGTCGAGCACGAGGCGTCGACGTCGAAGATCAGCGAAGACCAATTGTTCTATTGCCAGTCCCGCGGCCTCTCGACCGACGACGCCGTGTCGACGATTATCAACGGTTACTGCAAGGAAGTATTCGACCACCTGCCGATGGAGTTCGCCGTCGAGGCGACCAAATTGCTGAGCATCACGCTCGAGGGCAGTGTCGGTTGAGCCGGGTCCGGCCCCGATCCGAAACCGTTCAGGAGAATTGCGCGTAATGGCCATGTTGGAAGTGAGAGACCTTCACGTCGAAGTCGGAGGAAACGAAATTCTCAAAGGCATCGACCTGAGCGTGAACGCCGGCGAGGTCCACGCGATCATGGGGCCGAACGGCTCTGGCAAGAGCACGCTCGCGCTGGCGCTCGCCGGGAAGCAAGACTACGAAGTGACCGAAGGCTCGGCGTCGTTTCTCGGCCACGATGACCTGCTCGAAATGCCGCCGGAAGAACGCGCCCGCTTGGGCCTGTTTCTGGCGTTCCAGTACCCCGTCGAGATTCCAGGGATTTCGAACGCCTATTTCTTGCAGCAGTCGCTCAACGAGGTCCGCAAGAGCCACGGCCTGCCCGAACTCGACGCGCTCGAGTTTCAAGATCATTTGCTCGAAAAGATGGAACTGGTGCATATCGATCCGAGGTTCGCCGATCGAAACGTGAATGAAGGGTTCTCCGGCGGCGAGAAAAAGCGAAACGAAATCCTGCAAATGGCGGTGATGGAGCCGCGGCTCGCCATCCTCGACGAGACCGATTCGGGGCTGGACATCGACGCGTTGCGCATCGTCTCCGACGGCATCAACAAACTTCGCAATCCCGAGCGCGCGTTCGTGCTCGTGACGCACTATCAGCGTCTGCTCAACTACGTCGAGCCCGATTTCGTCCATGTGTTGTATCAAGGGCGGATCGTCAAGTCCGGCGGCAAAGAGCTCGCCCTCGAACTCGAAGCAAAAGGTTACGACTGGCTGCGCGAACCCGCCCTCGCATAACGAAGCAAAAAATCCCCGCATCTGTCATTCTGAGCAAGAATCTCTACCGGTCGCCGCGAATTTGAAAACATCCTATGCCTGAAATCATTTCACCTACCGATCGCGCCCACTACGCCGCCGATCTCGACAAAATGCGCTCCGCCAACGGCGTCGCCGCGTGGCTGCGCGACATTCGCGCGAAAGGCGCGGCCGGATTCGCCGAAACGCGGTTCCCGCACTACAAGGACGAAGCCTGGCGCTTTACCGACGTTAGGCCCATCGTCAATACGCCGTTCCGTTCAAACATCGGCGCCTCCGCTACTCCCGTCGCGCAGGACGCCGTCAATCAATTCCTGTATGCCGAGCCCGATTGGCCGCAACTCGTTTTCGTCGACGGGTTCTTCGACGCCCGTTTATCCAAAATCCCTAAGACTCCCGGCCTGATTATCGTTAGTTTGGCCGAAGCCGCGCGCTCCCACGAGCAATCCGTTCGCGAACATCTCGACAAACTCATCGACCACTCGAGCGCCTTCACCAAGCTCAACGCCGCGTTCCTGCAAGACGGCGCGTTCGTGCACGCCGCGAAGGGCGTCAAACTCGATGCACCCATCCACTGCTTGTTCCTCTCGACCGGCGCAAAGCAAGCGGCCTCGTACCCGCGCAATCTCTTTGTCTTCGACGAATCCTCCGAGTGCAGCCTGCTCGAAACGTACGTCGGCCTCGCGGACTCCGACTACCTGGTCAACGGCGTCACCGAGATCCACGTCGGCCCCAACGCACGTGTCATCCGCCACAAAGTAGTTCGCGAGACTTCAGCGTCCTACCATCTCGACACAACGCAAGTACGCATCGATCGCGACGCCCGGTTCGAAGCCTTCGCGATTACGCTATCCGGCCGCATTGTCCGTAACGAACTATGCGTGCGTTTCGCCGGCCCCGGGAGCGAGTGCAGCCTGAACGGCCTCTACCTCAACGACGGAAACCGCCTCATCGACAACGCGCTCTACGTCGACCACGACGCGCCGAATTGCCGCAGCCGCATGGGCTACAAGGGTGTTCTCGCGGGAGAAAGCAGCGCGGTCTTCACCGGCAAGGTGTACGTGCATCGACACGCGCAAAAGACCGACAGCAACCAGCTCAACAACAATCTTCTGCTCTCGGACACGGCCGTAATCGACACGAAGCCCCAACTCGAAATTTTCGCCGACGACGTCAAATGCACGCACGGCGCGACCATCGGTGGTTTCCCGCGCGAGCAGCTCTTCTACTTCCAGAGCCGCGGAATCGGCGCGGAAAAGGCCCACGGCATTCTGACCTACGGATTTGCGTCGGAGGTCGCCGGCCAAATCGAGATCGCGCCCCTGCGCGATTGGCTCAACAAATTGGTCTACGATAAGTACGCAAACCCAACGGCCGTCATTCCCGCGAAGGCGGGAATTCAGACATAAGGCCGATCGGTCTCATCGACAATTGGATTCCCGCCTTCCCCTGCCTTCGCAGGGGCAGGCGCGGGAATAACGGAAAGCGGGCCGAACATATGACGACATCAGCCCCTCACATCGCGCCGCCACTCGACCCCGCCGCCCTTCGCCGCGACTTTCCCGCGCTCGACACCGTCCTGCCGAACGGCGCGCCGCTCATCTACCTCGACAACGCCGCGACGAGCCACAAGCCCCGCGCGGTCATCGACGCGACATCCAACTACTACGAGCGCCGGAACGCCAACGTCCACCGTGGTGTCCACTATCTCAGCGAACAGGCCACGGCCGCCTTCGACGGCGCGCGCGAAAAGGTCCGCGCGTTCCTCAACGCGAAGCACGCGCACGAAATCGTCTTCACCTCGGGCAACACGGACGCGCTCAACCTCGTCGCCAATTCATATGGCGGCGCGTTTATCGGCGAAGGCGACGAGATCATCCTCTCGCACATGGAGCACCACTCGAACATCGTCCCCTGGCAGATGCTCCGCGAGCGCAAAGGCTGCGTGATCAAGGTCGCGCCGATCACCGATGCCGGCGAACTAGACCTCGACGCCTTCGAGCGCCTGTTCACTCCGCGCACGAAATTCGCCAGCATCGTCTTTGTCTCGAACGCGCTCGGCACCATCAACCCCGTCGAGCACATCATTCGCGTTGCGCACGGTCACGGCGTTCCTGTTTTGCTCGACGCAGCCCAAGCGGGTCCCCATCTGCCCATCGACGTGCAAGCGCTCGATTGCGACTTCCTCACGCTTGCCCCGCACAAACTCTTCGCGCCCACCGGCATCGGCGTGTTGTACGGCAAGGAGCGTCATCTCGAAAAAATTCCGCCCTATCGCGGCGGCGGCGACATGATCCTCGCCGTCGATTTCGACAAGACCACCTACAACAAGCTCCCATTCAAGTTTGAAGCGGGCACGCCGAACATCGCCGGCGTCATCGGGCTCGGCGCGGCGCTCGACTACGTCTCGGCCATCGGCATGCACCGCATCGCTGCCCACGAACAATCGTTGCTGGAGTACGGCACCGCCCTCCTCGCGGATGTCCCCGGCCTGCACATGGTCGGCACTGCGGCGGAAAAAGTCGCCGTGTTCGGATTCACGCTCGACAGCGCCCACCCGCACGACATTGGCCAAGTGCTGAACGATCAAGGCATCGCCGTTCGCGCCGGCCACCACTGCACCATGCCGCTCATGAAACGGCTCGGACTGCCCGCCACGGCCCGCGCCTCCTGCGCGTTCTACAATACGACCGACGACCTCGACGCGCTTGCCGCCGGCCTCCTCCGGGTCAACGAAATCTTCGGCTAATGGACTCAAGTAAGCGCCAGCTCTACGAGCAAGTCATCCTCGACCACAACAAAACGCCGCGCAATTTCGGCGACATGCCCGAAGCCGACGCCAAAGCCGAGGGCTACAACGCGCTCTGCGGCGACCAGTTCACCGTCTTCCTCAAGATGGATGGCGACCGCGTGGCCGGGGTCAAGTTCAAGGGCGCGGGCTGCGCGATCTCGAAGTCCTCCGCGTCGTTGATGACCACACTGCTCGAGGGCAAAACGCGCGCCGAAGTCGAAGCCCTGTTCAAAGGTTTCCACGCCATGATCACCTCGCCGCCCGGCACGCCCATCGACGAAACCGCCCTCGGCAAACTCCTTGTGTTCAGCGGCGTCCGCGAGTATCCCATCCGCATCAAATGCGCCTCGCTCCCCTGGCACACCATGCTCTCCGCCCTCCACGGCAACGCCGTAGAACCCGTGAGCACGGAATAGCCGCTTGTGGTAAACTTTCGGCATGGAACAGAAAACTCCAGAGCACGACCCGAACGACCGCGAAGACTGGCTTGATCTCGAGTTGCGGACCTACGAGTGCAACAAGGAAATGCTGCTCGCTGAATCCGCGGGTAAGTGGGTCGTCATCAAGGGTGACACGATTGCCGGAATATTCGATACCGAAGAGGAGGCGGGCCGGTTCGGCTTCCATGAATTCTGGGACACGGCGTTTATGATGAGACAAATCCTGGAACACGAACCCGAGTACATCGTGACATCGCAATTGATAGACACCGGCGCAATGCATAGAGGCTGACGGCGGATCATTGTGCAGCGCGTGATTAACGCCCGAGTCGGCCCTGAAGGCGCCGAGTTGCGGGTCTTCGCCTCTCCGAGCGGCTGGTCGCTTGACGAATTGCGGTCGAACAAACGGCCCTTTCCGCAGCCGCGATCGCTTCGGGCGGTCATCGACACCGGCGCGACAATCACTATCATTCGAGAGGGAATCGCCGCGTCCCTGGACATGAAACCTGTCAATGTCTTGCCCATAAGTTTTCCCACGGACAAGGACGGTAAACCCGCTCTCTTTCGTCAGTATTCCATCCAATTGGTTCTGCCCAACAACGTGGTGCTACCGCAGATTCGCGCCGCCGAAATGCCGATGACCCACTACGCGATCGACTGCCTCATCGGCCGAGACGTGCTCCGCCAAGGCGTATTCATCTACAACGGCCCCCTCGACGCCTTCACCCTCTGCCTCTAGCGTTCGCCACCCCACCGCCCCCTCGTCAGTGTGCCTCCCCAAATGTTATAATTAACAGTTCATACCCTGACCGGTTTGGAAGAAAACGTCATGCCCCAGACCCTCGACATTCAGACCGCCCCGTCCGCGAACGAGACGCTCCGCCTCATGCGCGAGCGCCTCCGCCGCGTCATGCCCGATTTCGAAATCGAGATGAAGGCCGACCTCGCGTTCCGCATCAATCAACTCAAGCGCGAGCGAAACGCCGTCATCCTCGGCCACAACTATATGGAACCGGCCCTCTACCACTCCGTGCCCGATTACGTCGGCGATTCCCTCGAGCTCTCCCGCATTTCCACCGAGACCGACGCCGATATCATCGTGTTCTGCGGCGTGCAGTTCATGGCCGAGACCGCTAAGGTCCTCAACCCGGAGAAGACCGTCCTCATCCCCTCCGAGAAGGCCGGCTGCTCGCTCGCCTCGGGCATCTCCGCTCAGGACGTCGTCAACCTCAAAGACATGTTCCCCGGCGCGCCCGTCGTCACCTACGTCAACACCTACGCCGACGTCAAAGCGGAGTCCGACTACTGCTGCACCTCCGGCAACGCGACCGCCGTCGTCCGCTACCTCCTCGAACAGGGCCACGAACGCATCATCTTCCTCCCCGACGAATACCTCGCGCGCTACACCGCCCGCGAGAACGGCATCGGCTTCGCCTTCCCACCGCTCTTCAAAGGCCAGACGCCCGACATCCCCTCCGGCCGCACTATCATCGGTTGGCGCGCCCGCTGCGAAGTACACGAGAAATTCGAAGTCGAAGACGTCCGCCGCGTCCGCGAACAATTCCCGGATGTCGCCGTCCTCGCCCACCCCGAATGCAGCCCCGAAGTCATCGCCGCGGTGGACCGTGTCGGCAGCACCAAGCAACTCATCCAATTCGTCCAGGAAATGGACGCGCCCCAATACCTTCTTCTCACCGAATGCAGCATGGGCGACAACATCGCCGCCGAAAACCCCGACAAGGAAATGCTCCGCCTTTGCAGTTTCCGCTGCCCCCACATGAACCAAATCACCATGGAAGACACGCTCGCCGCGCTCGAAAACATCCAATACAAAATTGAGCTGGACCCCGCCGTCATCGAGCGCGCCCGCACCCCCATCGACCGCATGCTCGCAATTCGGTAGCATCAAACACGACCGATTAGCTCACTATCCATTTCGTCATCGTGCTCGTCATTCGTCATCGTCATCGGATAACGCCGACGCCGACGGGTAGTCGTTTCGCCCAATCAGATTGGCTGACCGTAGCGGATCGCCCCCTCAGCGGTATAATTAACGTCCCAAATCGGACCGTGCTGGCTTCCTTTGACACGTTTCCGCCAGTCCAGTAAGGTTGGGCTGAATTTTCACCAGAGATCGTATCGAATGTTTCTTCATCGCCGGAATCGCGTTAGCCTCATCGGTTGCGCTGCATTCGTCCTGCTCTCGATTTCCGCTGCCGCGCAGACCACGCTGACCATCGGTACCGTTCAGGGCGAGGCCGGGTCGCGCGTCACGGTCCCCGTCACCATCGCGAACGTGGGTGTAGACCCAACCATCATCATCTTTTTCATCGACTTCGACGGCGCAGCCCTCACCTTCGTCGAAGGCGAGGCGGGCGACGCCGTTCCAGAGGGAAAAATCGTAGACATTCTCGATGGCGAAAACGCCGTCGCCATCGCGATATTTGGCCTGAACCTTGACCCCATTCTCGACGGTACCCTTGTCACGTTGACGTTCGACATTGCCGCAGGCGCGACCGGCGAGATCGTCTTGGAGGGCCGCCAGACCTCTTCAGCAACCGACGCTGAGGCGCAGTCCATCGGCCTTGCGTTGATCGCAGGATCCATCGGCTTGATCTGCGGCGATCTGCCCGCGCCGCAAAACGTCCAAGCCGGTGACGACGACCCTGACGGCGTGCACGTAACCTGGAACGCAGTGACCAGCGCGACAGAGTACCGCGTATTCCGAAACACGACGGACCAAAGTGCCTCGTCGTCCGCCGTTAGCGCATGGCTGACCGAGACGGAGTTCTTCGATGAATCGGCCGCCGGACTCGGAGGCGGCGGAGGAGGTTGCGCGCAACCATCCGAGACGTTAACGCTCTTCTATTGGGTCGTGGCGCGGTCGGCCAGCGAATGCGAAAGCCAGTTCAGCGCATCGGACACCGGCTCGGTTTTCATTGCACCGGCCAAGCTTGCTGGCGTCGCGAGTTGGCCCCATGCCGTTGCAGATTTGCTCATGATTGCGTTCTGCCTCGGCGCAGTGTTGCAACGCAAGTCTCGGTTCGTTCCTGGGCCTCGAGCCGCCGCGTCGCAATGATTAGGCCGGTGCAGAAGTGAAGCCGACCCTGCTCGAGATCGGAAGCCTCCAATTCCACGCCTATCCCGCGATGCTCTCGCTCGCGTTTCTGGTGTGTACTCTCGCCGCCGCACGCGATGGCGAAAAGTTGTTGAAGCCGCCCGTGTTCATCCCGCCGCAAGGCGCAATCTGGGCGCTCCTGGGCGGCATGTTCGGCGCGCGCGTTTTTCACCAACTCCAATACCGCCCCATGGCCGAATGGTACCGCGCCATCTACATCTGGGAGCCCGGCCTCGTCTTCTACGGCGGGCTTATTGGCGGAACAGCCGGCGCCGCCGGATATCTCCTCATCACGAAGTCGTTCGACTGGCGGCAAGCCGACGTCTGCGGCCCCTACGCCGCGCTGGGCGAGGCGATTACGCGCATTGGATGCTTCCTGAACGGATGCTGCTGGGGCTATCCGACCGATCTCCCCTGGGCTGTCGCCTTCCCGCGCGGCGGCCACGCGTGGGACAGGCAAGTCGAAGACGGCGTCATCTCGCGCACCGCGCAGCATTCACTCCACGTCCACCCGACGCAACTCTACATGGCCATCGGCTTGCTCATCGCGTTCATCTACCTCCGGCAGATGCTCAAGCGCTCGCCGTTCACGTTCTCGGTTGCGTGGGGCTACATCTTCCTCTACGGCATTGTGCGGTTCGCCGTAGAAATCTTCCGTGGCGACAGCGCCCGCTCAGTCTTCGGCATGCTCACTGTTTCGCAGGCTATCAGCATGGGTTTCATCATCGTCGCCGCAGTCGGCTACACGATCATGGAACGCCGCGCACGCACGGCCATCGATCAGCGGCCGGAAGTGCCGCTCGCGGCGGAACCAAACGCGTAGAGCGGGGCGCGGATTTGACGGTTCCCAGCGCCTACCCTACTTCAGCGGTATCGCGGGCAACCGCCTCAACGTTCTATTCGTGGGATCGACCATGATCCCCACCGATTCGAGGGCCGTTACTCCCAGCAGCGGTTCGCATCCGGACTCGCCGAAGATGACCCGGCCGGCAGTAACTTCGCCCATGAACTCGATGCGGACCAATCCGTACGAATACTCGCGGACAGTACCGTCGGCGAGTTCATAGGACATCTTCCCTTCCTTCGCCACGCCGATCTTTTCGAGTTCGGCCGCCGGCGCCATTGAATCCGTAGCGCCCGTGTCCACGAGAAATACGGCCTCGAAACTGCCCTTGCCGTTTCCCATGGTCGAGAGCTTTGTCGTGACTTTCGTTATGCCCATAGCCGAATTCCGATAGTTCTTTGCTGAAGAAAGTGTAGCACGCGGCCCAGACGTCTCAATCGATCGTTTTCCGGAATCTACGGGTGCTGACGGTTAGCAGCATAATTCCGAATCCGAGCAGGTACGCGCCGTCGGGCCAGAGGATTGCGAACCCTGCGTCCCGCAAAATGATGCCGCGCAGGATGCGGATGAAGTACGTGGCGGGGATAATTTGGCCGATGGCGTAGATGGGCGCGGGCATCGATTCAAGCGGAAACACGAACCCCGAGAGCAGCACCGCGGGCAGCATCATTAGAAAGGAAAGCTGGATGGCCTGCACCTGGTTCGCCGCGACAGTCGATATAAATAGTCCGAAGCCCAGCCCGGTAAACAGAAATACGAACGCGAATCCCGCGAGCAGCAACAAGTTTCCGGCAATCTCGACCTGAAACAGGAACCGCATGATGAGGAGAACGATGCAGGTCTCGATTGCGCCGATCACGCCGTACGGCACGAGCTTTCCGATCATGAGGCCGAGGCGCGAGACCGGCGTTACCATAAGTTGTTCGAGCGTCCCGTTTTCCTTTTCGCGCACGATCGCGAACGCGGTGAGGAACATGGTGACGAGTTGCATCACGATGGCGACCAGGCCCGGCACGGTGAACCGCGAGGTCCGCATGTCGGGATTGAAGAGCACGCGCGCGCGCATCTCGATAAGCGGGACGGCCGGCCTCTGCGCCGCTTCGGCGGAACGCACGAATGACTCGCGCAGCGCGATGGCGTTCGCAACGTTGAGCGCTTGCATCGCTACGGTCGCATCGCTCCCGTCGATGAGCACTTGCACCTGCGCCGGGCGGCCCATAAGGAGATCATCGCTGTAGTCCGGTGGAATCTTGAGGCCGACTTTGGCCCTATCGGCGATCACCTCGCGGACCATCTCATCGTCCGACGTCACCACCTTGCGCACGTCGAAGTAGCTGGAGTGTTTGAACGCATCGACGAGTTCGCGGCTCGCGGGCCGGCCATCGAGGTTGTACACGACCGTGGCGACGTTCTTGACGTCGAGATCGATTGCGTAGCCGAAAATCGTAATCTGCAGGCCCGGCACAAGGAGCATCAGGAACAGCGTGAGCGGATCGCGCACGATGTGGATCGACTCCTTGTACATGATCGAGGTGACGCCTCTAAGCATGCGCGGCGTCCCTCGTCTGCGTCAGCGTCACGAACACGTCTTCAAGCGTGGGCGGAATGGGGCTCGCCTCGGGAAAGCCGAAGCCCGCGTCCGTCAGGTCGCGTTCCAATTGCTCGCGCGCGCCCTCGTTTACGAGCGCATGCAGCGCATCGCCGAAGATGGTCGCGTCGCGCACGTACTCCCGCCCGCGCAAATACGTCATCGCCGCGGAAATGCGGTCGCAGCGCACTTCGAGACGTTCCGTGAAGAGCGGCGTGACTTCCGGCAGGGACTTGAGCGTTTGCGGCGTGCCCGAAACCAGCAAGTCGCCGTAGTAAATGTAGCCCACATGCGTACAGCGTTCGGCCTCGTCCATGTAGTGCGTCGTGACAAAGAACGTGACGCCGCGGCCGCTGAGTTCGAACAAAAGGTTCCAGAGATTTCGCCGCGCGACGGGATCGATTCCGGCGGTCGGCTCGTCGAGGAACAACAGCTTGGGCCGGTGAACAATCGCGCAAGCCAGCGCGAGGCGTTGCTTCCATCCGCCGGAGAGGCGGCCCGCTTGGCGCTTGCGGTAGTCGCCAATGCCGACGATGCCGATGACCTCGTCGATTCGGGCTGACGTTTCGCCGCGAGGCACGCCGTAGATACGCGCGTAGAAGCGCAGGTTCTCCATCACCGTCAGGTCGTGATAGAGGCTGAACTGCTGCGACATGTAGCCGATGTTTCGCTTGACCTGCTCGCTGTCGGCTTCCGCGTCGAAACCCATTACCGTGGCCTGGCCCTCGGTGGGCCGCAGCAGGCCACACAACATGCGAATGAGCGTCGTCTTTCCCGAACCGTTCGGCCCGAGAAATCCGTAGATCGTCCCCGCCTCCACCGACAGGGAAACGCCGTTCACCGCCGTGAATTTTCCGAACCGGCGAACCAGAGAATAAGTTTCAATTACATTGGGCATGGCGTGGATGAGGGACTACATCGAATCCGGCGTCGCGAGCAGGCGCTCTTTTAGCGCGCCGATCTCGGGCGACAGGACGACCCGGTAGAACTCCGGATTGCGCAGGCGCTTGAATTCCTCGGGAAGCGCCTCGATCGCCGCCCGCGCGCGCCCGCGGACCTCCTCAATGGCCCGCGCGGGCGCGACTCGGCGGCCATCGGTGAATACCGGCTGAAGCAGAGGTTCGAATCGGGCCGCGCCGCGAAGTCGCGTGCTCGCGCTCGGTTGAATCCTGCGCCTGCCTGGTACGTCGCCGGCTTCGATAATCGGCTCGCCTTGCTGGTAGAGCATATCGCCGATCGGATGGCCGGCGGCGTCGAAGTAGCGCACGATCTCCTTGCGGCCGGGGTCCGTCGCCTTCTCGAGGTTCGACGAAATCTTGATGCGCGGTGCCCACGCGCCGCCGTCGTACATGGCCACGAGTTTGTACACGCCGTTTAGCGACGGCGCGTCATGCGAGGTGATCAGATGCGTGCCCACGCCCCAAGCATTGATCTTCGCGCCCTGCCGCTTGAGATCGGCGATGAGGTCTTCTTCGAGATCGTTCGACGCGACAATGAGCGGATCGAGAAACCCTGCCGCGACCATTTGTTGATGCGTAATTTTGCTCAGCTTCGCGAGATCGCCGGAGTCGAGCCGCACCGCCGGGCGAATGCCTTTGCCGCCATCGTGCAACTCGCGGAACACCTTGATCGCGTTCGGCACGCCGCTCTCGACGGTGTCGTAGGTGTCGACGAGCAGTATCGAGTTGTCCGGGTAGAGTTCGACGAATGCACGAAACGCCTCGATCTCGCTCGGAAAACTCATTACCCAACTGTGCGCGTGCGTGCCCGCCACGGGAATGCCGTACACCTTGCCCGCGAGTACGTTCGAGGTCGACGCGCATCCGCCGATGTACGCCGCGCGCGATCCGCTCAGCCCGCCGTCGGGCCCGTGCGCGCGCCGCAGCCCGAATTCCATCACGGGCTCGCCGTCCGCGGCGAGACAGATGCGCGCCGCCTTGGTTGCGATGAGCGTTTGATAATTGAAGAAATTCAGAAGCGCGGTCTCGATCAACTGCGCCTCGAAGATGTCGCCTTCGATCTGCGCGACCGGCTCGAAGGGGTAGACCAGCGTTCCCTCGGGGATCGCTCGCATCGAACACGTGGGACGGAATTCGCGGAGATAGTCCAGGAACTCCCTGTCGAAGCGCTTGAGGCTGCGCAAATACTCAATGTCGTCTTCAGCGAACCGAAGGTTTTCGAGGTAGTCCAAGAATGGACCCAGGCCCGCGGCAATCGCGAAGCCCGCGTGCGGCGGCAATGACCGAAAGAAATACTCGAAGCACACGCGCTGGTTTGCACGGCCTTGCTTCAAGTAGCCGGCCATCATGGTGAGCTGGTAGAAGTCGGTCAGCAGGCCGAGGCCTTCGCGCTTGGACCAAGACGGCGTTTCCGCGCTCATACCGGCAACGCCCCCGAATCCAGCGCTACGATTCCCGCTGCGGCCATTTCACTGAACGCCGCTGCGCCGCTGCCGTCCACCGCTCGGCATGCATCGCGCACGACGGACACATCGAAGCCCGCGTGTCTTGCGTCCAGCGCCGTGGACTTCACGCAATAATCTGTCGCGAGCCCGCAGATGTACACACGCGCGATGCTCCAGGCGCGAAGCGCCCGCTCCAGTTCGGGATTGGCGAATCCGCTATACGCCTCCTTGTCACGCGCCGTTCCTTTCGAGACGATAGGCGCGTCGGGCGGAATCTTAAGACTGGGATGAAACGCCGCGCCCGGCGTATCGGCGACGCAATGTACCGGCCAACTCCCGTCGACGAACCGCGGAGGATCCGCGAAGCTGCAATGGTCAGCCGGGTGCCAGTCCCGGGTAAATGCAACGTGCGAGGACCGCGAAACGAGATGGTTGATGATCGGCACAATTTCCTCAGCGCCCTGCACGGCAAGTGGCCCGCCCGCGCAGAAATCATTCTGCACGTCGACCACAATGAGCGCGCAATCGTCGGGCACGGGGGAATCCAAATCCAGTTGGCCACCGCTACGATTATAGCGTCGCGCGCCGGCCACGTGTCCGCTCGTGTCTTCGGACACATAGGCCCAGTGGAAGGGTATCGGATCGCAGCCGTGCCCCTACTTCGAAAATTAGTCATCAATCGTCAATCGTCATCGGCCCGTCTCGAAAATTCCGAAATCCGATCCCTACAAGCAGCGCATGTGGGGCAGCCGCCCTCGGCTGCCGACCGATACCTGGAACCCTCCATACATCGTTTCTGGGTGTTCCCCAAGGGAACGTGACAACATCTCCGAAAATCGCAGTCATCCCCGCTTGTGATTCCTGCGCGAGCTAAGGCTTCGCTTCAAGCGGCTGATCGAACGTTATGCGGTTGCCGAAGGGGTCGACCACCTCGACCTGCCTCGAGTTCCAAGGTGTCGTGCAGATGCCAGGGTTCATGTTCGGGTTCGGGCGGCTGTGGAGTTCGCGGTGGAACGCATCGGCATCGGAGAGGTTGATGATGATCCGCGCGCCGGGCGTGCAGTCGCCGAAATGTTCGCTCAGGTGGACGACCGCGCCGCCGCGCGATACTTGCATGTAGCGCGGGCCCGAGCCGTCGAATTGGTGCTCCCAATCAAGCGTGAACCCGAGCCAATCGACGTAGAATTTCTTCGCGAGGACATGGTCAAACACGCGAAGGATGGGGATCGGTGGTTTGAATTCCATGCGCAACCCTCCAGAGATCCACGCATGGTAGCAATTGTTGAATCAACGGGCGAGTGTCCTGCCGAAAGATCCGGCCCATGTGTTCATCGTCATCGTGCTCGTCATTCGTCATTCGTCATCGATTGTCGTTCAATACACGAGCGCGTCCGCCAAAACTTGCGCCGGGTGCAACACAGCGCGGCCCGTAGTGAACGCAATTTGGTGGCGGCAACTGGTCCCCGCGGCAACGATAGTGGCGCCTCTGGGCTCCGCATTCACCGCGTTGACGACGTTCTGCGAGACGGCGAGCGAGAGTTCGGCGTTCTCCTTCATGTAGCCGAAAGCGCCCGCAAGGCCACAGCAACCGGTATTGAGAATGCGCACGTCAGGACCGGGAATCGCGCGAAGCGCCTTCGCCATGATCGGCGTGTCGCGAAGCGCCTTGGCGTGGCAATGGACGTGTACCGCAATGGGATCGCGAGTCGCGCGCAGAGACAGCGCCGCCGGATCGTGGGCGAGCAGGTCTGCAATGAACTCCTCGAAGAGGAAGCAGTTTTGGGCGACAGCATCCGCGCCGGAAATCGCGAGCTCGCGGTAGTCCTCGGCAAACATCGAAAAGCATGACGGTTCGAGAAACACGAGCGGGACTTCGCGCGGGATACGAGCGAGGTTCGCGCGCGCAAGGTCTGCCGCGAGGTCGAGCCGCCCCGTACTGAACGCGGGCCGTCCGCAACATTCACGATCCTTGATTAGCATGACTTCGTAACCCGCCGCCTCGAGGACGCGCACCGCCGCCTGCCCGACATCGGGGTCGTTGTGCCGCGCAAAGCAGTCGTCCCACAACGCGACTTTGCCGCGCGGTGCAGCCGAGCGGGCCGGGCGTCGGTCGAACCAGCGGTCGAACCGCTCGGCGGCATAGGACGGGAGAGGGCGGGCCTTTGCGATACCCAGGAGTGAGTGCATCATCGCGCGAACGGGACTCGAGTGTAGAAGGGCATTGGACAGATTCGGCGCGATGGACGCGAGCCTGCCGAGTAGATCCGGGCGGCTGAATAGGCGATCGCGCATTGGGACACCGTTGGTTCGATGCCGTGCGTGCGCCAACTCGGCCTTGAGCAGCGCCATGTCGACGTTCGAGGGGCACTCCGTCTTGCAGGCTTTGCACGACAGGCATGGCTTCAGCGCAAGTTCGAGCGCTTCGATCGCGGCGCTGTCCCGCAACCGTCCATCGAGCGCCGCGCGAATCGCGTTGGCGCGGCCTCGCGTGGACATGATTTCGTCGCCCGTCGCGAGGAACGTCGGGCACATCGTGGGTGCATCTTTCCGGCATCCGCCGCAGCCGTTGCATTGCTCGAGGTTGCCCACGAACGAGCTGTCCTTCGCGGCGAACGCGAGCCGGTGAGGCGCATGTCGGATTTCATAGCCGTCGCCCCAGCGCAGATCGCGGTCGAACGCGTAGCGGCCATCGGAAACGATCTTGCCGGGATTGAGCACGCCCTTGGGATCGAAGAGTTGCTTGATATCGCGCGTCAGTTGCATGAGTTCGGGGCCGAGGTGTTCCTCGATAAATTCGGTCCGCGCGATGCCGACCCCGTGCTCCGCCGCGATGGACCCTTTGAACTCTTTTACGAGCGCCGACACTTCTCCCGCGAGCTCGCGAAAGGCCGCGATGTCCTCGCGCTTGTGCATATCGACAACGGGACGGACATGCAAAAGGCCCGACGCCGCGTGCCCATAGAACGACGCATTCAGGCGCTTCGCGGCAAGAAGCCGCTGCAACGATTCGACGTACGCGGGCAGTTGCTCCGGGCGCACGGCAACGTCCTCGATGCCGGAGGTCGGCTTGGCCGGTCCTTTGCAGCCAGTCAGCAGCGACAGGCCCGCCTTGCGCAACCGCCACACCTGCTCCATGTCGTCTTCGGTCGTGAACGCCGCGCGGCGATGCCCGAGCCCGCGCGACATGAGCGCGTCGAGCCGTTCGCCGTTGGTGTCGTCGTAAAACTCGACGATGAGAAACGCCTCGCAGGGTTTGTCATCCAGTTCGAGTACGGCGCGGGATCGTTTGAAAGTGAGTTGGCCGATAGTTTGGTCGAACAACACGCGGTCGCAGTGCTCGATCGCAGCGGGCCGAAGATCGAGAATCGCCACCGTCGCGGTCATCGCCTCGGCGACGGAATCGAAGAACAGGACGCCCACGGATTTCCGTTGCGGAAGCGGCGCCAATCGCAACGTCGCGCCGGTGATGCAGGCCAGCGTGCCTTCGCTGCCGCCCAACAGTTGCATGAGGCCCGGGCCGTTGCGAAACCATCGTTCGAAACCGTAACCCGGCCAGCGTTTGACGATACCGACGGGCAGCCTCGCGCGGACTTCCGCCTCGCGCGCACAAATGAGCGTGGTCGCCCGCTCGAAGAGATCGCCGAAGGTGTCGCCGCCGCTGCCGATTGTCGCGGCGCGGCCGTCGGCGAGGACAACGTCGAGCGATTCGACGTGGTCAATCGTCGCGCCGTACACCGGCGCCCGCGCGCCGGAGGAGTTGTTCGCGATCATCCCGCCAAGCGTCGCCCGCGAACTCGTGGCGACGTCCGGGCCAAAACACAGGCCCTGCGGCTTGAGAAACGCGTTGAGTTGGTCGAGAACGACCCCCGCCTCGACGTGTATCGTCCGGCGTTCGGGGTCAAAGCCGGATACGCCCCGATTGAAACGCGAAAAATCGGCGATCACGCCCTCGCCAATCGCGCCCCCCGAAAGGCCCGTGCCGGCGCCGCGCGAAATGAGGGGCACGCCAGCTTCGCCGCAAGCGCGAACGAGTTTCGATGTGTCATCTGGCGACTTCGGAAACGCAACAGCGAGCGGCTCGACTTGATAGATGGACGCATCGGTGGCGTAAAGCTGCCGCGTGAGGTCGTCGAAACGAACAGCGCGCGGCAGCTCCCGTTCGAGCGATTGACGTTGAGCGTGTGTGAGCGGCATGAGGTAACACGCGTGTGGGTGCGCGCCGACAAAGTATAGGGCATCGCGCCCGCGCGGTTACCTGAGCGTGCCCATCTCCTGCTCCACGGAAGCGCGCGCGGCCGGTTCCAACGCAAACGTAGACAATATACTCTGGTACTCGAACCGCGCCGCGGCGGACTTGCCCGCGCGCGCCTTCATTCGCGCGGCGGTAAGCCTGAGTTCGATTAGATCGGAACGCCGCGTCACCGCGTCGTCCAACACCGAGATCGCTTCGGGCAGGCGGCCAAGTTTCTCGAGCGCGTCGGCGCGAAGCAGGATCGCTGTTGCGTAGTTCTCGTCCGTCGGTCGCCATTCGACGCCGCGCAGCAAAGCCTCGGCCAGATCAGGTTTCTTCATGGCGGTGTACGCCGCCGCGAGGTTCGTGATCGCTTGACGGTCCACCGGTCCGTTTCGTCCAGTGGCGTCGGCTGCGAGAACATCGACGGCCCATGCCACGTCCTCGAGGCGATGATCATCGATGGCGGACAGTTCCCGCACCGCGTTCGCGACGGTAAAGCTTCCGCGCGCCGCGTCCGGATTGTCGGCCCACGTTTCGCGCAGTCCGGCGAGTGCGGCGGGAAGTGTGGTTCGTTCGCTGAGGTTCTTGGCGAATACATCGAGGAATGCGGCGCGAAGCGAATCCAATCGTCCCGTCTTTAGGGCAAACTCCGCGAATCGCCGCCAGACCGGTAACGAATCGGGCGCCACTTCCACGGCGCTCCGGAAGTAGTGCAACGCCCGATCGGGATCGTAGAAGTTGCGCTCCGTGAGCCATCCAAGCCGCGAACGAACCGCAGCCAGGGCCGCGGGATTTTCGCCTGATGAGACGAGCGCCGTTTCCGCTCCAATCAGGGCCGCGCGCATCCGGTCCGCCTCGATGGAATCGCGGACGAACGATTCGAACGCGCGCCAAAGCGCCTCGTTGGCGGGGTCGGCCTTTGCGCTAAGCGCGAACTCGTGGAATACCGCGCCGTCATCGCCCTCGAGCCGGTGGGTCTCCGCCATGAGCCGGTGTATTTCGGACGCGTTGCGCGAGCCGAACGCGAGCGCGTACCGGAAGTGCTCGCGCGCCTGTTCGTTGAGTCCCGTTGCGGCCTGAGTGTCGCGCGTCGCGCGGGCGAGGGCGACACGCCCGAGAAGTTCCTCGCCCTGAGGTAACGGAGCGCACAAGCGAAGCGCGCGTGCGGCCGCATTCTCCGCGCGATCCAGATCGGCGGAGGGGTCGGGACCTTTCGCGGTCCGGGCCAGGGCCGCGCGGCACAACTCGATCCAGGCCGAAATACAGTTCGGGTGCAGCTCTAGCGCAACGGTAAACGCATCGATGGCGTCATCAATGTTACCGCGGGCGTAGGCGATACGTCCCCGTTCAACGTCGGCCCGCCATCCCCAGCCTCCCCAACGCGACGCGCGCGTGACCGATTCCTCCGCTTCTTGAAGGTACCCCTGCTCCGCCGCGCCTATCGCGCGTTGCAGAAACGCTTTCGAGGTGAACACGTTTCCTTCCACATACAGCATCGCAATCAGGAACAACCCAAGCGCGGACGCGAGGGCCCAATTCGACGCAGACGCCCGCGAACGAACGGGCGAACTGGACATGCGCGCCGCAGCGCCGAGCGCAACCGTATAGATCACGGCGGACGGTATCGATCGCCAATTGAATCCAAGCATGCCGTCGGCGAAAAACGCCGTGAACAAGCCCGCCAGCGTGATGGCCAAAGTGCGCGCCGCACCCGGGGGACTTGCAAACGCCCATCCGAGCGTGAGAACAATTGCGAGGATCTCGATCAAAACGAAGACCGCCCCGCCCGCAACGCCCAGTTCAGCGGCAGTGTTGAGCGCTTCGTTGTGGGGGTGATCGTTGTATTGAATATCGCGCGCGAACGTCTCTTGTTCGAACGGCGTCCAATAGCGGACGCTCGCGACTTCGTAATTGCCAGGCCCAACACCGAGTACGGGATTATCCGCGATCATTTTCGAGGCCCCGTAAAACGAATTCAGCCGGAGCGCGAGTGATTGCTCGAGCGGGCCGCCGCTCTTGATCCAAACGGTCCCTGCCCCGAGCAAGGCGCAAACGACGAGCGCGGCGAGCGAGAGCCCGCCCATGACCATCATTCGCGAATGGAACGAATGAAATCGCCGCGCCGTCCAGGTTGAACATCCGATGACCAGCGCCCCGGCGGCGAAGGCGGCCCAGCCCGACCTGTGACCCGTGAGCGCCAAGTGCGTTGCCACGAGCCCCAGCGGTATCCATGCCCGACGCCATCGCCGCGCTATGGCAAGGTAGCATGCGAGGATTAGTGCCGGAACGAGAGCGTGGCCGGCTACATTCGGATTTCCGAACGTGGCCGGCAGTTGGCGGTATTCGGGTGTGCCGAGATATCGCGGGTCCCACGGGAACGGGTCCCAGCCGAAGCGTTGCGCCAGACCGTAAACGGCCGCGGCCCCCATCGCCGCGCAATACGCCCCGGCCAAGCGGTCGAACTGTTGCGGCGAGCGGACGAAAACGAACGCCGACCACCACACGAGCGCGAGGGAAGCGAGTTGGAACGTGCTAAGAATTCCCCGCAGGCCGAATGAATGGGCCGACCACGAAATGACCGAGAGCACGACGAGGAGAGCGAAGAGGTAATAGAAGGGCGAGCGCTTCGGCGATGCGGTATCGGTCCCGATCCTGACGACGGCCAACACCGCCAGTACCGTCACCATCAAGTGCAAGAAAAGCGTCTTACCGTCCGACGGGTTTGCCGTGTAGGGTTCGATAATCAGCACGGCGCCGACGATCAGCAGCGCGAGGCAAGCGCGTCCCGCCGTGTCCATCACCTTATCGAAGGTCGTGTCCGTCATATAAACAGTTACCGCTGAGAAACGGCGGATCATACATGAAGTCGGCTAAGGCCCCGACTAAACCAGTTGGGGTCCCGGATAGTCGAACGTATGCCTTTGGCGAACTCCACCGGGATCGGAAGTCTTAAATGACTACATGTAGAAGGGGCATATTCGTGAAGTTGTTATTGAATGCGTTGGTGTTCGTAACCGGAACTGCGGCCGCGGGACCGTCCGTGTTCGAGCACGTAAACGTCGTGCCCATGACAACCGGGACCGTCCTTCGGGACTACACCGTCGTCACGGACGGCGACCACATCGTGGCCGTGGGCAAGGCGTCGGACGTAAGCATTCCGCCGAACGCACTCCGTATCGCGGCCGAGGGCAAGTACCTTGTCCCCGGCCTCCACGACATGCACGCGCATTTCTTCGGAGGCAAGGACGGCGCCGAATGTATCCTTCGCCTACATGCGCTGAACGGCGTTACGACGATACTGAACATGCGCGGCACGAGCGGGGCCCTCGAGATGAGGGGCCAAGTCGCGCGGGGCGAACGGATTGGGCCCACGATATTCACCACGAGTCCAATTCTTGGAAACGCGGACCCCAATCCGAAGACCTACGAAAAAGGAGTCGAGGCCGTCGAAGAATTTCACGCCCAAGGTTACGATTTCATCAAGGTTTATAACCAGATTCCTGCTGAAGGATATCGCGGAGTTGTGGAAACGGCGCATCGGCTCGGCATGCCGGTGATCGGCCACGCGGTCCGAGCGGTCGGTATCGAGGGCGCCATCGCCAGCGGCCAGCACGTCGCGCACATGGAGGAGTTTATCTACGGATACTTCGGCGAGGACCTCAACGAGGCGGCCATTGCGCCCTTGGCTACACGACTAAAGGACGCCGGCATCTGCGTCGTCGCGACGCTCATCACGTATCACAACATCATTCGGCAGGTCGAAGACATCCAAAAAATGCTTGCTTCGCCCGGAATTGAGTACCTACCGCAGGCCCTCGTCAAGAATTGGTTCCCGGAGATGAACACCTATCTCAGGGGGTTCAACCAACAGGACGTCGATTCCCGGCTGCGGCCCGCGTTCGAGTTCCAGCGGAAACTTACGAAGCGGTTCCGCGCCGCCGGTGTTCCCATCATGACGGGCACGGACTGCACGATCCCGATCGTGGTGCCCGGTTATGCACTGCACGACGAATTGGCCGAACTCGTCGACGCCGGCCTGACGCCGTATCAGGCGATCGAGGCCGCGACGGCGGCGCCCGCGAAGTTCCTTGGGGTATTCGACAACGTCGGCTCAATCGAGCAGGGAAAACGCGCGGACCTCATTCTCCTCGAAGACAACCCGCTCGAAAACATTCGCAACACGCAGCATCGTGCGGGCGTGATGGTGCGCGGACGGTGGTTCGACAAGGATGAAGTCCGCCGTTTGCTCGAAGAACTCAAGCCAACGGCGACATCTTCCTGACCGGCGTCAGTAGTAATGTTTCCGAATCGAGACGCTGATATCCGCTACCGTGGACACCACCGGCTCGACGGACATGCCGGACGCGCGTTCGACGTCCTCGATCGCGATGAGATCCAGCGGGTTGGCCATCGCGACGATTAGCCGCCCGTCGCGCATCTGCATCGGAATGCACATGTGATGTTCCGCGAGCCGGACCGTGATGGCCTTCGCGGCCTCCGGGTCGATGCTGTCTGGTTGAATACGAATGAATTCGACGCCCCGCTGCGCGGCCAGCGTTTGGCAGACAACGTCGTCCTCCGCCCAACCGCGCTCTACAAGAATCGTCCCCAACCGGATCTGCGGGTTCAGCTTTTGCGACTGCAACGCCTCGGCCAGTTGGGCGCCAGTGATCACCCCGGCCTCGACCAGTATGTCGCCCACGCGCCGCTGGGCGTCACCGCTCGCCGAGCGCGCCGCGGCCTTTAGCCGCTCGCCCAGGTCGATTCCTCTGTTAGCGCCCGGGGGCTTCGCGTTGAGTTGGCGCCGCAAGTTGTTCGCCAACTCTTTCGCGTCGTCGCGTTCGCGTTGCGCCCGCGCCAGTTGATCGAGCGTCTCCGTGGAAGCCGCGGCCGCGCGCCATTGCGCCAACTCGCCGGACAAATCGGCCACGCGCACTTGTTCAACAGCGACCTGTTCCTCGAGCTCCGCGATGACGCGTACATGAGAATCATCGGCGGCACTCGCCAGCGCTTTGTCCAACTGTTCCCGCAACGCGGCTTCACGCTCCTCCGCCCGGGCGAGCTTGGCTTCCGCATCCTGGACGGCGGTGATGTGGCCCGTGATTTCGTCCTCGATATCGGCGATTCGCTGACGCAGTTCGTCGGCGTCACCGGCCGCCGCCTTTGAGTGGGCGTGTGCAACTTCTTCGGCGCGAAGTTTCGCCGCAAGGTCCGCGGCGTTCGATTGGGCTTCCGCGACGGCCGCTGCCGATTCCCGCAATCTACCTTCCTGGGATTCGAGTTCACGTTCGAGTTCCGCCACGTGGCGTCGCGCCGCCTCGAGTGCCTCCGCTTCCTCGGCCTTTCCCCGGAGCGCGGCGTCAAGCTGCTCCACGCGTGCGCGAAGGTCCTCGTCCCTTCTGAGTTCCGCCTCGAGTTGCGCGACGCGCGCATGCGCGGCGTCAAGCGCCGGGGCTTGCTCCCCAAGTTGCTGCTGCAACCGCGCCGTTTCTTGCCGGGCGCTTTCAATTTCCTCGGTGCGCTCGTTGTACGTATGTTCGAGCTGGGCGGAGCGTTGATGGGTCTCCTCGATGGCGCGGCTGCGATCTTCGATCGCTTCTTTGACCGACGCGAGCCGCGCCAACGACTCTTCACCGAGTGCTATCGCGTCGACGCGTTCCGTCGTGACTTTTTCGACGAACGCTTCGAACGCGGCCCTGATTTTCGCCGCGGCTTCCGCGATTTCCTTGTGTCCCGCGCCAGCACGCGTAGCCTGTTCCGACAAGGCCGCGCTCAGCGTCGAAAATACGTCGTCTTTGCCAGCAGTGGCCATGAAACCCCCGTATTGCCGGCCCGCTCCCCCGCGAGACCGCGCTGCTTCCGACGGATAATCTACCCAACCACTAGGAGTCTGACTCCGAATCCCTGTTTTCGACAAATAAAGTCTTGACATCCTT
>CAYXRK010000005.1:0-60774 GCA_964467615.1 uncultured Nitrospirales bacterium | reverse complement strand
TTAGAAGCGCGCCCTTGGTGGTAGGGGACAAAGTGATCCAGGGAGTTACGGCGAGTTTCGTTCCAAAAGGAGGTTTTCTTCTCGCGATCGATATCGAGTCGGGCAAGGAGGTTTGGCGGTTCAACACCATTGCGCGGCCCGGCGAACCATACGGAGATAGTTGGAACGGTCTGCCGCTGGAAAAGAGGAGCGGAGGATCGGTCTGGCACCAGGGCTCCTACGACCCTGAACTTAACTTGATTTATTACGGCGTCGCCCCGACCTACGACACCGGACCGCTGCTGCATCCTGTAGAGGACAAGAGCGTCAACAACAAAGCGCTCTACACCAACTGCACCATCGCGCTCGATCCGAATACGGGCAAATTGGTCTGGCACTATCAACACATGCAGAACGACCAGTGGGACCTGGACTGGGCATTCGAACGTCAGATTGCGACCGTCCCCGTGGACGGCAAGCCGCGCAAGGTGGTGATGAACGTTGGGAAGATGGCGATTCTCGAAGCGCTCGACGCCGCGACGGGTGAATATCTGTTCTCGCTCGATTCGGGCGTACAGAATGTCATCACGGCCATCGACCCGAAGACCGGCGCGAAGACCGTCGATCCGGAAAAAATGCCCGACCCGGGGCGGCCCTGCGACATTTGCCCGAGTGCCATCGGGGCGCGGGCTTGGCCGCTGATCTCATACAGTCCGAAGACGAATTTCGTCTACGTGCCCATTGCCGAATGGTGCATGCGGCTGGGCAAGGAAGGCGTGCGATTGCTGACTTCGGGCGTCGGGATAACCTGGGCGGAACACCCGGACGCCCGAGACGGAATGATGGGCCGCATTCAGGCGATTGACGTGGCGAACCAGAAATTGGCCTGGAGCCAAAATGAAGTCGCTCCGCTGTCCACGGGAATGCTCGCGACCGAAGGCGGTCTGGTCTTTGCCGGTGATTTAGGACCTTCCCTAAAGGCATACGATGACGCCACAGGGGAAGTCTTGTGGCGGGCGAAGCTCGACGACAACCCCAGTTCGAGTCTTATCACGTACAGCGTGGGAGACAAGCAATACGTCGCCGTGGTCGCGGGGATGAACAATCTCCATGTCGACGGTCTAAAGAGTTTGTACAGCGATTTCAGCACCAAAACCGGCGCGCCGCGCGAGGCCTCACCCGAAGGCGGCGCGGCGATTTGGACCTTCGCACTGGAATAGTGCCGTGTTGGTCATTTCGGCGCGGTGTTGAGATCGGTTCCCTCCGTCTCAATCTAAGGTCGCGCTATCTACGGCAGTGGTGCGATCCGCTGCAGTGACTGATGGGAACGCGCTCTCTCCCAGTTATCCATCAACTCTTCTTGATGTTGGGTTGCCCACTCCACGACGAGTCCGAGCGCGCGCGGCGGGAGGTATCCTCCAAAACGGGAAAGCGATAAAATGCCTATTTGAGCAACGTGTTCGCCATACACCGCGTGAATGTGCGGCGGATTGTGGTCGTTGTGGTACATGCGGATGACTATGCCGTAAAAGCGGCAAAGCTCAGGCATTCGCGTCCACTCGCCTAATCGACGGAAACAGTTCCTCCGGATCCTTGCCGGTCATTTCTAGATAGAGCGCGTCGGGGCACAAGTCGATGTCCTCACCCCAAACGAGCTCGCCGCAGGATCCGATCCGCACAGATCGAAATACATCCCGATCATTCCACGCGGCAAAAACACCGCGGCCCGCGTGGCGGGACAGGTCGACCACGCCGCGTTCGCCATCGTCGAACGTCAACTCGAGCCTGTAGCCGTCTAACACGATCGCCTTCGTGATCGCGGGCATGTTGAATCTCGCCTTGTAGGTTGGTTCGTTTAGACTACGCGGGGCAACGTCTCATTCTATCAAACGGACGGAGTAGCCGCGCCACCTGCCAGTTCCCCATTTCCGGGCCTGATGGCGGATCAGGTTTGCAGGGGTTTTCGCAGGCCCGTATGATGTTTAACTTCCCGTGCGCATGGGCGCGCGTATTCACTGAGGAATTCTTTCGTGACCAACCCTTTGAACGACGACATGTATGCGTTCCGGCATTCGGCGGCGCATGTGCTTGCAACGGCCGTGTTGGAGGTATTTCCCGACGCGAAGTTCGGGATTGGTCCGCCGATTCAGGACGGGTTCTACTACGATTTCGGATTGCCGCGTGCGTTGACCGATGAGGACCTCGAGGACTTCGAACAGCGGATGCGCCGGATCATCAAGGAGAACCAGAAGTTCGAATGCCGGGAGGTGACGAAGGAGGAGGCGCTGGCGGAGTCGAACGGGCAGCCGTACAAGCGCGAACTGATCGAGCTCATCACGAGCGGTAAGTTGGACGAGAACCTAGAGCGGGACGGCAGCGGGGGCGCGCCGAAGTTGACCATGTACACCAACGGGCCCTTCACGGACCTGTGCCGCGGGCCGCACGTGGCGAGCACGGGCGAGTTGCACCCGAAGGGCATCAAGCTGCTGAGCGTATCGACCGCGTATTGGCGCGGGAACGAGAAGAACCCGCAGCTTCAGCGCATCTACGGCACGGCATGGCGCGCGCCGGCGGAACTCAAGGACTACCTCAACCGGCTCAAGGAAGCGAAGGAGCGCGACCACCGCATCCTCGGCAAGCAACATGAACTTTTCCTGACGAGCGATTCGGTGGGGCAGGGCCTGATTCTGTGGCAACCGAAGGCGGCGATGGTGCGGTATCTCGCGGAACGGTTCAGCCTCGCCGCGCACCAACTCAACGGCTACAACTTCGTGAACACGCCGCACATCGGAAAGGCGGCGCTCTGGCAGACCTCGGGCCACCTCGACTTCTACAAGGACAGCATGTATTCGCCGATGGACATCGACGGCGAGGACTACTACCTGAAGCCGATGAATTGTCCGTTCCACATCCAAATTTACGCCTCGCGGCCGCGCTCGTATCGCGAGTTGCCGTTGCGGCTGGCCGAATTCGGCACGGTATACCGCTACGAACTGTCGGGCGCATTGCACGGCATGACCCGCGTGCGCGGCTTCACTCAAGACGACGCGCATATTTTCTGCGCGCCGGAACAACTCGGCGCGGAGGTGCGCAACGCACTGCGGTTCTCGTTGTACGTGTTGCGCGAGTTCGGGCTAAGCGACATCACGGCGTATCTTGCGACGCGTCCGCCGCAAAAATCGATTGGCGATCCGGAGGCGTGGAAACGCGCCGAGGCGGACCTGAAACTCGCGCTCGAATCGGAGGACGTGAAGTACACCATCGACGAAGGGGGCGGCGCATTCTACGGACCGAAGATCGACCTCAGGCTGAACGACGCGCTGGGCCGCGAGTGGCAACTTTCCACCGTCCAACTCGACTTCACTTTGCCGGAGCGGTTCGGCCTCGAGTACATCGCGAGCGACGGCAAGGCGCACCGGCCGTACATGGTGCACCGGGCGCTGTTCGGCAGCGTGGAACGATTCTTCGCGATGCTCGTCGAACACTACAAGGCCGCGTTTCCGCTATGGCTAGCGCCCGAGCAGGTGCGGATCGTGCCGATAACGGGCGAGCAAATCGAGTATGCGATGCAGGTGAAGGCCGAACTCGAACGCGCGGGGATGCGCGTCGAAGTCGACGCCTCGGACAACCGAATGAACGCGAAAATCCGCGCCGCGCAAACCGACAAAATTCCCTACGCGCTGATCATCGGCAAGAAAGAGGTCGAGGACAACACCATCGCCGTGCGCCACCGCGTCGACGGCGACCTCGGCCCGATGCCGCTCGCCGCATTCCTCGAACGCACGGCAGTGGACCGAGCACAGGGCCAAGCGCGGGCGCTGGAAATTCTCAGATAGACACTAGCCCGCAAGATTGCGGAGAAAAAACGGGCTTTCCCGGCGAAAGAGACGGGCTTACCCCTCGAGCATTGCGAGGTAGGGCTGCTCGAGGGCTTCGCAGAGCCAGCGGGTGAAACGGGCGGCGTCCGCGCCGTCGATGACGCGATGGTCGTACGAGAGGGAGAGGGGCATCATCGTGCGGGGCACGAATTGGCCGTCGCGGTAGACGGGTTCGACGTTCGCGCGCGAGACGCCGAGGATGGCGACTTCGGGCGAATTGATGATCGGCGTGAACCCCGTGCCGCCGATGCCGCCGAGATTGGTGATGGTGAAGGTCGCGCCTTGAAGATCGTCGAGCGGGATTTTGCCGGAGCGCGCGGCTTCGGACAGGCGCGTGAGTTCTTGCGCGATTTCGAGCAGGCCCTTCTCGTCGGCCCGCTTGATGACGGGAACGAGCAGGCCGCGGTCCGTGTCCGCCGCGATACCGATGTTATAGTAGCGGCGGAGGACGATTTCCTCGGCGGCCTCGTCGAGCGTCGCGTTGAATTGGGGAAACTTTTTTAACGCCGCGACCACGACCTTGGTGATGATCGCCGTGGCCGTCAGCTTGACGCCGTCGGCTTGCGCGCCGTACTTCTTGCGAAACGCTTCGAGGTCCGTGACGTCGGCCTTGTCGTGTTGCGTGACGTGCGGGATGGTGTTCCACGCGGCGGTCATGCGCTCGGCCGTTTTTCGCCGCACGCCGCTCATCTTCTGGCGATCAGTCGGGCCCCAACGATCGCTGCCCGGCGCGCGCCCCGAAACGCCAGCGGGGGCCGCAGGTGTGGGGCTGGCGGCGGCAACCGTGCCCGTGCCGCGCGCGTGGGCCTTGACGTCTTCAGCCGTGATGCGCGATCCGCTCGAGGGACGCACGGTGGCGATGTCCACGCCAATCTCGCGCGCAAGTTTTCGCACGGACGGTGGCGCGGCGAACAACCGATCCTGATCTGGCGGTCCAGTCGGAGTCGGCGTTGTCGGTATTGGTGCTTCGATCGCTGCAGGCAGAGGTCCTGCTGGCGCGGTCACGGCGACCGCCGGTTTCGGTGCTTCGGGTTGGGCCACGACCACCGCTGGTTTCGGCGAAGGTTTTGGCGCTTCAGCCTGGGCCGCGCCAATGGCTTCGTCGATCACCATGACGACCTCGCCCACTCGGACCACGCCGCCTTCTTGGACGCGAATTTCCGCGACGGTCCCCGCGACGGGGCACGGCACTTCGACGACGGCCTTGTCGGTCTCGAGCTCGAGAACGGGCTGGCCCTTGGCGACGCGGTCGCCCTTGGCGACAAGTATTTTGGCGACCGCGCCTTTTTCGATGTTCTCGCCGAGTTCGGGTAGCGTGAAGTTAGTGGCCATGGACAATACCGTTCAAAGTTCAAGGTACAAAGTACAAAGTTCGAGGTTCAAGGTTCAAGGTGCGTGATCATCAGACGCTCATGGGATCGAGTTTCGTGGTATCTATGTCGAGGTCCTTAATCGCGGCGGTCAGGGTAGACGCGGGAACTTCTCCCTTCTGGGCCAACGCGGTGAGCGCGGCCAAGGTGATGAAACGGGCGTCAACTTCGAAGTATTCGCGCAGCGACTCGCGCGATTCGCTGCGGCCATAGCCGTCCGTGCCGAGCGCCGTCATCGGCAACGGCAGCCATTTCGAGATGGATTGCGGGAGCACCTTCATGTAGTCGCTCGCCGCGACGATGACGCCGGACTCGTCCGCGAAACGTTTCGTTACGTACGGCACGAGGCGGGGGGCATCGGGGTGGAGCATGTTCCAACGGTCGCAGGCGGCGGCCTCGCGGTTGAGCTGGCTGTAGCTCGTGACGCTCCACACGTCCGCCGCGACGCCGTACTTACTATCGAGAATTTCCTGAGCGCGCAGGGCCTCGTTCATGATCGCGCCGCTGCCGAATAGGTGAGCGTGCGGCTTTGCGTTTCCGAGCGGTGAACCTCGGTACTGATACAGGCCTTTAAGAATGCCCTCCTCAACGCCTTCGGGCATTTTCGGCTGCGGATAGTTTTCGTTCTCGACGGTGACGTAGTAGAAAATTTCCTCGCCGCGTTCGTACATGCGGCGCAGGCCGTCGCGCACGATGACGCCGATCTCGAACGCGAAGGCGGGATCATAGACCACGAGGCTCGGGACCGTGTTCGCGATAACGAGGCTGTGGCCGTCCTGGTGTTGCAGGCCCTCGCCGTTCAGCGTCGTACGTCCGGAAGTGCCGCCCACGAGAAAGCCCTTGCAGCGGGCGTCGCCGGCAAGCCAGACCAAGTCGCCGATGCGTTGCATGCCGAACATCGAGTAGTAAATGAAAAATGGAATCGTGTTGACGCCGTGATTCGCGTAGGCCGTTCCCGCAGCGATGAACGAGGACATCGAGCCCGCTTCGGTGATGCCTTCCTCGATGATTTGTCCGTCCGCCGCTTCTTTGTAGTAGAGAAGATTGTCGGCGTCGACAGGTTCGTAGAGTTGCCCGACGTGCGAGTAGATCCCTACCTGGCGAAAGAGCGCCTCCATGCCGAAGGTGCGGGCCTCGTCGGGCACGATGGGGACGATGTACTTGCCGACAGTCTTGTCTGATAACAGCTTCGTGATAACGCGCACCATCGCCATCGTGGTGGATACGGCGCGCTCGCCGGTGCCTTCCTTGAACTCGTCGAACAGCGCAGTGGGCGTCGCGAGGGGCTTCGCGCGGACGCGGCGTTCCGGCAAGGGTCCCCCCAGCGCGGCCCGCCGCTCGCGCAGGTATTGCATCTCCTTGCTGTCCTTGGGCGGGAGATAAAAGGGCGCGAAGGCCACGTCGTCGTCGTCGATGGGAATTCCGAAGCGCGTGCGGAATTCGCGCAACTCGTCCTCGTTTAGTTTTTTCTGTTGGTGCGTGATGTTTTTTCCCTCGCCGCTCTCGCCCATCCCGTAGCCTTTGATGGTCTTCACCAAGATGACGGTTGGCGACCCGCGATGGTTCACGGCGTGGTTGTACGCCGCATGGATCTTGATCGAATCGTGGCCGCCGCGGCGGAGTGTCCTCAATTGCTCGTCCGTCAGGCGCTTGACCATCGCGAGAAGTTCCGGGTTCTTGCCAAAAAATTGTTCGCGGATGTACGCGCCCGATTCGACGACGTATTTCTGATACTCACCGTCAACGACTTCGTTCATGCGCGTGACCAATATGTCGTCGTCGTCCTTGTCGAGCAGCGCGTCCCAATCGGAACCCCATATCAGCTTCAACACGCGCCAGCCCGCGCCGCGGAAAATCGCTTCCAATTCCTGGATGATCTTTCCATTGCCGCGCACAGGCCCGTCGAGTCGTTGCAAATTGCAGTTGATCACGAAGATCAAATTGTCGAGTTTCTCGCGGGCGGCGAGAGATATCGCGCCGAGCGTCTCCGGTTCGTCGCTCTCGCCGTCGCCGATAAACGCCCAGACCTTCTGGCCCGTCGGTTCCTTGAGGCCTCGGTCTTCCATGTAGCGAATGAACCGCGCGTGGTAGATCGCCGTAATCGGGCCGAGTCCCATCGAAACCGTCGGGAACTCCCAGAAATCGGGCATGAGCCGCGGGTGCGGGTAGGAAGACAGTCCTCCGCCCTTGGCGTTTTCACGCCGGAAGTTTTCGAGTTGCGTCTGCGAGATCCGCCCTTCGAGAAATGCCCTCGCGTAGATTCCGGGCGAGGCGTGTCCTTGGAAATAGACAAAGTCTCCGCCCGACGGGTGGTCCTTGCCGCGAAAGAAGTGGTTGAATCCCACTTCGTACATCGAGGCCGCGGAGGCGTAGGTCGAGATGTGGCCGCCGATTCCCTCTTCCATGCGGTTCGCGCGGACGACCATCGCCATCGCGTTCCATCGGATCACGCTTCGGATGCGCCGCTCGAGGTCGACGACGCCGGGATACACCGGCTGCTCTTCGGGCGGAATCGTGTTGACGTAGGGCGTGTTCGCCGAAAAGGGGACCCGGACGCCGTGGGCGAACGCGCGGGTCTGCAACAGGCGAAGCAGGTAACGGACGCGCTCGGGGGTTGAGTTCGCGATGAAGTCCTCGAGCGCGTCAACCCATTCGCGGTGTTCCGCTTCTTGATCCTGACTATATCGAAAGTCGTCTTTCACTCAATCTCCCCGAATTCACACGATTGTAGTCCCGCGCATGGCATCGCGCCACACGCAGACCGCTTCACCAACGTAGGCCCGGAAGTTTCATGATTGCTGGTCAAGTTCGTCGATGTCCGGTATGTCGAGCGTTCGTTCCGAAAGAGGCGCGGCCTTCGCGGCGGCAACCGGTTCGCGCATGCCTTCAATCCTGCGAAGCACGGAGTCTCTCCGCGGCGCTTCGGGAAACCGATCGAGATACCGTTTGAGCGCCACTTCGGCGCGCGCCGAATCGTCCAGCCGGTGCGAGCATATTTCGGCGAGCCGGTTCGTGAAGGCCAATGCCGATTCCGAATTGTCGCTGTAGTCTAGCGCCCGATCAAACCATTGGGCCGCCTCGTCGAACCGGTGCAGTTCCGCGAGATAGTCGCCTGCCCTCGCCGCGACCGTCGGATCTTTGGGAAATATTCGCGCGTTCACGTACACCTCCGCCAACGCGCCTTCGTAGTCGCCGACGCGTGCCAACCCTTCGGCATGGTTGAGTTGCGGGGCGTGATCGTCGCGGTGCGGAGGGACGAAGAAATCGACGAAGACTTGGGAGATCAAGGAAACCAGCATGTGGCCGTAGAGGGCCGTCGCGGCAACTACCAAGCCGAGGTCACTGAAAATGTAGGTCAGTTGATCATCGGGAAATGACGCGTGCAACAACCAAAAGCAAAAGAGCAATGTGACTACCACGCCCGCGAGCGTGATGATCTCGGCCTTGGCCTGGAATTCCTCGTGCTTTCGATAGCGAATGTTCAGCGTGTAAAGGCCCCAGCCGAAAAAAGGGACCATGAGCAGAACGAATAAGGGGGGGGCTAGGAGGGACACGTAAGTTCCATGTCGCGGGTCCGCTTCCCTGAGTTCGTCGCGCGCCTGGTCACGCTACTAAATCCGCGACATAAACGACGTTTCCTGAATACGGACTACGCTTGACGGTATCGACGAATCTCCGGTCGGCCGTCGCCAGCTGGAGGTCGAGCAACACGGCCAGCGCCAGATAAATGCAATCGTAGACGCTGGCAGCAGTTGCGATCGATAGCTCAAACGCCGGACCGAGGAGGTGGGTCACGTTGTGTTGAATCAACCCGACGCGTCCGTAGCGCCCTCGAATTAGCCGCGCGCTCTCCGGAAGCAATTGTCCTCGGCGCACGCGCTTGCTTAGGACGTTCGCTATTTCGACGGCGATGAGTTCCGGGGTATGCAATTCAGAGCGATCTCCAAGAAGCGTCCGTGACTCCTGCGCGTACTGCTCGTCGACGAACCACTTGAGCGCCACGCTCGCGTCCACCACGCAACGATTCACGAGTATCGGTCTTCCCGCAGAAGTTCTACGCTATCAGTCCATTCCTTGCCGCGGGTCTCCCGGCGGATTCGGGCAACAAGCACGTTCGCGGAAACCTCGTTCACCCGCGCCGCGCGCTCAATGATTTCCTTCACTTCGGCTTGCAGCGATCGGCCATTCTCTTGTGCTCTTTCCTTCAGGCGTTTGACAAGCGTCACGTCGAGATCGCGGATAAGTATTTGGGCCATGAGTGCATGAGACTCCACTGTTCGCTAGCAATATGATAGCAAACGCTTCCCTCGCGTCCAATACCGAATCGGTAAGGTGGTATTGAAGCCGCGGCGTCCACATTCGTGGTATCATGCCGCCCTGATTTCGGGGTCTGCGGCCGGAATCCGGGGGAGCTTCAACGTTGATTTACTCGCGGGCCGAGCTATTTCTTTTCTTGGTTGACACCGTATGAAAATCGCGATCATCGGCGGGGCAAGTTCGTACACGCCCGAGTTAATCGACGGGCTCTATGCTCGGCTTGCGCAGGTTCCCGTCTCGGACCTGTGGATGATGGATCCGAACTCCGAGCGGCTCGCGATTACGTCGGCACTTGCCCGCCGAATGGGCGCCCGCCACGGCAACCCTTTTGCGATTCACGCCACGGATGACATGCGCCGCGCGGTGGAAGGCGCGGACTACGTGGTCACGCAGATTCGCGTCGGCGGAGCGCAGGCGCGGATTCAAGACGAGAAGCTCGGTCTGCGCCACAACGTCATCGGCCAGGAGACGACCGGGGTGGGCGGGTTTGCGTGCGCGCTCCGCACGATTCCCCGCATCCTCGACGTCGCGCACGCGATGGAGGAACTCGCGCCCACGGGGATGTTGATCAACTTCACGAACCCCGCCGGAATCATCACGGAAGCGGTTCTCAAGCACAGCACCATCAACACCGTCGGGCTCTGCAATATCCCGATCGGGATGGTGATGGAAATCGTCAAACGCAACGGGTGCGCCATCGAAGATGTATCGCTTGATTATGTCGGCCTAAATCATCTGTCCTGGGTGCGCGGATACACGATCGCCGGCAACGACCGCACAAGCGAACTCCTGCCCCGCCTTATCGACGACGCAGGCGAGGAATGGGACGTGCCCGAGGTGTGTTCCGCCATGCAGGAAGCGATGCGCGCGCTGGGCATGTTTTGCAACTACTACCTCCAATACTTCTACGCAACGGACACGATGCTCGCCCACCTCAAGAGCAAACCGAAGACACGCGGTGAAGAAGTCATCGAACTCGAGACCTCATTGTTCGCCAAGTACGCCGATCCTGGGCTGACAGAGAAGCCCGCCGAACTCTCGAAGCGCGGCGGCGCGCATTACTCGACCGCGGCGTTCCACCTGATCGAGTCCATCGTGAATGATCGCGGCAATACCCAGATCGTCTGTTGCCGGAACAACAGCGCGATCCCCACCTTCGACGACGACGTGGCCGTGGAAGTCCCCGCGATCATCGGCTCCCACGGTGCGACGGCCATTCCGCAGCGCGCGCCCGAGCCGTCCATCCGCGGCCTCATGCAGTGCGTAAAGGCATACGAATCGTTGACCGTTCAGGCGGCGGTGACCGGCGACACCACGGTGGCACTGCAAGCGATGTTAGAGAATCCGTTGATGCCCGGCGTGAAGGGTTCGCGGATGCTGCTCGACGATCTATTGGACATCAATAAACCGTTCCTACCTGGCGCTTTTTTCAAGCCCCGTTCAGAGTAGGTTCACGGAAGCGAATTCAACCAGAGATGTACGCACAGTAGGGAACACTAGGAATCGTCAATGATGGAATGCCCTATTTGCGGTTCGCAGACGATCGGTTTCGAGGAACGACCTAACAGAGTGGACGGGAATTTCTACGATTGCCCGAACTGTGGCAAGTATTTGTTGTCAGGCACAGCCGAGGCGTGCCTTGATCGCCTCGACCCCATCGCAGATGCCGTTTTAAGCCACAACATTTGGAGCAGGCACACACACGAAGGTGTCGTTGAAGTCTACTCAAGTCATTTGGAGGTAGCGGAAATGGGAACTCTTCCAGACCCTGCGGACCAAGCTGACCTATTTATTCTGTATCTGGGAGATGAACAGAAAGGCTCGCCGGGAAAGGCCGTGCTTGAAGATCCGGATCACCTTCGAGCGAAGATCGGTGCTTCAACTAGTGACGACGTCGTCTTCATTGAAGGAGAGTTACGCAGACGCGGCTTGATCATCGGAGAGATAGTAGATCAACTCTGTGGTGGTCAACTCAGTTTGGAAGGCTGGAAACTCTATCGAGAACTAAAGCGCGGGCGGAGCGAGGGCTTGACGGCCTTTATGGCTATGTCCTTCAAAAACGAAGAGGTGACAAAGATAGTGAATGAAAGCTTCCGCCCGGCGGTCGAAGCAACTGGTTTCAAATTGAAACGAGTGGACGACGATCCGATAGCAGGCCTGATCGACAATAAAATACGCGTGGATATACAGAGGTGTCGATTTTTGATCGCCGATCTCACCGACCAAAACTTGGGTGCTTACTGGGAAGCCGGATATGCGGAAGGATTGGGTAAGCCGGTGATATACACATGCTCGAAGGCGGTGTGGGATGAGCATAGGACCCATTTCGACACTGAGCACCACCACACAATCATTTGGGAACCTAACAAAGCTGGTATTGCGGCCGAAAAGCTCGCCGCAACGATTCGCGCCACATTTCCATCCGAAGCTAAGATGCCCAAGGATTGAGTCTCCGTGCTTCTTCATCATTCAACTTATGAGGATCAAGGACAACATGACCGCCCTTTGCGAAACCAACATTCCCGAAGTGAAACCATCCGCTCGCGGAAAGGTGCGCGACATTTACGATCTCGGCGACAAACTCCTGATCGTCGCGACGGACCGAATCTCCGCGTTCGACTGGGTAAACCCCGTCGGCATTCCGGACAAGGGCAAAATCCTGACCGCGATGTCGCTCTTCTGGTTCGACATGATGGGCGACATCGTCCGCAACCACCTCGTTTCCTCAAAACTCAGCGACTTTCCCCGCGAATTCCAAGCGCACCCGGACCAGTTCGCGGGGCGCTCGATGTTGGTGCGCAAATGCGAAATGTTTCCGGTCGAGTTCGTTATTCGCGGGTACCTTGCGGGCAGCGGTTGGAAGGAGTATAAAAAGGACGGTGCAGTCTGCGGTATTCGGCTTCCCGAGGGCTTGCGGGAATCGGAAAAGTTGGAGAGGCCCTTGTACACTCCGGCGACGAAGGCCACCGACGGGCACGACATCAACATTTCGCCCGAGGCGGCCGCCGAAATCATCGGCGCGAAATGGAACGCCGCCGCGTCGAAGGCTTCTCTAGCGGTGTATGAACGCGGACGGGACTACGCCGCCACCAAGGGCATTATACTGTGTGACACGAAGCTCGAGTTCGGCCTGCGTGACGGCGAGTTGGTCCTCGCCGACGAGGTCCTAACGCCGGATTCGTCGCGGTTCTGGCCGGCGGACCAGTACGGACCCGGCAAAGGGCAGCCGAGTTACGATAAGCAATTCGTGCGCGATTTCCTGGAGACGACGGGCTGGGACAAGAACTCGCCGCAGCCGCCGTTGCCCGAGGAGATCGTGACCAAGACGCGCGGTAAGTACGTGGAAGCGTATAGGCAACTCACCGGGGGCAAGGAGTTCTAGCCATGACGCACCAGGCGACACACGAACAATTTGGACCGGGCACGAGTCTGATTCCCGCGCTACGCGACACGTCGGATGATCACGTTCGCGACGAATGCGGCGTGTTCGGCGTCTACGGTAACGACGAGGCCTCGAACCTTACCTACCTCGGCCTGCGCGCCTTGCAGCACCGCGGCCAGGAAGGCGCCGGCATTGTCAGTTCCGACGAAGGCCAACTCATCGGCGACCGCGGCGTCGGCCTCGTGGGCGACATTTTCAAGCCGCACCGCATGGCAAGACTCCGCGGCAACATCGCGATTGGCCATGTCCGGTATTCCACGTGGGGCAACAGCGACCGCCGCAACGTCCAGCCGCTTATGGCGGACTACGCGCACGGCTCAATCGCGGTGGGCCACAACGGAAACCTGGTAAACGCCAAGGACCTACGCGAGCGGCTCGAAGCAAACGGCGCAATTTTCCAATCGACGACCGACACCGAGGTGGTCATTCAATTGGTGGCGCGCTCGAGGTCCGAGCGTTTCGTAGACCAACTCATCGACGCGCTCAAGCAAGTCGTCGGTGCATACACCATCCTCGCGACGAACGGCGATTGCATCGTCGCCGCGCGCGACCCGATGGGGTTCCGCCCGCTTTGGCTCGGCAAATTGGGCGACTCCTACCTCATCGCCAGCGAAACCTGCGGGCTCGATATCATCGACGCCGATTGGGTGCGCGAAGTCGAACCGGGCGAGGTCCTGTGCATCAGCTCGGAGGGCGTCGAATCCATCAAGCCGTTCGAAGCAGCGCCGCTACGCCAGTGCATTTTCGAGTTTGTGTACGTCGCCCGGCCGGATAGTTGGATATTCGACCGTAGCGTGGATGTGGTGCGGAAAGAGCTGGGCAGGCAACTCGCGCGCACACAGCCCGTCGAGGCCGACGTGGTCATGGCCGTGCCGGACTCGTCAAACCCCGCGGCGCTGGGTTACTCGCACGAAAGCGGAATCCCCTTCGACATGGGGTTCATCCGTAACCACTACATTGGCCGCACGTTCATTGAGCCGGATCAATCCATCCGCGACTTCGGCGTCCGCATCAAACTCAACCCCTGCCGGACCGCTATCGAAGGCAAACGAATCGTGCTGATCGACGACAGCATCGTGCGCGGAACAACAGCCAAGAAAATCATCAAAATGCTGCGCCGATGCGAAGCGAAGGAAATCCATTTCCGCATCAGTTGCCCGCCCATCATCAACTCCTGCTACTACGGGATCGACACGCCGAACCAAAAGCGGCTCATCGCGCACAACATGACCGTCAAAGAAATGGAACAATACCTCGATGTCGATTCGCTCGCGTTCCAGAGCATCGAGGGCCTCGTGGCGGCGACGGGTTTGTCACGCCAGAGTTTTTGCCTCGCCTGCTTCAACAACGACTACCCCACGCCTCTGCCCAGCGACTTCGACTCGGGCAAGGTCCAGCGTCGACACGTAGATCGCACGACCGAAACCTACGAATCCACCGCGTTCCACGTAGCGCCGTAGCCGTTCGCGATCAAGAGCGTCTATTCCGCAAGCAAGTTTTCGATGGCGGCAATCGGTAAGGCGCGCGCGCGCTGAATCTTTCGGCGCTCGATCAGTGCTTGCGGCAGCGCGGCAAGAAAGCCGGCCCACGTCGATAGAAGCATGCTGAACGCGCGAAGCAACCCAAATTCCGTCCGGGCTGAAGACACTACGCGGCCACACTGGTGCGCATGTTCCCGCGCGATCTTTCGCGCGTATCGCGCGAGTAGAGGCGCCGGATAGTTCTTGATGACCAACAGCAGGTGATTGCGGCAGCATTGCCGCGACCGCCACCACCCTCGTCCTTCCATGCTCGCGCCGCCAACGTGATACGCCACCGCCTCGCGAACGACCGCGACGCCAAATCCCGCCGCGCGGGCCCGAAAACAGAGATCCGCGTCCTCGAAGTACGCCCCGAACCGCTCGTCGAGCAGGCCAATCGAATCGAACACTTCGCGCCGGATGAGCGCCGCGCCCGCCGATACGCCGAACGGTTTTTCTTGCTGATCCAGGTCCGTCAACGGACGCCGGAACCCGATGCTCTCGGGCCGGCCGGATTTGCGGATGCGGTCGCCGAACGAGTAGACGATGTTCCGCTCTTCCCGGAACAAGACCAACGGCCCGATGATGCCCGCGCCCGAATCAATCAGTCCTGACCGAAGAAGTTCCAAGCAGTCGGGCGCAAGCGTCATGTCGTCGTTTAGCAGAAGTACGAGCGGCGAATTCGCGGCGCGGATACCCGTGTTGATCGCTTTGGCGAAACCGCCGTTGCGCTCGCGCCGGATCACAATCGTCTTGGGAATGGAACGCAACACGGCCTCAGGCACGCCGCGTTCCGAGCCGTCATCCACCACGATAACGTCAAAGTCCTTAGACGTCTGATTCGAGAGGCTTTCCAGGCATTCCTCGAGGAGATCGGTCCGGGAATACGTCGGAATCACGACGGTTACTTCGCGCAGCGTGTCAGTCATTCCAATTCACACTCATCTGTTTCGAAAATTACCGTTGTCACGCGCTACACCCAGCCCGTGTGGGGCAGCCGCCCTCGGCTGCCGGATCGCGTGTGGGGTAGCCGCCCTCGGCTGCCGAACCGGCACTCGAACCGCCTTTCATCGTTTCTGGGCGCTCTCGAAGGAAACCTTGCAACTGCTCAGAAAATCAACATTCGCACCCGTTCTTGATCATCCAGCCTTTCGTCATCGTTCTCGTTCTCGTCACTCGTCATCGTCATCGTCATCGGGGCGAATGCCCCTTTCGCGACAACACGTCGTCAGCCGGTACGCACGCCCCGCGCCCACCACGTAAACCCCGGCACCAGATCGAGATGAAGCTCGCGCCGGAAAAACGCGATGTCGCTCTGATCGAACACCGGCGCTCGCCTCATGATTAACAGGTATGCCGCCAATCCGACAGCGACCGCTCCGCAGATTGCTGCGAATGATCCCCACCGTCCGGCGTCCCTGAAGTACCACTCCGACGCGGCCGCGCACACTGCCGCGCCGGGCAACGCCGAAAGTACAGGCCAAACGATCACGCGCCGCGCGTACTCCCTCAGCGGTACGTCCAGCAGGCGTCCTATTCGTGTGGAAAACCACACCCATGAAATAAGCATGGAGCACGCCGTCGCCACCGGTACGCCCCAAAAGCCGACCGTCAACGCGAGCACAATTGTGAGGAAGAGATTCGATGACATCGAAATCAATCCCGATTTCATCTGCAAATCCGGGCGTCCCGCGCCGAGCGCCACGGCGACACCCGCACCGGGGAGCATGTTCGCAATATAGCCAATCGCCATGATCTGTAAAACAATCGCCGAATCGCGCAGGTCTATTTGCGGGCCGATCCAGGCCCGCAACGTCAAGTACGCGCCGCCCGCGAGAAACAAGGCGACCGGCACAACTGCCGCAGCGACGTAACGCGACGCGGTCAAATAAAGCCGCAGCAGCCGCTCGCGATCGCCACGCGCATTGATCGCCGACGCAGCGGGCAGTACCGCAGACAACAGGATGCTGGGAAGCTGCCGCATCTTGTTCGCGAGATCGAGCCCGATCTTGTAGACGCCCGCGAGTTGCATGTCGCGCAGTATGAGCGCGATCACGAGCACATCGGTTTCAAACATGATCAAATGCGCCAGGCGCGCGACTTGGGCCCGCCAACCGAACGATAGCAACCGCCCTGCTGCAGCGCGGGAAATCCGCGCCGGCGACACCCGCAGGCGCGGCCACAGCACGAACGCCGCCGCGATCGAACCCACGGCGAACGCGGCCAGCACGCACGCGTGCGCGAGAACGAGTCCCCGGACGCCGAAGCCGTTCTCGAGCAGCGCGACGGTCGCGATGACCTTCACCCATGACGCGCCGAAACTTAGCGCGTTCGTCACGCCCATGCGTTGGAGCCCCGTCTGCACGGCGGTAAACGCCGAAACGCAATTCGCCGCGGCAAACAGCAAGATGCCTCCGCGCACGAGGTATTTGAGATCGGCGCGCACGGCGGCGTCCGCGAAGTCTCCGGCCAAATCGCCCCGAGCATTTGCGGCGAGTGCAAGCAACCCGTCTAGCGCGAGCCACGCGAGTGCGACGAATACGACTCCGAGCGCAAGATAAATCGCAAGTCCCGTGCTCACGATAGCCGATACCTGGTCGTCCTCGCGCCGTTCAGCATGCTCGGCGATGTACTTGGCAAACGCGCTCCCAGCGCCGAGATCGAGTACACCCGCGTATCCCGTCAGCGCCGTCGCCACGCCCCACAATCCGAACTGCGACGTGCCGAGCGTGCGAACGATATACGCAGTGAGCAGGAGCGACACAACGCCGTCCCACAACCGGCCCGCGCCATTGAACGCGGTGTTCCGCGCAAGCGTTCGCCCAGTGCTCATGTGGACGGCCCGTCGTGGAGCACTTCATAAATCTCGACCCGCTCCGCGCCGCCCACGCGCGGCCGGACCATGTTTAGTATCTGAATCCGTTTGAAATGCTCCGTGTCCGCGCGCCACCGTTCGATCGTCGGCAGAAATCCCGGCTTCGTGAAGATAGGCGATTCGGCGACGTAGGCCTCGGGATAAAACACGTAGCGGATATCGCGCGCGCGAAACCAATTCATCGTCTCGTCGTCATCCAACTCCGCCAACGACGACAACACCTCGACGTCCTGAAACGTCCGCTGGTGAATGAAGTAGCCTCGCGGATCGAGCGTGAACACGCCCGCGTCCTTGGGCAAGTTTGCATTCACCCATGCGAACGCCGGATACCGCTCGACGCGCCTGCTGAGATACTCGTCTCGACCGTACACACCAAGGACCACGGGGATCTTGAAATGGACCATGGCTGCGCCGAGCACTGTCCCAAACACCATCGAGAAACCTAGTAAGCACGATATTGCCTTGCGCATTCCGGGGGCGCGATCTCGCATCAACACCGCGATTACCATCATCGGCGCGAAGAACGGAAGTAGATAGCGCGCGAACCGTTGAAAAAAATAGAACGCGACACCCCCCGCGACGCTATACGCGCCAAGCCATCGCGCCGCCGCGCCGCCAACGAGCAATCCGGGAACTCCGAGCGCCAACACGATCGGGCCGGGAGAATTCCGCCAGCCGTCGAACCGGCCCGGCCGCATGACGATGTCCCACGGGAAATACAGAAAGTCAACGATGCTCGCCGATTTCGCCGTTTCGTGGGCAAGCAATCCCGTCGTTTGTACATCTGTTACCGTCACGCCAGGAAAAACGCTGCTCAGAAATGGATACACGGGGTTGCCGGCGACAATCCATGATCGCGCGAGCCAAGGTCCCGCGGCGCACGCCGCAACTGCCGCGAATACGGCCACCGGTCGCGTCCGCCCTCCGCAGGCAAAAGCCCACGCTCCAACCGCGAGCAGCGCGCACACCAGATATCCCGTGTGTCGAACGCCGCACGACGCGCCGGCCAGCACCGCCGCCATCACGGGCCAAATCGCGCGGCCATCTGCTCGCCAGCGCATGGTCGCCGCGAGTGCCGCGATCGTGGACCCGGCGAACGGTACGTCCACGCCGCCGGTTCCGGACTGGTTGAAAAAGATCGGCGCCGTGGCGAATAGGGCCGCCGATGCGTAGCCGGCCGATCGGCTTCCTATCACTGTCCCCAGCTCGAACACGGCCATGCACGCCAACACCCCGAGGCCCCAACTCACCAACGTCGCCCCCTGCTCACCGCTTTGCGCGAACGCGTATGCGTACAACGAGTGGATAAGGTGCGGATAAGCCGTGTAGACGTTGCCCTCGACGAAATGGATGCGCCCTTCGCGCGCATAATCCGAGGGCAACGCCAAATGGGCCACGCCCGCGTCCCAGTTCGTATTCGGCGCAAGCGCGGAAACGAGCGTCAACACATTTGCCGCAACGATCATCGCAAGGCAGAAACGCTCGAAAGTCCCGCCGGGATCAAGGTGGAAATGTTCCGCATCAACGTGACGCCGCGAACGCGAATAGACCGCATACGCGATCGCTCCGAGCGCGAACACCAACATCACAAACTGCACCAACGCCAACGAGAACGAACCAACAACCAACACGAAGACTGCTACGGAACTGACGCCGAGGTACATCCGGTAAACAATCGGAACGGTTGACGTATCCAACGCGCCGCCGCGTCCACTCCACCATGCGGCACCACGCGCAAGCACCGCGCCCGCCGCCGCGCTCGCGACCACCAACACGATCAACGCCAAAAGATTTCCCCTAACGGTTTCACTTCGGTACGATACCACGCGCCCCCGAAACGCCAATACCGGACCAACCAGGAAACCCTTATGACACGCGATCAATTCAGGACCATCTGCCGCAACCGCGAACTCTGCTGGGGCACCGTCATGCTCGAATACATGACGCCCCAGGCCGTCCGCACCATCGCGCGCGCGGGCTACGACTGGATTTGGATCGACAACGAACACGCCGCGCACTCGCTCGACCGCGTGCTCGAATGCGTCCGCGCCGCGCGCGACCTCGGCGTCATCTCCATCCTGCGCGTCGCCCAACTCCAATACGACCGCATCGCCCAGGCGCTCGATATCGCGCCGGACGGCATCATCGTCCCGCGCATCGAAACGGTCGAACAGGCCCGCATGGCGGTCGATTGCGCGAAGTATCCCCCCATCGGCAAACGCGGATTCGGCATGCGCTCGACGCTGTTCGCCCCCGGCGTCACGTCCATGGCAGCGCGCATCAAGGACCAAAACGAACGGATACTCATCCTGCAAATCGAAACGCCGACCGGTGTCAGCAACGCCGACGCCATCGTTGCCGCTGTCGGCCAACACATCGACGCGCTCTTCTTCGGCCCGGCAGACTACCAAGTCACCATCGGTGCGCCCGACCAACCCAACCACGCCGAACTCGACGCCGCCACCCGCAAAATCTCCGACCTTGCGCGCAAGCATCGTCTCTCCAACGGCGTTCCCGTCACGTCAATCAACGGCGCGAAACTCTGGATCGATCGCGGCTACAACCTCCTCACCTACCTCTCCGACGATTCCTTCTTCGCCGATCACGCGACAAAATCGCGCGAAGAACTCCGCCAATTCGGCTCGCTCACCTTGTAGCATCGGCTCGTAGCATGGGCTTCCAGTCCATGCACGCCGCGCCAGCGAGCGGCGCCTGGACTCAAGATTCCGCGGCGGGATGATCGAACTCGGGAAACTCGATGAAGCCGTGCTTTTTCTTGTAGCCGATTTCGTCGTGCTCGGTGAGGCGAATGTCGGTGAGCCATTTCACGCTTTTGTAGCCTTGAAGAAAGGGAACGGCCAAACGGAGCGGGCCGCCGTGTTCCCGCGGCAGGGGACCGCCGTTCATGCCAAAGGCCAGAAGGGCCCGAGGATCAAGCGCGTAGCGGCGAGGCAGCGTCTCGAAAAATCGCTCGCCCTCCGGGGTCCCCGTCGTGTCCCATGAGTGAAACGATGCAAAGTTGAAGGGGCCTTCTGTCCCCGCGAGGAGGTCGCGGAGCCGGACGCCCGTCCACGTCACCGGCCGCGTGAACCCGAACATCAGACACACAATGTGCGCGGGGGACTCCACGGTCGGGAAGCGCTCTCGCAGATCGTCGATGGAATACGTTGAAGATTGGCCGCGCAAGTCCGTCAACTGCACGCGATGGGTCAACTCGTCATGGGGGCTGGGCGGTTCGACCGCGAGGACGGGTATGGGCCGATCGAAATCATGCAGCGCGAAATCCTGAACGCCCGCGCGGCGCCGGCCGAGTTTGGGCCTGCCGGTGTCGGAATGGCGCCTCACGCGCTCGGCCAAAGGCGCGGGAAGCGGGGCGTTACGGCCGGCAACACTGACGAAGACCCCGCCGTTCCGTACGTCTACAGGAAATCGGCGCACGCAACCCGCGTCGGGATCTGTCGCTTCGCCACGGAGCAGGTCGATGCGCCACCCGTGAAGCGGGCAAACGACGGTGTGATCGCAGACAATGCCCTCGGACAGCTTGCCCCCTTTGTGCGGGCATCGGTCCTCGACGGCAACAATCGCGCCATGACTGAGGCAGAACAGGGCGACGTCTGTCGCGCCGATCCGAACGGCCCGACCGCCGCGGTGGGGCAAGTCGTTGATAGCGCAGACACGGATCCACTCCTCGAGATTTAGGTCCACCATTGGGCCGGACATGGGAAGCGCTTGTGCCTGGTGCATCACTGTGCGCCCGCGCCACTCGTGAGCGATACGCTTTCGAGCGTCGTCGTGCCCTCGAGGTAGGCGTACTCGCGGTGCACGTCCGGGTCATTTTCCTTGAACTTTCGCGCCCGCGCTCGCCACGGATCGTTGCAGTGCTCGAGCGCGCGTTTCATCCGTGCGATCAACTCCGCGCGAGAAGACTTGTCCTCGACGACCCGGTCCCGGAGGTACTGGATGCCGGCCACGGCGGACCAGGCGCTGGTGCGTTGATTGTAGTCCGCTTCTTCCCGGTACAACTGAAGGAATGCCGCGATGGTGTCGACTACGTCATCATCGTTTTCCACGGAACAGAGCAGTTCCGCGACCCGTACCTTCACGCCGCCGTTTCCGCCCACGTAGATTTCCCAGGCCTTGTCGACCGCGATGAGGCCGACATCTTTGATGAGGGACTCGGCGCAGTTTCGTGGGCACGCGTTTACGGCCATCTTCACTTTTGCGGGGGTCGAAAGGCCTTCAAATGTTTTCTCGATACGAATGCCAAGGCCGACGGAATCGCGCGTGCCGAACCGGCAAAAATTGTTGCCCACGCACGTTTTCACGGTGCGGATCGCCTTCGCGTAAGCGAACCCGGAAGGCATGTCCAGTTCTTCCCAGATGGCCGGCAAGTCCTTCTTCGAGACGCCCAGTAAGTCGAGGCGCTGACCACCAGTGACTTTTAGAAGCGGGACTTTGTATTTCCGCGCAACAGCCGCAATGCGTTCAAGTTCGTCGGGCGTCGTGACACCGCCGTACATTCGCGGGACTACGGAATACGTTCCGTCCCGCTGGATGTTGGCGTGTACTCGCTCGTTGACAAAACGCGACTGGGCGTCGTCCTCATTTTCGCCCGGCCAGCACATCGCGATGAAGTAGTTGATCGCGGGGCGGCAACGAGCGCAGCCCTCGGTGCGCCATTCGAGGCAGGCCATCGCTTTGCGGACCGAAAGCAGTTTATGCGCGCGGATCGCGGCGACAATTTCGTCCCTGGACAGCGGGGTGCAATCGCAGAGCGGTGTCTTTTCCGGGGATCGCACGGTGGTGGCCCCATTGATGCTCGACAGGATTTGATCGACAAGAGGGGCGCAGCCCCCGCAGGAACGTGACGCGTTCGTGCATGACGCGACCTCTTTCCTGGTCTTCAACCCGCGTTCGCAGATGGCCTGGACGATCACGCCCTTCGTTACTCCGTTGCATCCGCAGACGACCGCGCTATCCGCCAGCGCCTCGACGTTTTGCGCGGCCGAATTCTCAGCGGATGATGCGTTCGCCAGGCCGAACACTCGTTCACACTCCCCGTTAATGGGTCTCCCCGACACGATCAAGTCTTGCAGAAGCGCCGCCGCCGACACGTCACCGACCAAAATTGCCCCCGCGAGCCGGCCGTCTTTCACGAGCACCTTGCGATAGGCGCCGCGCGACGTGTCCTCGAACCGAATCACGTCCAGCGATGCGTCCTCGTCGATCTTCCCGGCGGAAAATACGTCAACGCCGGAGACTTTCAATTTGGTGGCGACCTGCGAGCCGCGATAGGGGAGCGCGGCCACGCCCGCAAGGTTCTCCGCGAGGACGCCGGCCTGTTCATAGAGCGGGGCCACGAGACCGTAGCAGACGCCGCGGTGCTCGCAGCACTCGCCGACCGCGTATACATACGGGTCACTCGTCTGCATGAAGTCACTTACGATGACGCCCCGGCCGCATCGGATCCCGGCGTTACGCGCGAGGTTCGCGTTGGGCGTTATGCCCGCCGCCACGACTACGACGTCCGCTTCGATTTCGGCGCCGCACTTTAGCCGCAGGCCTTCGACGCGGCGTCCGCCGAAGAGTTCCGCGGTTTCCGCGCCGAGCCGCACTGAGATCCCCTGCTTGTGGAGTGCGCGAAGGAGAGCAGTGGCCGCGGGGGCGTCGAGCTGACGTTCCATTAGCCACGGCGCAAACTGCACGACCGTTGTCTTCAGGCCGAGTTCTTTAAGGCCGTGCGCGGCCTCGAGCCCCAACAAACCACCACCGATGACGGCGGAATTGCCGGTGCTCGTCTTGGCGGCGCCCTGAATGGCCGCGCAATCTTCGAGCGTTCGAAATACATGCACGCCTTCTTTGTCCAAACCGGGGATGGGCGGGACGAATGCCCGCGATCCCGTCGCGAGGACCAAAACGTCGTAGGGGGTGCGCTGCCCGTGCTGATCGACGAGGGCCCTTTCCTCGCAGCGGACCTCTTCTATACGGACGCCCTTTCGCAATTCGATTCCGTGGAGGTCATACCACTCCAGGGGATGAATGGTCAGGGAATGCAAATCCAATTCTCCTGACAGGGCTGAAGACAGCAGAATTCGGTTGTAGTTTGGGTGGGGTTCGTCACCGTATATGGTGATGGCGTAGCGATCGGGCGACTGTTTGACCAGCTTTTCGACGAAGGCCATGCCGGCCATTCCGTTGCCGACGAGCACGAGGCGTTTGCGGTCCGCCATTTAGACGTGCTCCCCGTCGGCGCTCGGGTACATCTCACCGGTGCGCAGGCGTACCGCCTTTTCCACGGGCGAAACGAACAGTTGTCCGTCACCGGGATTTCCCGTGTACGCCGCGTGCGCGATGACGGTCACGGCGCGATCGACCCGGTCGTCATCAAGCACCAGGAGGAGCATCGTTTTAGCCAACTCGGTGTATACGAGCGCGCCGTTCGTCGCGCCGCCCTGGCGGCCTCTGCCCGTGACCGGGATTTTCGTCAGCGCCACGATGCCCGCGCGTTCGAGTGCGTGGACGACTTCGCGTTCGCGTTCCGGGCGAATGATTGCCCGCACGATTTTCATCCGACGGCCTTCCCTTCCGCCCGCGTTGCCGCATAGTTTCTCCGCTTTCCGCGTAGCGGCACGCGCTGCGTGAGCCCGACGCTGAATCCATAACCGACCTGGTCTTCTCCGGTTTCCGCGCTGAGTAGTGGTACTCTCCAGACGGCGATCAATGCGGCGACCGCGGCGGCGGACAAAATCAGGAAACCAGGCGCGTAACTACCCCCGGACCATTCCAGGCCGTATCCGAAGCACAACGGGAACACGATGCCTCCGACGTTTCCGGCCGCGCCGATGATTCCGGCGATTCGTCCCGTGTCTCGCGGTGACACCAACGGCGCGGTCGCGAAGACCGCGCCACAGGCCGCCTGGACAAACACGCTCGTTAAGACGACCGCGGCAACGGTAGGCGCAAGCGACGAGACAGCGCTTAGACCGATATAGCCCAGGCCTATACATCCGAGTAGGACCAGGAGGACGGCCTTTCGACCGAGGCGGTCCGCCAGCCAACCGCCGCCGGGACGCGATACGACGTTCAAAATCCCGAATAACGAGGCATACATCCCCGCGTACAGCGGCGACACGTCGAACCGATCGAAGAAGAGTTTCGGCAAGAAGGAGACCACGCAGATTTCCGACCCGAAGGAAGCCACGTACGCAAGCGCAAGCGCGATGACCACGCGGTCCTTCCACGGCGAATAGTCCGACTCGATTGGACGGCGGCGGAACACCTTGCCTTCCGGCACATCGCTCACGCCGTACCAATAGACAATCGACGACACGAGCAGCGGCACAGCAGCCAGAGACAGCGCGACCCGCCAACCAAACAGGATGGCGGCGCCCGGAAGCAGCAGGGCCGCCAGCGCCGAGCCCGCGTTGCCCCAACCGCCGTAGATCCCTTCGGCCAAACCTAATTGCCGGCGCGGAAACCAGTCCGCAATGATCCGAATACCGACGACGAAACCACAGCCCAACAGCCCGATGCAAAGGCGCAACGCCGCCAATTGTCCGAATGTTTGCGCCGTCCCGAGAAGGGCCACTGGGACGGCCGTAAGTACCAGCAGCGCCGCATAGATGGCCCGGGGCCCAAAGCGATCGACCAGTTTTCCAATCAGTACGCGGCCCGGGACCGTCAACACCGCGCCGAGTGTAATTAGCCACCCCAACTGGGAGTCGCTGAATCCCATTTCCGCCTGCGCGAGGACGGCCAACGGAGGAAACGCAAACCACGCGAAGAACGTACTACAGAACGCAATCCACGAAAGGTGGAGCACGCGCCACTTATGCGAAGCCGGGTACGGGATCATGCGGTCCGCATGCTCGCGGGACCGATCGCAGTGTCGTTATCCACGCTTGCTTCGTCCCGATCTGGGAATTCGAGATCGATCGGGTACTGCGCCTCAATCGGACAAACAATCGCCAGTCCTCTGCCGCAATCATCGGGGCCGGCCTCCGATGCCAGGGCCCCGGACACCGCCGCTAACAATGGGTCGACGTCATCTTCGCCGACGGCCACGTAGTACGCCGCCTTGGGGAGGAACAGCGAAAGCGCCGGACGCGAAAACAGCCGGGCGACGGCGGATCGTTTTTTCACGTCGTATTCGATGCCGCCGTTCGCACCGCGCCCCAGCGCGGGCATGGCGGTATAGATCGGCCCGACGACGCTGATCAGCGCGCGCTCGATCGCGCGCTTCTCCTCGGGGCGCGCGAACAGGAAGACTTCGTAAGATTTCAACTTTGGCAGGCTCTCGAGATACGTACAATCGTGCTGGCCGCGACGCGCGGTTGGCTTGCTGGGACAATCAAGTTACGTGCCAAGCCATCACGCTGAGTGAGAGATAGGCCGAAACGTGTTCAACCTGAAGGAAAGACGGTGTTTCAGGCGGCCCGTGGTGATGACACTAAGTTCACGACGGGTGATACGATTTGGTAGGAAGTGAGAGTATTACCTACTCCGATGTACATAGCCGATGAATTTCGCGCGAGCGAAGGCAACGAAAGACAGTCGAATGGCGGACGGTCGGCCTGGGTTAGGACCGCGTGGAGTATTGAAACTGGCGAGATCATACCGCGTTTGGCGAGTTGTTACGTCAAGCAGGAGACGGAGTCATGATTTGCGAACTCAAACTTTTCGATCTCGTTGCTCTGCTTGACGATTTGCCGGACGCGGCGTTGGTTGCCGGGAGTGTCGGCACTGTCGTGGAAGAGCTTGGCGATGGCGAGACGTATCTTGTCGAGTTTAGCGGAACTTCCGGTGAAACGTTTGCTATCGGGCCGTTGCGGCCGGAGGATTTTCTCGTCCTTCGATACGAACCGCGGGCCGCGGGCGTGTAGGGCGCGTGCCGCCGAGTATCAGTAACTATTCGCGATTGGCGAAGGGATTTCTGATCTCAAGGCGTTCCTCGATTACCAAGCCGTCGTGCATGTCTTCGCTGTAAAGGATCGGCGCTCCGCTTTGGAGTGCATTCGCGACGATGAGGCTGTCCCAGTACGACAACGAGTAACGTTCGCGAAGCCGCGACGCTTGTGCAACTACCTCGCGACTGGACTCGAGAACAACGTAGCGGGCGTAAAATGAACCGATCAGATCCCGGATTTCAGTTTCGGAAATCGCGGTCTGTCTCAGCAGATTGATACAAATCTCGTTGATGACCTGTGTACTGATCACGGGCCGGTTAGTTTGTATCAGTTCGCCCGCAGTCCGCCTCTTGCGGTCGTCTTGCCCGTCGATGAATGCGTAGAGCCAGACGTTCGTGTCGATAAAACACGTCGCGTGACTACTTTCGGGCATGGGCCTCTTCTCGCGAAAGAGGCCGGAAGTCAACCGCCTTTAGAGGGTGTTCGAGCAGGGTATGAATGATGTCCGATTGTTGCGCCTCTTCCTCGTTCTGGAGGATGACGTGGACAGAGGGCTTCAGAAGGCCTCTGTACCGAACCGGAATCTCGATGATGCCGTCTTTGACAACGGTGGTGAATTCGATGGATTCCATGGATGCTTCCTCGCGGCGACAAAAATCTCAGTGTAGGGAGATAGCGGCTAGCACTCAAAAGTATAGCATCATATCCGATGTGTCACGGAGCGCAACGAACTCAGAATTCCTACACAACTGCGTTCTCTATATTATATGAACGTTCTGCGATTACCATGATTGATGTGATCTCTGTGGCCATCTCCTTGCGCCGGTAATCACAATTCATGATCACGTTCCGCGTGATCATGTCGGGATTTCCGGGCGGTTCTTGCGGAGTTCGGGGCGGATTTTGCGGAGTTTGAAGACGATTTCGCGGCGTTTGAGGGGCGTTTTTCACCCATTTTGGATCGCCTCTTCGATCCGTTCCGTGTTGGAACACTCGGGATGTTGAAACAGGCGCTACCGCATCGGCAACGTCAGGCGAAATTCGGTGCCGCGATCATCGGATTTTACGAGCGCCAAATCGCCGCCGTGGGCGCGGGCGATTTCGCGCGAGAGGCTGAGGCCCAGGCCGGCCCCGCCGTCGGTGCGGCTTCTGGATTTGTCGACGCGGTAGAAGCGGTCGAAGACGCGGAATTGGTCGGGCGCGGGGATGGGCGGGCCGGAATTGACTACGGCGAGTTCGAACTCCGCGCCGCCCGCGCGCATGCGCAGTTTCACCGAGCCGCCGGGCGCGTTGTATTTGCAGGCGTTGGTGAGCAGGTTTTGCACGACCTGCCGGAACAACGCGGCGTCGGCGGAGATGGTGATGGGGCCGTTCACTTCGGTGTCGATGCGCAGGCCAGGGAAGAGAATCCGCGCGTCTTCGGCGGCGGCCTCGATGGTGTCGGTGGCGTTGATGGGTTCGCGGTTGACGCGGAGTTGGCCGGAGTCCGCCAGCGAAAGAAGCAGCAATTTCCGGACGATTCCGCGCAGGCGCTGCACTTCTTCGAGGAGTTTGCCGTAGCGGCGTTGCGTCTCGGAAGCGGCCTTCGCGGTTTGGATGCCGCGCTCGAGCTCGCCTTGGAGGATGGTGAGCGGGGTGTTGAGTTCGTGGGCGGCGTCGGCGCTGAAACGCGTGGCTTGCTCGAAGCCTTGTTCGAGGCGTTCGAGCATGCGGTTGAACACGTCGATGAGGCGCGCGAATTCGGTGTCAATTTTTTCGACGGGAAGGCGTTCGTGCAACGCACGCGCGGTGACGCTTTCGGCGGTCGCGGTCAGCAGCTTGACGGGGCGCAACGCGCGGCGCGCGACGACCCAGCCGGCGAGGGCCATGAGCGCGAGCGCGCCGGCCGCGGCCGCGCCAAATCGGATGTATAGGCCGCGCATCTGCACGGTGAGCGGGGCGAGGTCGCGTCCGACAACCATCGTCATGAATGGACCGCCCATCGAGCCGATCCGCCATCGCGTGCCCCCTTCGGCCCACGACATAAACTCGGCGCGGCGGAGTTCGGGCGGGGGCGGCGGAGGGCCTTGACCCGGCGGCCAGGGGCCGTCGCGTCGGGGATCGGGGTAACGCTCCGGCGGGCCTTGCGGACCGCGATCACCGAAGCGCGGATCAAATCGCGGCTCGAATGGTTGGTCGCCAGGGCGCGGGCGTTGCGGATCGCGGCCATCGAAACGCGGATCGCCGGGGGGTGGCCCACCAGGCCGAGGTTCGCCGGGTGGCGGACCGTTTGGCCCACGAAACTCTTCGGGCGGCGGGCCGGGCCGCGGGGGAGGGCCGCGATCTTCGAAACGGCGCGGGGGTTTGGGGAACGCATCGTGCGAAAGCGTCGCGGGCCAATTCGCGGATTGGTAGATGACCCGGCCTTCGTCGCCGATGACGAGCATGGTGATTCCGCCCTCGCCGCCGGAGACTTCGGCGAAGGACGCCTCGATCCGGTCCCAAGGTCTATCGGCGCGGGGCGGCTGCGCGAGGTGGCGCTGGGCGAACTCGCGGAGTTCGTCGTCCATGCGCGCGAGCGAGGATTGGCGCACGAGTTCGAGGCCCCACACGGCGAACGCGACGAGCACCGCGCCGGAGAGCAGCGTGCTGATGAGCGCCAAGCGCCATGTGAACGAACGCGGAAACATTTATCCGGCCTTTCGGACGCGATAGCCCACGCCGCGGACGGTCTCGATCAGATCATCCCGCCCGTCCGCGTTTAGTTTCTTGCGCAGGCGGCGGATGTGTACGTCGATAAGGTTGGTGCTGGGGTCGAAGTCGTGGCCCCAGACGTGTTCGAGGATTTGCGTGCGCGTGTAGATGCGGCCCGGCGAGCGCATCAGGTATTCGAGCAGCTCGAACTCGCGCGCGGTGAGGTCGATTGATGCGCCGTTGCGGCGCACGTCGCGCGTGATGAGGTTGACCGAGAGATCGCCGCACTCGAGGATGGTGAGGCGTTCGCCGGAGCGGCGGCGGGTAACGGCGTGCAGGCGCGCGATGAGTTCCTCGACGTAGAAGGGCTTGGTGAGATAGTCGTCCGCGCCGAGATTGAGGCCCTCTACGCGTTCGTCCAATTCGGAGCGCGCGGTGAGCAGGACGACGGGCACGGCGTTTTTGCCATTGCGCAAGCCGCGCAGGACGCTCAGGCCGTCGCGGCCGGGAAGCATGATGTCGAGGACCACGGCGTCGTATTGGCGCGTCGAGGCGAACTCGAAGCCATCGGTGCCGTTGTCGGCCAGTTCGACGGAAAAGCCTTGTTCTTCGAGGCCTTTGCGCACGAAGTCGGCGATCTTCTTTTCGTCTTCGACGACCAGAACCTTCATGGTCGAAAGTATAGCAACGCCATTCACCGATAGCCTGCAGTTGGACAAAATCGGGGCGAATCAAGCTCGCCTTGCTGCAAAGACTTTAACGATTCGGACGACTCTTCCCGGGTCTAGCGCCCCTTGAAGCTGGGCTCGCGTTTTTCCTTGAACGAGGCGACGCCTTCCTCGGCGTCCTCTGTCTGGGCGAGACGGCCTTGGGCTTCCGCGAAGGCAGCGACTGCGGCACGCTCGCCTTCGACAACGTACTTCATGCTGGAGGCCTTCGTGGCCTGGACGGCGAGCGGCGCGCCTTTGAGGATGACTTCGGCGATTTCAATCGCGCGGTCGAGCTGTTTGCCGGGCTCGACGATTTCCTGGACCAGGCCAATTCGATACGCCTCTTGCGCGTTGAACTCGTCGGAGGTGAGCAGGTGATACATCGCGTTGCCCCAACCGCAGCGCTGCACGAAGCGGATGGTCGCGCCGCCGGTCGCCACGATGCCGCGCTTGGGTTCGAGTTGCGAGAAGCGGCAATCGGAGGCGGCGATGACGATGTCGCAGCCGAGCATGAATTCGATGCCGGCGGTGTAGGTGATGCCTTGCACCGCGGCGACGATGGGCTTGCGGCACTTCCATTTGAGGCCGTAGACGTCGACGCCGGACTGCTCCGACGAGCGGACACCGGACTTCATGCGCTCGCGGAACTTGGGCAGGTCGAGTCCGGCGGTGAAATGCTTCCCGTGCGCGAACACGATGCCGATCCAGATGTCGTCGTTCTCGTCCAATTCCTTGTAGGCCGCGGCCATCTCGTCGAACATCTTCGGCGTGAGGCCGTTCAGTTTCTCGGTGCGGTCGAGACCGATGAGCATCATTCGCCCGCGCACTTCGGTCGTGACGCGGCCTTCGGGGTGACGTTCGGACATGGGAAGCTTCTCCAAGATTAGGTTTCGTCGTAGTCCTTCAGGAGCAAACGCACGGCTTCCTCAAGAACGGGCAACTGCTCGTCAATTACGCGTTGGATGCGAACCAGATCGAGGCCCAAATAATGATGCACCACTACGTTTCGGAACCGGCCAATGTCGATCCAAGGAACGCCGGACGCTCGGCGCTTTACGTCCTCGGAGAGTTTTTGGGTTGACTCGGTCAGTGTGTGAAGGTTGCGCAGAATGGCATCGCGCAGAATTCGATCTTCGAATAGGGCCCTCGAGTCGCGAGTCAGGATCGTGTGGATTATCTCGCAAGCATCGAGGACGTGAAGCAATAGATATCTGTCGTCAGTCAAAGCGAGACCGCTTCCGATAGAACGTGACTCCGAACGCGCGGCGTCAACGCGTCCATCTCGACAATGTTTACTTCGCGGCCGAGCAGTTTCTCAAGATCGGCAATTAAGCCACCCGGATACCAGGGAGGTGTATCTGGACCGGAAACGACTAGGAAATCGACATCGCTAATCTGCGTCGCATCGCCTCGCGCGACGGAACCGAATAGGCGGATTTCGCTAACGCCGTGTCGGCCCGCGATACGCAAGACCTCCTCGGCTTTGTCCGCGATTATGTCGGCTACGCCCATGTTGTCGATTAAACACCTGACCATTGTAAATCAGTATAGCAACATATTCCGGGCTATTTCACGGAGTGACGTCGTTCGAGCGCTTCTCGCAATCCGGCAATACGCTCCGCGCCTTCGGGGACTTGCACGCTCGATCCCTTGAGTTCGTTCGTAAGGGGCTGATGACGGCCGCCTAGATGTTTAGCAAAGAAGACCTCGGCGATCGCGAACATCGAGCGGTTGTTTTCCGGGCGCGCGAACCCGTGGCCTTCGTCCGGGTACAGAAGATACGTGACTTCCTTTCCGCTCTCGGCAAGCGCTTTGACGATTTGGTCCGATTCCGCCTGGACGACGCGCGGGTCGTTCGCGCCTTGGGCGATGAGCAGCGGTTTGGTAATTTGATCGATGTGATAGAAGGGCGAGCGGGCGCGAAGATGCGCGCGGCCCTCTTCAGTGCGGAGATCGCCGATTCGTTTGGCTAGGTGATCGACGGACCAATGCGCCGGGGCGGTCTTGGCGAACGTCTCGAGGTTCGACGGGCCGACGACATCGAAGCCGCAGGCGAAGACGTCCGGTGTGAACGTAATCGCGGCGAGCGTGGCGTAGCCGCCGTAGCTTCCGCCCATCACACCGATACGGGATTTGTCCGCGATGCCGTGTTCGACCGCCCAGTTCACCTGGTCGATGATGTCGTCGTTCATCTTGCCGCCCCACTCGAGGTCCTGCGCGTTGAGAAACCTCTTTCCGAACCCCGGCGAACCCCGGAAGTTGGCGATGAACGCAGCGTATCCGCGGTTCGCGAGCCACTGCACCATCGGATAAAAACCGTACTGGACACGTTCGTCGCTCGGGCCGCCGTGGATGATCATCACCATTGGTTGCGGCGAATCGGGCTTGCCGTCCATGTCCGGGTCCGACCAACGGGGGAGCATGTAGTACCCGACGAGGTCGAACCCGTTGCGCGATTTGGCGAGCGCCGGATGCAAGCGCGCAAGCGGCAGCTTGGCGAGTTCCGGGCTGCTGTTGAACAGTTCGCGGGCCTGCTTCTCGTCGCGGTCGTAAAGATAGTACGTTTCGGGCGCGTCCGAGAGCGTGTAGCGCACGAGCCATTTGCGGTTGTCGCGCGATGTGCTAGTGATGCTGAGGTTACCTTCGCGGAACTTGGTGAGGTACTCGAGGTCAGGGGCGACCGCCTGGTCAATCGCGCGCCATTCCTTCGCGAGCCATTCCGATGCATACGCGAGGACTGCGTGCGTACGCGGGTCGACCAGCGATTCGCTGATGTCAACACGAGGGTCCTCGGCAAGCACCTTGACTTCGTTTTCGCCGGGAACAACGGCGACGATCGCTGTGGTATTGCGGTCCCGCGAATCATACGAGATCAGGCGTTTGTTCTCCGCATCGAATCCGATGGATATGCCCGCTTCGTCGCCAGCGCCGTATTGAATCCACGGTTTCCATTGGCCGTCGCCTGCGGAGGACCAGAGGTCGATAGTCCCCGTTGCAGTGACCTTGATTCCGACTCGGGGGCGCAGGGCGTTGTCCGCGACGTAACCATAGAAGCCCGTGTTCTTCTCGACGAGCGTGGATTCGCCTGTGTCGACATCGAGAAGATAAACGTCGTGGAACGCGGGGGTACGGTTGTTGACGCTGTAGAGGACGCGGTTGCCCTCCTGACCCAGGAAGCGGACTTGGGCCTTGTCGTAGTTGGTGAGGGCCTTTCCCTCTCCGCTCGCGACATCGACCAAATAGAGATCGTAGTTCTCGTCGCCGTCGTCGTCTTTCATAAACATGATGCGGGCATCGTCGATCCACCGGTACGTAAGGCGCCCCGATACATCCGTCACGTTTACGCCGCGGCCGGTGTCGCGCGTGAGCGGTTTGGCGGAGGAGAGATCATCGACAGGCGCGACGAAAATGTTCGGAACGCCTTCATAGGGCATGACGGCGCTGAATTGCGTCCCGTCGGGGCTGAGCAGCGGCGTTTCAACGCTCGGCGGACCAAGGAGTGTGTCGAGCGAGACGAGCGGATCAGGCTCCGTCGCGAACAACGGCAGAATCAATAACGGCAACGGTAGAAACGTGGTAACGCTCCGGTGAAGATAAATCATGTATCGACCTCGCTCCCGCTTCATGACCGCGACGCGTCCCTTATGTCCTGGCCGTATCCGGACTGCGGCCGAGGGCCACGGGCTAACGCGAATGACGGCCAGTTTTGACTCGCTTCGAACGTTCTGCATACTATAGCAGCAACGGAAAATACTGGGACAAAGCGATGACGTATCGCGGACACGTGGAAAACGGTGTGGTTGTACTTGACGGCCAAGCCGAATTGCAGGATGGAACCGAAGTGACGATCGAGGTCCCTCAACAGGGCGATACCATACAAATCCACCCGGATGTGAAACGGTTCTCAGGCATTTTGCCGAAGAACGCCGATAGTGAAAGTGCTTACTTCGAAGGGCAGGCCGCCAAGCACCGATGAAGGTGCTTTTGGACACGAACGTCTTAATGGACGTTCTCGAACAACGCGACGAGCACTACGAAGCCTCCGCTGAAGTACTAAGTCTCGGTGTAGAGAAGCGGATCGAGGCCATAGTTCCCGGACATGCACTCACGACCGTTTACTATCTAGTCGCACGAAACCTCGGCCGTCAACGGGCTGATGAAGCAGTCGATTGGTTGTTGGCTTCGTTCCGCATTGTTTCCGCTACCCACGCATGTTTTGAACGAGCGCGAGGTTTGGGCTTTGCAGACTTTGAGGACGCCGTAGTCGCGGCGATCGCTGAGTCGGAGCGATGCGACTTCATCGCTACAAGAAACACCTCGGATTTCAAGGCTTTCCCGGTACCCGCGGTTGCACCATCGCGACTGCTTGGTCAGATCACGACCAGTCGTTGACGACAACCGCAGCGGATCGTCCGAAAATTAAGTTGCCCTCAGACTGAATCACTACACTAGTCCTCACTCGCCACGTCGAGCGCGGCGCTGAATTTCGTGAGCATCGCCTCCAATTCCGATTCGCTGCTAATCAGCGGCGGCCACAGATACAAGACGTCGCCCAACGGCCGAATGAGTAGGCCGAGGTCGTACGCTCGCTCCTTCACCTTGCGCGCGAATACTGCCCCAAACTCCGGCCGGAATTTCACCATGCCGATCATCCCGATACTTTTGTGGTACGCGATCGCCGGATGCCGCCCCAGTTCCGCAAATCCTTCGCGCAACAACCGCGATGTCCCCGAGCATTGGCCGACGATGTCCTCGTCCGCGTAAATCTCCAACGCCGCGATCGCCGCCGCCGCGCAAATCGGATTGCCGCAGTAAGTGTGCCCATCGTAGAACGTGCGGTCCCGCTTCGTACCGCCGACTTCCAGCCGGCCGCTCTCATTGCGAAACGTCTCGAACACCTTCGTCGTCGCAATTGCCGCGCTGATGGGCAGATACCCCGCGCTGAGCGCCTTGCCGAGGCACAAGATGTCCGGCGTGATCCCGGCCGCGCCGCACGCAAACAGCGCGCCCGTCCGCCCGAAACCCACCGCGATTTCGTCCGCGATAAGCAAAAGGTTATACGAGTCGCAAAGCGTTCTGACCTTGACCAAATATTCCGGATCGTAAATCCGAATCCCTGCGGCCCCCTGCACCAACGGCTCCAATATGACGCCGGCCAATTCGCGGTGGTGCTCCGCCACGATTCGCTCCATTCCCTTGAACGCAACACGCGCCGCCTCCGCGTCGCGACCGTCCTCGCTCGGTCCATCGTAGTACGGCGCGGGCGCGAAGTAATGCGGCACAATCGCGTCCTTAAATGGCGCGTGGAACGCCGGCACAAACCCCACCCCTACTGCGCCCAGCGTGTCGCCGTGGTAACCATCTTCGAGACAAACAAACTTCGTCCGCCCGGTGTCGCCGATGTTCCACCAATACTGGATAGCCATCTTCATCGCGGCCTCGGTCGCGCTCGCGCCGTCCGCCGCGAAGTAACAATGGTCCAGCCCCTCCGGCGTGAACGCGGCCAGCTTCTCCGCGAGTTCCACCGCTTTCGGATGCGACTGGTTCCCCAAGATACTCTGCTGCAACAGCCCAGCCTGCTCGCGAATCGCCTGGACGACGCGAGGGTGCCCGTGCCCCAGCGCCGTCGCCCACCACGACGAAATGCCGTCCAACACCGCGTTGCCCTCGGTGTCGTACAGATACACCCCCTCGCCGCGCTCGAAGCACACATACCGCGACGACTCGAATACAGTGATGTCCGTATACGGATGCCACAAATGCTTCAAGTCCGCATCGCGCAACGTCTGAACGGCGATCATCCGGCCGCACCTCTGAAGATTCATCTATTTCACCACACTTGCCGCAACGAGAACGAGCGCGCCGAGAACGAGCGCGCCGTTCTTCGCTTCGTAATGCCCCCGGCTTAATTCCTGGTCCATTTCCCCGCGTCCGGCGAGGCGATCCCGTTCACCGCGCGAAACTTTAATGATACATACTAGTACAGAAAAAAGTCTCGTCCGCCGCTTGGCTCGGAGCGGGCACCAACCGTCACTTCGTTCTCCCGGCAGAGATGCCCGATTTTAGCTCTCAAAGGACAATATTAAAATGAGAAAATCCAGTAAAACAAATTGTTCTTGCGTAGTTTTATGGCCATGACTGAATGTGCTGAAGCGCCTTGTCTTCCTGACTTTCCTCGAGTTATGCCACATTTGGGGGTCACCCACGGTCTGGCCTTCAATATGTTGTTGCATGTTTTATTAGCATCTGGTACACTCGCGTGCGTAACTCGATGTAGCGGCCTGACATACGGGGGATGGCGCTCGATTCGGGCGCCAACCTGCTGGGGAACAGGGGAATGGCTCGCGCATGATTTTTTCCGGTAAAGTCGCCGTCGAACGCAGACGCGAAATTCTCGGCGTATTGATGCTGGGCGTTACCGCCCTTCTATTCTTGGCGCTCGCGACGGACGACTATCGCGGCGACAACCACCGTTCGATGACGTCCCCCGAAGAAGTCTCCAACGTCCTTGGCGAACCCGGCGCGATCGCTTCCGGCTTTCTGTACATTCTGCTCGGCCATGCTGCGCACGTCATCTACCTGCTCACGTTCATCTGGGCGCTGATGCTCATCCGTCACCGGCCCATTGACCGTATCCTCACCCGGACCGTGGGCGCGACGATGTTGACCTGCTCCATCGCGGGACTCGTCCAACTCGATCTCGGCAGCGAAGAACTCCGCTTATACCCCGGCGGCGCGATGGGCGCGTTTGTTGCCCACGTTCTGTCGCCGACGTTTGGGTCCATCGGTACCAACGTAATTACGATCACATGCGCCGTGGTCGGCATATTGCTCGCCACTGAATTTCTGATCGTGCAAGGTTTGCACACGGTGTTCTACGGCGTCGTCCTCGCCGTTCAATCACTCCGGGAGTTGTATCGCGCGTTTCAACATCGCCGCGAGATCGCCCGCGAACGGCGCGCCGCGGAAGACGCGCGCGATTGGGACCGTCAACGCGAGATCGAGGACCTTCGCGAAGAATCGCGCGAAGCGTTGCGCCGCCTGCCCGAAGCCAAGCGTGTACCGGCCAAGCTCCCCGTTTCCGCGGCCGAACCGGAAGACTTGAACCGCATCAAGGTCCGCCCAATTACGCCTCCGGTCACGCGCGAACTTCCTTTCGCCGAGGTGCCCGATGCGGATGAAGCGGCCCGCTCCGATCGGCTGGCGCCCGCCCGCCAGGAGGAGAAAGGGCCTGTCATTGCTACTCAGAACGCGGGCCACACCCCGGCCGAACCGCCTAGTACAGTGGCCGCGCCGCTTCCATCGCCGCGCGCGATCCGGCGCAAGTCCGTAATTGAAGAACTCCCCCCCGACTACGAGTACCCGAAGAAATATACGAAGCCGTCGCTGGATTTGTTTGATCGGGCCGACTTGGTGGTGCATCCCAACCTAAAGGAATCACTGCAACAAACTGGAGTGCTTCTCGAGGACACGCTCAAGACCTTCGGCATCGAGGCGCGCGTAACGGACGTAACACGCGGGCCCACGATCACTCGCTTCGAATTGGAGCCCGCGCCCGGCGTCAAGGTCAGCCGGTTCATCGCGCTCGCAGACGATCTGGCGCTCGCGCTCAAGGCGCACCGCGTACGTGTCGAGGCCCCCATCCCCGGCAAGGGCCGCGTCGGCATCGAAGTCCCGAACCAAGATCGCGACTCCGTCGTCCTTCGCGACCTGCTCGAGTCGCGCGTGTATCGCCGCGACGACGGTGTGCTCAGTCTCCCACTCGGCAAGGACATCGCCGGAGATGTGCAAGTGGCGGACCTAACGACGATGCCGCATCTGCTCGTGGCCGGCGCGACCGGCGCCGGCAAGACGGTCTGCGTTAAATCAATCCTCGCGAGCCTTCTTTGCGCGAAGTCGCCCGAAGAAATGCAATTTATCCTGATCGATCCGAAGATGGTCGAATTGTCAATCTTTAACGACATTCCGCATTTGATTACGCCGGTCGTCATCGATCCGAAGAAAGCGGCCAATTCGTTGAGCTGGCTAATCAACGAAATGGAAGAGCGCTACCGCCTCTTCGCTTCGCTGCGTGTCCGCAACATCGAGATCTACAACGCGAGCGTCGAGAACGGCGAAATCGAACTATCCGAAAGCGGCGGCGAGTCGCTCTCGGTCATTCGAAAGCTGCCATACATCGTCTGCGTAATCGACGAGTTGGCTGACCTCATGATGCTGGCACGCGCCGAGGTAGAAGACGCTATAGCGCGTTTGGCACAATTGGCCCGGGCCGTCGGGATTCACCTGATTATCGCGACCCAACGGCCATCGGTGGACGTTCTTACGGGGGTCATCAAGGCGAATTTTCCGGCGCGCATTTCGTTCCAGGTTTCGTCGCGGGTGGACTCGAGATGCATCCTGGATGAAATCGGAGCGGAACGCCTGATTGGACGGGGGGACCTTTTGTACTTGCCGGCGGGCCAAAGCAAGCCGACGCGCATCCAAGGGGCGTTCGTCAGCGACGACGAAATGAACCGATTGATCGCGTACCTTAAGACCCAGGCCCCGCCGCAGTACCGCGATGAGATCGAGCGCTTTGGCAAACAGCAAGCCGGCATGGAGCTTCCGGACGACGAAGAGGATGAATTGCTGGAAGACGCCGTCCGCGTCGTCGTCGAGACCGGGCAAGCGTCGATCAGCATGGTCCAGCGCCGGTTGCGCGTGGGCTACACCCGCGCCGCCCGCCTCATCGATATGATGGAACGGAGGGGGATCGTCGGGCCGCACGTCGGCAGCAAGGCGAGGGAGATACTGGTGCCAACTCTCCAGAACGCGGAAGAAGTAGCATGAACGCGCGCCACCCGTTCGACGGTGAAACGCTGCGCACGCTGCGCGAGTCGCGCGGCATGACGATTGAAGACGTCTATCGCAAATTGCGCATCCCACAGAATGTTATACGCGCGTTCGAGAGTTCTCGAATCGATGATTTACCGGAAATCACCTACGCCCTCGGCTTCCTCCGGACCTACTGCGACTTTCTCGAAGTTGATTCCGTCCCGTTTGCCGGCCGCCTGGCCCAACTCCATCGGCCTTCAAACCCCGGCGGGCGTGCGAGGTCAATCGACCTTCGGAAGAAGACCTGGCTGAACGAAGCGGTTGGCTGGGCCGCAGTCAGCGCGGTGTTCGCGCTCGGATGGCTCACCTACGCCCTCGTGCTCCAGCCCGAAGCGAAAAGCACAACGGACGCGGTCCAGGCCGGTATAGTGGACGCCCCCGCTCCAGGCACGGAAGTCACTCCATAGCCGCGTGAACGTGGGCCAAGCGGCCAGCGTCTGGTAAAATCGGATTAGGCTGGCATCCGATTCTCCTCCCATGAATCTTCCGAACCGATTGACCATAGCGCGGCTCGTGCTCGTGCCCGTGTTTGTCGTACTGATGTCGATCGACCACGTCGCCACGTACGCGCTGGCATACATCACGTTCACCGCCGCATCGCTCACCGACTACTACGACGGAAAAATCGCCCGCCGCCGCGGCATGATCACCGCCTTCGGAAAACTTATCGACCCGCTCGCCGACAAGGTGCTGATGGCCGCGGCGTTCGTCATGGCCATGAAGGTCCCAGGCTTGAACGTCCCCGGCTGGACCATCGTCGCCATCCTGGCGCGTGAATTCCTCGTGACCGGCGCTCGCTCCCTCGCCGCGTCGGACGGGACCGTCATCGCAGCGAGCAGTTGGGGGAAGGCCAAGACCGTCATCCAGATGGTCTATATCTATGCCTTTCTTTTTTTCGTAATTGTCGCGCGTATTTTGTCGGACATTGTCCCGGATTGGACCGACACGATCGGAAGAATACTAAGCATCGCTTCTCTATGGGCGATTGTCTTCGTGGCCCTGTTCACGGTGTACACCGGAATTGAATTCGCCCGCACAAATTGGCGCACGCTGAAGCTCGGCGACGTTGCATGAGCGCCATCGCGCCGTCGCGCCTCGAAGTCGACCTCGACGCCTACGCGCACAACCTCGCGTTCGTTCGCGCAAAGGTCCCCGAATCGTGTGGAATCATCGCCGTGCTCAAAGCGAACGCCTACGGACATGGGGCATTGCCACTTGCCAAGCGCGCGCTGACCGAAGGCGTCGCGATGATCGGCGTTGCTACGGTGCAAGAAGGAATCGAACTACGCGAAGGCGGAGTTCACGCACCGGTCCTCGTCCTTGTTCATCCGCAAGAAGACGCATTGGCCCCCGCCGTCGAACACGACCTCAAGCTCATGGTCTCGAACGTCGCTATCGCCGAGCGCCTCGGCGAGATCGCGCACAAACGAAAAAAAGTAGCGGCTGTCCATTGCGAAATTGATACCGGCATGGGCCGCCTCGGATTCAACGCCGAGAACGCGCCTCAAAAAGTCCTTTTGCTGACGCGTGTCTCGAACGTCGATGTCGAAGGTGTCGCGACGCATTTTTCGTCCGCGAACCTGACGAACGATAACTACACCGCCAACCAGGTACGCGCTTTCCGCAAAGTGCTGCGGCAACTCGAGCGAAACGGCATACCCTTCGACACCGTCCACGCCGCGAACAGCGCCGGCATCTTGAGCGGCGAAGACGCCTTTTTTGACTTAGTCAGACCCGGCATCATCACCTACGGCGTCTGGCCCAACAACGGTCCTCCAAAATCGTCGCCGTTGCGCCCTGTCGCGCGGTGGATCTCCAGCGTCGCCCTCGTCAAAGAGATACCCGGCGGCTCGAGCGTGGGCTACGAACGGACCTACAGTCCTCCCGCCCCGATGCAGGCCGCGATCGTTCCCGTCGGATACGCGGACGGCTACCCGCTCCGGCTCTCGAACCGGGGGGAAGTCCTGGTTCGCGGCAAGCGATGTCCCGTTCGCGGCGCCGTGAGCATGGATCAGATCGTCGTCGACGTCACGAGTGTGCGCGGTGTCGCGCCCGGAGACGAGGTTACCCTGCTCGGCCCGAGCGCGGGAGAAACCATCAGCGTCGAGGAACTCGCCGAAAAGGCGGAGACCTCTCCCTACGAGGTCCTGACCGGGATCGGGCAGCGTGTTCAGCGCGTTTACCTCAACGAAAAGCAGCCGTGAACCGATGATGCTCGTTTACTTCATCGACGGTTACAACGTCGTCCACCATTCGCCTCGTCTGCGTGAGGCGGCCTCGCGTGACTTCGAACGCGCCCGCGATCTGCTCATCGATCTCGTGGCCCGGTACTGCGGCGCGGCGGGCGTCGAGGCCCGCATAGTATTCGACGGAAACGCGGAGCACGCGAAGGAAGACAGGCCCGTTCAAGGCATGCCCGGCGTACACGTTATCTACGCGCGCAAAAAGCAGACCGCGGACGCTTACATCGAGCGTACTGTGTATGAGTCGGCAAGCCGCCGCTCGATCGTCGTCGTGACGTCGGACCACGGAATCCGGGATCTGTGCGGCGGCCTCGGCGCGCTCACCATGTCGCCGGAGCACTTCCTCGCGTCGGCCCAAGAAGCGGCCACGGAATCCAGCGAGCGCATGGACCGCGCCGCGCGCGAGGGCGCAATCACGTCGCTCGAAGATCGGCTCGGCGCGTCCTCTCTCGGCGCGCTCGAAGCGCTCCGATCAAAACTGCCGGAAAGCTAGGCGTGCGGATTCAGAAGGAAAACTCGAACCGCCTGAGCGCCGCGAATGGCCCTTCCGCGGCCAGCGCCCCAGCGTAACCCGGCCCCGGATTCAGGTTCGAGAACGTCCACCGCTTCGTCTCCGCGTCGCCTTCCTTCGACCAGACCAGCCGCGGCGAGCTCTCGTCCAACGATACCTCGAACCCATCCAGCGGATACGTAAGACCAAGCCCGAGCGCTTTGATGTACGCTTCCTTCCGTGTCCAACACCGATAAAACGCGGCGGACTGTTCCGCTTCAGGCAAAGTGAACAGCGCGTCCACCTCGCCCCGCGAAAAGTACCGTTCGGCGATGTTTCGTTGCGCATCGCGTTCGCGCATCGATTCGATATCGACGCCGACGGCGCGCCCCGTCGTCACCGCTACCAGCGCAAGTTCGCCCGAATGACTTAGGTTGAACTCGATGTCGCTGTCCCCGTCGATTCGAGGTTTGCCTTTCCCCGACTCCGAAAACCGGACGCGCTCGGGCGCGATTTCGAGGTAGTTGCCGAGAATCCGCCGCAGCGCAGCATGCGCGATTGTGAAACTCCGGCCGTGCTCCGCGCGAATGAACCGGTCAGCCCGCGCCCGTTCGGCATCGTCGAGCAATCCGTGCAGACTTCCGATCTCTCCGGGCGTGTCGAGCGCTATTCGCCACACGTCGATCTGCGCCCCAGTTAGTTCCGCGTGTGCGGGCGGCGATTCCCAAGTTGTCAGCCCCACAGGCCGCAGCTTCGTCGACGACCAGAGTTCGTCGGACTACTCCGCCCAATGTCGCGCGCGTTCGACTGCCTTCTTCCAGCCGGCATACGCCTTCTTGCGATCGCCCGACTTCATGTTGGGCTTGAATTCCTTGTCGAGCGCCCAATTCGCCGTGACGTCGCCAGCGTCTTTCCAGAACCCGACTGCAAGCCCGGCCAGGTACGCCGCGCCCAGCGCCGTCGTCTCGGCGACCATCGGACGCTGCACGTTCACCCCAGTGATGTCGGCCTGGAACTGCATCAGCGCATCGTTCATCGACGCGCCGCCATCTACGCGCAGGTCTTTCAGTTTCTGGCCGGAGTCCGCCGCCATCGCGTCGATAAGGTCGCGCGACTGATACGCCATCGATTCCACCGTCGCCCGCGCGATGTGCGCCGCCGTCGTGCTGCGCTCGATGCCGACAATCGTCCCGCGCGCGTACTGGTCCCAATAGGGCGCGCCGAGCCCCACAAACGCCGGAACAACGTAAACCCCGCCCGCGTCCGCAACACTCGCCGCGAGTTTCTCCACGTCCGACGAGTGCTTGATGATCCCTAGACCGTCACGCAGCCATTGCACCGCCGCGCCCGCAATAAACACCGAGCCTTCGAGGCAATAGGTAATCTTCCCGTCGATGCCCCAGCCGATGGTCGTCAACAGTCCGTTCTTCGATGCGACCGCCTTGCTCCCCGTGTTCATCAGCGTGAAGCAACCCGTGCCGTACGTGTTCTTCACCATACCCGGCTTGAAGCAACCCTGGCCGAAGGTCGCCGCCTGTTGGTCGCCCGCGATCCCCGTAATCGGAATCGCTTTGCCAAAAATTTCCGGATCGGTCTCGCCAAACATCGTGCTCGAATCTTTGACTTCCGGAAGCATCGCCTTCGGAATGTCCAATATGTCGAGAAGTTTATCGTCCCACTTCAACTTGTGAATGTTGTAGATGAGCGTGCGCGACGCGTTCGATACGTCCGTCGCGTGTACTCGCCCGCCCGTCAGCTTCCACAACAACCACGTGTCGATCGTCCCCGCGAGCACCTCCCTCTTCGCCGCCCTCTTGCGCACGCCTTTGTTCTTGTCCAGCAGGTACTTAATCTTCGTGCCCGAAAAATACGCGTCGACAACGAGGCCCGTCCGCTTGCGGAATTTCTCCTCAAGCTTCTTCTTCTTCAATTCGTCGCAGATTGGCGCGGTGATCCGGCTCTGCCACACGATCGCATTGTGGATCGGCGTGCCCGTTTCCTTTTCCCAGAGCACAGTCGTCTCGCGCTGGTTCGTGATGCCGATCGCCGCGATGTCCTCCGGCTTTGCCTCTGCCTTCTTGATGGCCTCGCGCGCCGTGGCGATCTGCGATTCCCATATCGCCATCGGGTCGTGCTCGACGTGTCCCGGTGACGGAAAAATCTGCGGGAATTCCTGCTGCGCGGCGCTCTTCACCTTCCCGTTCTTCGTAAACAGAATCGCCCGAGACGACGTGGTGCCCTGGTCGAGGGCAAGAACGTACTTGGCCATGTTCGCTTCTCCTTAGGTCATCGCGGCCGCCGCCGCGTTGGGTTCGCTACTGTAAACGAGCGCAACGTCTCACGCGCCGAACTGCCCATTCACCATCTGAAACAACAACGCCCCGATCGCTCCCCCAATCAACGGCCCCACGACGGGAATCCACGAGTAACTCCAATCCGAATCGCCCTTGCCGGGAATCGGCAGAATTGCGTGCGCGATGCGCGGCCCCAAATCGCGCGCCGGATTAATTGCATACCCCGTCGGGCCGCCAAGCGAGAGGCCAATCGCCCACACCAAAATTCCGACCAGCAGCGGCGCGATGCCCGTTCCAAATACCGCCGACATGTCGATCTCACTCGCGTCCTTAATCGCGCCTCCGTTCGCGCCAATCGCCAGAATGCCGAAAAGCAACAGCGCCGTACCGATGATTTCGCAAATCAGATTTGGCACGGTCGAACGAATCGCCGGGCCCGTGCAGAACACCGCCAACTTCGACGCAGGATCCGGCGTCTCCTTCCAATGCGGCAGATACGCGAGGTAAACCAACACCGCGCCCAGAATCGCGCCGACCATTTCACCTGCGAAGTATGTAGGAACTTGGTTCCAACCAATCGATCCGATTGCGGCGAGCCCCAGCGTCACCGCTGGATTCAGGTGCGCCCCGCTGATGCGCCCTACCGAGTACGCGCCCACCGCAACCGCGAACCCCCAACCGGCGGTAATCACGATCCATCCCGCGTTGTTTCCTTTGGTTTTGCTCAGCACCACGTTCGCGACAACGCCGTCGCCCAATAAAACCAGAATTGCCGTCCCCACTACTTCCGCGAGAAAAACATTCATGTCCCATTCCCCTCCGCTACGTGCCCGAACGGAACACTATTCATATTTCTGCCCCGCCACGCAAGCATAATTCCGAGCGCGCCCGCAGAGGCCCATCGACCCGACGTTTTTCGTTCGTGATTCACGGTAGTTCGGCGCTGTCCCCGTTCCAGCGATAAATCGGATGTCCGCGCGTCGGCGACCAGGCCACGTATAGTGTGCATGCTTCGGACCTGGTAGAAGGATCGCAATCCCGTGACCCAAGAATCAGTAGACACATTCGACTCAGTCTCCGTCTCCGCGCCGGCCCTGATTACCGAACGCTGGACGGGATACGCGGCCGCGTTAGCCACGCTCGTGCTTTGGAGCGGTACAGCCGTGGCCAACAAGATCGCCGTCGGCTACTTGGACGGCCTCACCGCGGGAGTGCTGCGCTCGATGATCGCTGGCCTCTTCGCGTTGGGCATCGCGCTCGCGTTGCGGCTGCCGTTTCCTCGCCGCACCCACGATATCGCGTTGCTCGCCACCGCGGGCATGTGCAATTTTGCCGCGTGGCCCATCTTCATGAGTCTCGGCGTCGCGCGGACCACCGCCGGTCACACGGCCCTCATCATGGCGATCATTCCGGTCTTTACCGTGCTCGGCGCGGCCACAATCGTTCGACACCGGCCCCACGCCGGTTGGTGGTTTGGCGCTGCGATCGCGTTCGCGGGGACCATACTTCTTATCACCGACCGCACCGCATCCAGCCCGGACGGCGCAAGCGCAACGGGCGACCTCATCGTGCTCGCCGGCACCGTAATCTGCGCGTGCGGCTACATCGCCGGCGGCTCACTCTCTCCAAAAATCGGCACCTTTGCCACAACGTTTTGGAGTCTCGCCGTCGCGCTCGTCGTGTTGGTCCCGATCTTCGGCGCAATCGCCGGCCACACGGATTGGCGCGCCGTGCCCCTGAACGGCTGGCTCGCCATCGGCTGGATGTCTATCTTCTCATCGCTCGCGGGCTACGCGTTCTGGTTCTACGCCCTCGGTCACACCGGCATCGGACGCATCGGCTCGACGCAAATGGCAATGCCCGTCGTCACGCTGGCCGCCTCCGCCATCATCCTCGGCGAGACCCTCACAGTGCTCCTGCTCATCGCCTGCGCCACGATAATCCTCGGCACCTTCTGGGCCCAACGCCACGCGCACTGAACCGGAACTTCCGAAATGAACAGTTCATCGCGATTTAGTAACTCAGAGTACAATAGGCCTCCCCTGGCCCCTCCCTTGTCAAGGGAGGGGAGTGTTGCACGGTCGTTCGGGATGGGGTTGAGGAATTTGGGGTAGCAGCATGGGCTGGAAGCACATGCCACGGGAGATTTTGGGGTGCTTTGGCGGGCGTTACTTGATGCCGATGCGGGCGATAAGGCGCTGGATTCGTTCATCGTCTTTGAACGGCGGGAGTTCAAAGAAGTGGACGAGAGTCATCCAAGCAAGAATGAAGTCGCGATCACGGTAGGACCGCTCAAAGTAGGGGTATGACTCTTCCATGCGCCCGAGCGAGGCAAGAATAACTGCGAAGTCAAACGACTTGACCAGGTCCTGGCGCGGGTGTGCGCGCAGTTCGGCGAGGTAGGCTTCCGCGGCCCGAACATCGCCGCCCAACGCACAACAAGCGCCAGCAAGTCCCAAAGCATCGGGCGTTTGGTCCGACCCCGACTCGGCGAGAGCACGCGACTCCTCGATCGCCCTCGCACGATCCCCCTTCATCAAATACGACAGGACATAAAATGACCGGAGTAAAGCAAGCTTAGGGAACTGTTTGATCTTATCGTCCACGAAGCGTAGCGCATCGTCATAGCGGCGCTCCGCGAGCAGCTGCGCCCCCATACCCAGGTAGGGTAGTGGATTCAGCGGATCGGTGTCGATGGCGCGGACGAAGCGCCGGTGGGCCTGGGCGTAATTGCCTCCATAGGTAAACGTCAATCCGCAGATGCTTTGAATGTTGGAATCGCTTGGATCGAGGGCCTCCGCACGAAGCGCGTACTCCAGCGCCGTATCCCAGTCCCATTCCTGCGTGCGCGTCACCTGGGCCAGCGCAAACAGGGCGAGCGCGGATTCGCCGCCGAGCCGTATAGCCTCCTGCGCCGCGGTCCGGGCGCGGAAATAGGCGCGCTCGTGGTCCACGGTCCCGTACGCAATGTGTTGGGCATAGATCGCGGCCAGCCAGGCGTACGCGTCGGCGTACTCCGGATCGATTGTCAGTGCCTCCTCGACACACTGGATCGCCTCGTTGAATCCCTCGATGTTGTCCACATGAATCTTGTATCTCGCTTGCATCAGCAAATCGAAGGCCGCGGGATTGACCAGCCGCGACAGTTTTCGCGGCGCGGCTTCCTCCGGAGTTAGCGCCACGTTGACTTCCTTCGCGATGGCGAGCGCCACGTTGCTCTGGAGATCAAGGACCTCTTCCATCGTGCCGTCGTAGCGCTCGGCCCAGAGGTGCGCGTCGCTGCCGGCGTCGATGAGCTGCGCCGTAATGCGCAAGCGGTCCCCCGCGCGCATCACGGCGCCCTCGACGAGGGCGTCAACGCCCAGCTCGCGCGCGATGTCCGGCAGCGGCTTCGTGGACTTCTTGTAGTGCATCGCGGAGGTGCGCGAGATCACGGTCAGCGCCTTGATTTTCGCCAGTTCCGCGATGAGGATTTCGGTCATCCCATCGACGAACCACTCCTGCTCGGAATTGTCCGAGATGTTCGTAAAGGGCAATACCGCGATCTTGCGGATCACGCGTTTGCCATCGATGGCGCGTTCTGCTTGCGCGGGCCAGGCCTTTTCGCTCGCTTCGGGCGCCAGGAACGGCGAGACGTTCTCCAGCCCGGCCTCGCGGATTTCCACCGGCTCGTCGAATCCCTTCAAGGTATACGGGCCGTAGTTTTCCCAGCGAATGGGTTGGCCGAATTCGTAGATGCCGAGCCGCTGCTTGGCGCTCTGGTTCACCGGCGCAGATATCAAGACCTGGCCTGCGCGGGCCAGGCCGGAAATCCGCGCGGTCAGATCCACGATCAAGCCGTCGACTTGCCGGCCGCCCTCGCCGGATCGCACGGAGACCTCGCCCATGTGAATCCCGGCGCGCACGCCGGGCAGGTCCGCCTCGTACTTGTGAATCTGCTGCAAACGCAATGAGAACACGACGGCGGCGCTCGCCGTCTCGAAGGTCAGAAAGCAGCCGTCTCCCGCCCAGCTTATGACGCTGCCCTCGCCTTCCGCGGCCAGCCGCGTGACGTGCTCGCGGTGCCGCGCGATGAGTTCGTCGGCGGCCGCATCGCCGCGCTGAGCCTTGAGCGCGGTCGAGCCCGCCAAGTCGGTGAAGACCAGCGTGAGCACGCGGGAGTTCTGCGAAGTCGTCATGGCCCGGCTATTGTGCACGAGTGTGTTCGCGCGCCGCGAGGGGCTAGCAGCCGAGGGCGATGAATACCTTGATAAAGAAGACGCGGGCCAGGTTCAAAGTTGTTATGCGGTCGTGCCGCAGGGGCTGGCAGCCGAGGGCGGCTGCCCCACATACTTTGCAGTTGACGGGAGGCGGGGCGCCCAGGCGACGCCGATTGCAAATCGGCGCTACAGCCAAATGTCGCTGGTGCAGTCACCGCCGGGGTAGCGGACTTCGTGCGCGCGGGCGGGACCGTCAGGTAGTGCGCCGAAGTCGACATAGAAGCGGCCGTTCAGCTTCATGCCGCCTTTGGCCGTATCGCAGTCCACCTGCACGAGATACGATCCTTTGTTCGCCATGTCGGGATAGAACTGGTTGTCCCACACGCTGAAGAGGGAACTGGTGACGAACAACCGCTTGCCGTCGAGGCTGAGTTGCAGCATCTGCGGGCCGCCCGGCGGAAGGTCCGCTTTTGCGGGCGTCTTGCCGAGCACGCCGCCGAGCCACAACCGGCCGGTGAGTTTGGGATGTAGCGGGTCGCTGATGTCGTATTGCCGCAAGTCGCCGTGCAGCCAGTTGGCGAAATAGAGGAAGCGATCGTCGAGCGAAATGATGACGTCGCTGATGAGGCCGGGAACGGGAATGTCCCAACCCTTGTGCTCGACCGACGGCACCTGAATCACCGAACTCACGTCCCATTTGCCGTTGGGTTTGTGCCAATGCCAAATCTGACTCGAAAGCGCCGCGCCGACGTAGCCATGCGTGCTGGCGGGGTTGTGGTGGAAGCGCACTTCGAGCGGAACCAGGCCGTTCTCGCCGATATCTACGGTCTGCTCGAGGTCGTGCGTTTTCCAATTCCAGAAGTGCAGCCGGTGGCCATATTTGTCCGCTTGCACGTCGGCGAGATCGAAGCCTTTGCGGAACGTGTTCGGCGCGGCCCACTCGGTGCTTACCATCACGTTGTGTTGGGGCTGATACCAGAAGTCGTAGTTGTAGACCATGCCTGTGTTCTTCTTTTCCCAGCGGCCAGCGATGTCGAAATTCCCGTCTAACAGCAGGAACCCGCCGGGGCCATTGCCCTGAGCGTCGCCGAGCATGGAGATCATCACGTGGCCGTCGGCGAGGCAGTGGACGGTGTGCGGCGCGGATAGGTTCGCCTTCTTGAAGAGCTCTTCCGGCTCGATCACCTTGTGCAATTTCGGTGCGCGGGGGTCCTGCGTATCGATAACGTGAATGCGGCTCGATGCCAGTCCGCCCGCGACGATGAAACGGCGTTTCTTCGAAGAGTCGCCGTGGCACGAGCTGCACGCGTTCCAACCGTAGTGGTGCAACTCGTCGCCAATGTTCGGCATCGGCAGCCGGTGGATGATTTGCGAGTAGGTCTTCGAGTCGGGATCGGCGTCAATCGTCGCCAAAAAGTCGGGCAGTTTCCCCGCCGCTGTGCCCGTGTGGACGCCGATGACGTAGAGGATTTTCTCGGGTCCGGATTTCATGGCGGCCTCGGGGGAGGCGTAGCCCGGCCCGCAACAATGGTTCTGCTGGTCGCTCATGGTCTTCTCCTTACGTTTTGTGGACGTGCGTTGGCACTTATAGTAGATTCTGCCCACAAGTTCAAGCGTTCGGCGAGGATTACGAAAGTCTGATACCCGGATATGTCGCGCGCGATCCTTTTCCGGCGGACTGGTGTTTCACGCTGTGACCGGGCAGACCGGTTCGTTTAGAATTCCGTCTTTTTGTTGGAGAACCATGGGGAAAATTCGCCAGATAACGGCGTCCGTCGCGCTCTCTCTCGCCACGCTCGCGTTTGCGGAGGACTTGACGTTCTTCCCGCATTACGCGGAGGCGTTGGCCGAGGCGAAGAGTTCGGGGCTGCCGCTGCTCATCGAATTCCGTTGCGTGCCTTGAATTAACGGACGCCGATTCGACGCACAGGTTGTGCAGTCGCCGCCCGATTCACGCCGCAGGGAGTTGCTGGAGCAGTATGTCCGCGCGCGGATAGTCGATATGACCGAGGTCAATATCGGCCTGTTCGATCACGACCTGCACAACCCGACCTATTTCTATTTGATGAACGGCGACGAGCAGATTTACCTGCGCTACGGCGGCCGCGACGCGAAATCCGGCGAGACGTACCTCAATCTCGACAGCTTCGAGATCGCGCTCGCCAAGGGCATCGAACTTCACGAGCGGGCGAAACGCGGCGAACTCCCTGCGCCGCCGAAGCCCGCGCCGTTGTATTCGCGCGACATAGAACTGTTAAGAAACGAAAGCGGTGGACGTTGTATCGAGTGTCACCTTATCAACGACTATCGTGCGCAGATGATGGAGGCGGCGGGGACGCTCGATCGAAAGACGTTCATCTATCAGTCGCCGGACATCAAAACCATCGGCATACATCTGGACATTTCGAAGGGTCTAGTCGTCGGTGAAGTCGAGGGCGCGGTCGCGGTGGCGGGGATGCAACCGGGCGACGTTATCACGGGGGTGAACCGGAAGCGCGCGTACACGTTCGGCGATTTGCAGTACCACTACGACAAGACGCCGCGCGACGCGACGCGGGCGTTCTTTACGGTGCTGCGCAACGGAATCGAGCATGAGTTGACGGTCAACCTGCCGGAGCTATGGTGGTGGACCGATACGTTCTTCCGCTTTTGGACGGTCGAGCCGCAGTTGTATTTCTGGAATGAGGCGTTGACCGCGGAGCGAAAGACCGAGCACGGCCTGCCGGTCGATGGGTTCGCGTCCGAGGTAAGCGAGGTCGATCCCGGCGCGCAGCCGTTGCGCATCCACACGCTCAAGGAAGGCGACATCATCTACTCGGTGGACGGCGTCGAGAAGGACGCGTTCGCGAAGGACGTCGTGCTCTACATGCAGCTCAACACGATTGCGGGAAAGGACGTGACGCTAGGCGTAATCCGCGACGGGCAGCGGATTGAGGAGATTATTCACACCGAGCGGCAACACTTCCGGAAGCAGGCACCGCGGAGCTAGGCGATCGGCCTGCTCTAATTCGTCTTTGCGACGGGTTCGCGTTTGAAATCGGCGTCTTCAAAGTAGCGCCCGTGCGTCAAACGTAACGCGTCTTGGCTCTCCGCGTCGAGCAGCACCACCTCGTCATCGACGCCCTTGCGGTTCAATTCGAGTTCGAGTTCAAGCCGTTCGTCTTGCGCGGCTTCCAGTGCGGAATCAGGATATGAGCGAAAAAGAACAGTTGAACCCGCGTGGCGATTGTATCGCACCAAAAAAATCATGAATCGAGCCACTCCACCTTTTCAGCTATTACCCGAAAATTATCGCTTTGATCCATTAGTTGGGTCAAATTCGCGCGCACAATTCTTTGCATCAAGAGAATTGCAGCGAAGTATCGAAACTTAATGGTTCCCGAGCAAGATTCCATGAGCCGATTGTGCACGCTAATGAACATTCGCTCGCAATCCTCGATGCCAATCACCCTCCGCTCGTAATCCTCGGTTACTTTGCAGAGAGTCGACGTATCTGTGAGATGCTTCCTAATAGCTTCATCACCGCCGCCGTACTTAATCGCCTGGCCGAACTTGTCTGCCAACCATTCAGAAGTCTGCGCCCACAAGTGTTGAAGCTCAGTTCGAATTTGAATCTCAACGGGCTGTCCTTCAATGCGAGCGACTACATGGACTGCACGGTAACCGTGGCTCGTATTCTCACGACGATCGAAGACCTTTGAGCCAGGAAATAACCCACAGATGGATTCAACTATGCGTTCTTGGTCGGCGTAATCGGGCACAAGAATCCTGCATCCTGCAATGTCTTGCATTTGGGAGAGCTTAGTGCTCCCACGTCGCAACTTTGCAACGATTGATACCTCGGTTTTTGCCCGTCTGCCGGACACAGCCAATTCGAGTTGTTCGCGAATGCCGCGAGCGACCGTTTCGTAAGCCGCGTCGAACGATCTTCGGTATTCGTCTAGCAGCCTCAAATCCTCGTCAGTCGACGGTCCTTCTCGTAACCGTTGGCCGAGCTTTTCAATCTGAGTTTTGGTGGGATTTTCCGCCACAGAGTCGTTCCTTGGATAGACACTATACCGCGACCCATGCACAGGTGCCGATGTGTATAGGCGGTCATTTTTCAATCGTTCACGCGGCTGGCCGCACTGCTACGGCGTCAACGTTTCCCGTGTAACCTCTGCGCCTTCGGTTTCGAATTGGATGCGGAGCAGGAGGGTGTGGGCGTCGAAACTGTGGAGCGCGTTGGAGGCGGTGTCTTGGACGATGTTGGCGAGGCCGCGGGCGGTGTTGTAGTCGGCGCGGTGGATGGCTTCGGTTGCCGTCGCTAGTAGGTCTGGTGCGAGGTCGTTGGTGAGGGAGGGGTCGATCGCGATAGCGCGTTGGAGGGCTTCGGCGTGGACCGACGACGAGGCTTCAGCGGGCAGACCGTTTCGGAAGTACAGGTACCAGAGCGGGGCGAAATCGGAATTGGCGGCGAGAAGTTTTTCCCATTTCCGCGCGCGAATGACGGGGTCCTGCTCGGCGGCGGCATCGACGTACCCCTCGCGAATCGCGGGGTTTCGCAGACACACCTCGCCCATGCGGTTGGCGAGGGGGAGTTCGGGAAAACGGGCGGCGCGATCATCGAACGCGGCGTAGAGCGCGGGCCAATCGCGCGCGAACGCGAGGTATTGGACGCGGTCGTTCAGGAGGATGAAGCGCGCGTAGTCCTTCAGGTCCTGCTTCGATTCCATTTCTTGGGTGATCGCGAGCGCGGTGTCGAAGTCACCGGCTTCGCGTGCTGCGCTCGCTGCGGAGCGGCCAAGGCGGATGTCGCCGGATTCGCGGTACAAAGTCAGGTACGCTTCGCGCGCGCCCGCATAGTCCTTGCGCTGCATCGACCTTGCGGCGGCCCTCTTTCGCGCATCGACAGGCCGGCCGACCTTTGGACAGACGAGCGTGTCGTACGCCGGGTAGAGCGAGGTGTCGAACAGCATGCCGGCGTTGAGGCGGGTCTCGGGTGTGTCGGGGACTTTCTCCAAGAACGCTCGCCATTCTTGGTCGAGTTCCTCGACCTCCTTTCCGTATGCCGCGGAAAAATCGAGCGTCTGCTGCATCTTTGCGAACTTCTCGACTCCGTAGGTCTGGATCAAGAAACCGAAGAACGATCCGATCGATTCGTACGCGGACACTTCGGAGGCGGCACGAAAGCCGAAGGGGGAAAGCAGGGCCTTGGCCGGGGGCAGCGTGTCTTGGCGGAGCGCGGCGGCCTGCATGGCGTGGGCCTCGGGGACGAGCGTGTAGGGGCGCTCGAAGGCGACGGCCGTGCCTTCGAGCATGCCGCGCCGGAGCAGGATGAGCGGCGAGGGCCGCAACTCGCGGTGCAACGCGTGAGTCAGTTCGTGCGTGAGGGTGGACGCCAGCGCGGAGTCCCAGGTGAGGAATACCTCGCCCAAGCCCGCGTGCGCGTCGTCCATACCGGTGAATGCGTGCAGGCCCTCCCCGGAATCGAAGAGGTAGAGATGGAGCCGCTCCGTTGGTTGAATGCCGAGCAACGCGCTGAGATAGGCGAAGTTCCATTCGGCGTTGCGCTCGATTGCGTCGAGTTGCGGGAGAACGGAGGCGGATTCCGAGTGGTGAATGACGAAGTGATCCGTCGTTTCGCTAGCGGGGTACGCGGCGTGCAGTGCGCCGCGGCCGATGCCTGCGCCAATGTAACTGCCATAGGCGAGCGCGGTGATTGCGGCGATGATGCCAAGCAATGCTGGTCGCGCGACGCCGAACCTGCGGGCTTGTGCGGCGGGGCTACTCCGTTCGCAAAACCATCGCGCGGTTTCCCAAATCGAGAACGCTGTGAACATGACAAACACGCGGTTGAGCACGTGAATCTTCGACGGCGCAAGGACTTCTCGCTGCGAGAGTCCGGCGAGATCGCCGATGAAAAAGTCGACCGGATGCACGCGCGGTCCGTAGTACAGTTGGAGACCGTCGTGGATGCCCGTCGCGAGGAGCAGGCAAAGGCCTGCCAAAAGCACGCCCCGGCGGGACAGGCCGATGGATTGCGCAAACGCGCCTAAGGCCATAGCGAGCAATACGGAAGGGACCCAGGTAGTGAGAAAGAACACTAATCCTCGATCGAATGCGCAGTCGTATACCCAACGGTTCGATACGAACGTTATGGTTGTCGCGGTCAGGACGAATGTAGCGGCGAGGGCAATGGCGCGCGCCGCACGGGCAACGATCCAGTTCCACTCCGGCGATCCCGGTGAGCGTCGTGTGAAAGTAGTCGCTGCATATACGATCGCGACACAGGCCGAAACGAGGGCGAATGTTAGTTCGTGTGTCAGCGTGCGAAGCGGCGTAATGAAAGTTCCGGCGAGTCCCGACGCCGCGCCGGTTACTAGGCACGCCGCGAACGGCCAAATGGAAACTTTTCGCAGAGGGAAACACATGTACAGGGAGAAAAACGAAACCTTGTTGCTGGCGTACCCCGCGAGGGGCACGGTAATGATCGGCGGTTTCGTCCGTATATTCAATGTTTCCAACAGGTTGTGATAGTATTTGTTCCCCGCATAAGGTGCGGGAAATGAGGTATTGGCCGACGATGGCGGAACCCACACCGAACGCGCCCCTGCATCCCGTATTTGACGAGTGTCCGCTTCTTGCCGGTCTTGATCTTCCGGACGCGATCAAAACGCTTTCGGAGAGCGAACTCGATCAGCTCGCGCAGGAAGTGCGCCGCGTCATCATCGACGTGGCGTCACGCAACGGAGGGCACCTCGCGAGCCCGCTTGGCGCGGTCGAATTGACGGTCGCGCTGCACTACGTTTTCGATCCTCGCGACGACTTGATCGTGTGGGACGTTGGCCACCAGGCGCACGCGCACAAAATCTTGACGGATCGGCGCGACCGGATTCATGCGATCCGGCGCAAGGGCGGTTTGAGCGGCTACCCCAAACGCAGCGAGAGCGAGTTCGACTGCTTCGGCACGGGGCACAGTTCGACTTCGATTTCGGCGGCCTTGGGCATGGCGGTGGCGCGGGACCTCCGAGGCGGCGACCGCCACGTTATCGCCGTGATCGGCGACGGCGCGATGACGGGCGGCATGGCGATGGAAGCGTTGAGCCACGCCGGGCACCTCAAGCGCCAGCTTTTGGTCATATTGAACGACAACGAGATGTCGATCTCTCGGAACGTCGGGGCGCTTTCCTCGTATCTCAGCCGTCTCATCACGAACGGTCTATACAACCGCGCGCGAGGCGACCTCAAATCGTTCATGCGCGCGATGGGCGAATCCGTGATGGGAGCGGCGCGGCGCGTTGAACACGGCTTCAAGGGGATGTTCATTCCCGGCGGGTTCTTCGAGGAGTTGGGATTTCGTTACGTCGGGCCGGTCGACGGCAACGACGTGAGCACCCTGGTCCACTGTTTCGAGAACCTCAAGAACATCGACGGCCCGATCCTGTTTCACTGCGTTACTCAGAAGGGCAAAGGCTATCCCTACGCCGAAGACGACCCGCTGACGTACCACGGCGTGAACCCGTACGAAATCAGTACGGGTAAATTCTTGAGCAGTGGGCAGAAGGACGCCGCGCCGATCCCGAGTTTCACGGAAGCGTTCGCGAGCGCACTGATCGATTGCGCAAAGGAGGATGACCGCATCGTGGCCATTACCGCCGCGATGCCAACCGGTACCGGGCTTTCGAAATTTGAGGAGCATTTTCCGGATCGGTTTTTCGACGTGGGCATTTGCGAGCAACACGCGGTGACCTTCGCCGCTGGGCTTGCGACGCAGGGATTCCGGCCCGTCGCGGCCATCTATTCAACGTTCTTGCAGCGCGGATACGACCAGCTTATTCACGACGTGTGCCTGCAAAACCTCCCGGTCGTTTTTGCTATTGATCGCGCTGGACTGGTGGGCGAGGACAGCCCGACGCAGCAGGGCGCGTTCGACCTGTCATTCTTGCGCGCGGTGCCGAACTTGAAGGTGCTTGCGCCGCGCGACGACGTCGATACCAAGCTGATGTTGGAGTGGGCGTTGCGGCAGAAGGGGCCCGTGGCGTTTCGGTACGCGCGGGCCAAGGCCCCGGCCATCGGGTCCGAGTCCGGAAGGAACATCGATCACGGTGAAATTGTCAAGGAAGGCGGCGACGGTTACTTCCTCGCGATAGGGCCTATCGTTGGTACTTGCATCCGCGCCGCGGAAATCTTGGAGGGCCGTGGTCTCAACATCGGAGTGGTCGACGCACGCTTCATCAAGCCTCTGGACGCCGCGCTGATCAATCAAATTGCGCACGCGCCGATAATTACGGTCGAAGAGAACACGTTGGCCGGCGGGTTCGGAAGCGCCGTGATGGAGCATTTCGAACTAGGCGGCGTACTCGGGGACGTGCGGGTGAAACGGTTGGGATTCCCGGATCGATTCCTCGAACACTCGACACGAGACCAGCAGCTTGTGGAATGTGGTCTCGACGCCGAGGGTCTGGCGCGGTCGGTCGTGGAGTTTCTAGGCGCTCGTGCAACCCAGGCGGTCTTGTAGGCGCAGGGGACGGTCTAAGGAAGCAGTATGGAACTCGTAGACCTTCGCACGCGGCTCTTGCAAGTCCCGTTCATCAAAGGACTGCCGCGTGAACTTCGTGATCGTTGCGCCATGGGCCTGCTTTGGGTGGGTATGCCGCGATCTGTTCAGGCCGGCGAGAAATTGTTTGAGCAGGGGGCGCACGACGAAAACTTGGGGTGCGTGCTGCTTACGGGACAGGTGGACGTGACGCGGGATGGAGAACTTCTCGAGAAGCTCCATGCGCCCGAGTTACTTGGTGAAATCCTTCAGTTCACGAGCGACAAAATCCGGACGGCGACCGTAAAAGCGGCGGCGCCGTGTTCGATACTGGCGTTCGATTGGTCGAAGTTTGGGGCCGAATCCGTCAAGTTCTACAACGAGTCCGAGCAAGCCTTGTTCAAACACTTGTTGACGCAATGCGCCTGGCAGCGGTGCGCGGAACTGTTCGACGAAGCGGCGCAGCGCGCGCGGGATATGGAAACGAAACGAGATTGATCCGGCGCGGGCCGGAGGAGGGAAGGCGGATCGATGGCCGAATTTTCCGGGTTTCCGAAGGAAGGGTCCGCATTTCTCATGGGGCTCGAGAAGAACAACAAGAAGGAGTGGTTCGACGCGCACCGGGACGAGTACGAGAATTCGGTGCTCGAGCCGGCGAAATTGTTCGTCGAGGCGATGGGGCAACGCCTTCACGCCATCTCGAAGAACATTCATGCGGAACCCCGCGTGAACGGCTCGATCCGCCGTATCAATCGAGACGTTCGCTTTTCCAAGGACAAGTCTCCCTACAAGAACCACCTCGACCTCCAGTTCTGGGAAGGCGGCACGGAACGCTGCGGGTCGTGTTCGTTTCTTTTCAGGATGTATCACGACCGCGTCGTGCTCGGCGTGGGCGTCTACGAATTTAGCAAGCCGGGACTTGATGCGTATCGCCGCGCGGTGGTCGAGACAAAATCGGGCACGGCGCTCGAAGCGGCCGCCGCCAAGGCGAAAAAGGCCGGATATGACGTTGGCGGCCAACATTACAAGCGTGTGCCGAGCGGTTTCGATCCCGAGCACAAACGCGCTACTTATCTCTTACATACTGCGCTCTACGCCGGCAAGCGGCACGAACTTCCCGCGGACGTGTCGAACAAGAAGTTCACGGCCTTCTGCTTCAACGAGTACAAGAAGCTGCTCCCATTGCACCAGTGGTTGGTGGACTACGTCGCCAAGGGATAGCGCCTCTGGGGGCATGCTACTCTAAGCCCTATCGACGTCGCGTGCTTGCCGGGTGGCGAAGGCGCGAATACCGACCGGGAGCGTGAGATGAACACGCACAAATGCTTTTCACTGTTTCTTGCAACGGCGCTTGCGGCACTGTGCGCACGTGCCGGCACATCCACGGAGGACTTGGCCCAGCAGGTCACTATCCGCCGCACGGCCTACGGTGTTCCGCATATTCTCGCGGAGAACGAACGTGCCGCTGGGTTTGGCATGGGGTTCGCGCAGGCCGAGGACCACGGCCTGAACATCATGCGAAGCGTTCTGAGAGCGCGCGGCGAACAGGCGAAATGGTTCGGCACGAAGAAGGACATCGAAGAGGACTTTCGCAACCGGCAATTCCGGGTCTATGCGCGCGCGGTCGAGACGTACCATTTGCTCGATGCCGATTGGCGCGAGATGATCGAGGGCTTTGCGCAGGGGTTCAACTACTGGGTGGAACTGAATCGCTCCGAGTTGCCTGAGTGGTTCGGGCCAATCAACGGCCACGACGTTGCGGCGCACGGACTCGCGGGCGTGATGCGGTTCGCGTTCGATCGCAGCGGCATCGTCGGAAAGTTCATCAAGAAACTCGAGGGCGGCGAGGAAGCGGTCGTCGAGCCCGAGGCCGAGGGGTCCAACATGTGGGCCTTTGCGCCGCGCAAAACGAAATCGAGCAAGGCCATCCTGATGGGAAATCCGCACCAGCCGTGGTCTCCCGTCGCGACGTACTACGAGGCCCACGTGACGATTCCCGGCAAGTACAACGTCTACGGCACGACGTTCGTCGGGCGGCCCGTGATCACTGCCGGCTTCAATAACAACCTGGGCTGGAGCCACACGGTCAACTATCCCGACCTCGAAGAGATTTACGCGCTCGACGCCGACCCCGATCGGGCCGATCACTATCTGTTCGACGGAGGATCCGTGCCGCTCACGAAAGAGGACGTCACGATCCAAATCAAGACCGAGGGTGGCCTGGTCGATGGTATCCGCACGTTCTGGCACAGTCCGTTGGGGCCGGTCGTCCATCGCACAGCCGACACGATTTATGTGCTCAAATCCGCCTGCTACGAGGAGTACCGCTCGTATGGAGAGTGGTACCGCATGGGCCTGGCCAAGAATCTCGACGAGTTCATGGACGCGCTGCGCATGCTGGCCATCCCCATGTTCAACGTGTGTTACGCCGATAAGAGCGGCAACATTTTCTACCTCTGGAACGGCTCGGTCCCGAACATCCCGCACGCGGCGCAGACCGACTCGGCCGTACACGTCTCGAAGTCGGACCAAATTTGGACCAAGTTCCACGCGTTGGATGAATTACCGCAGGTGCTCAATCCGGCGGCGGGCTACGTGTTCAACTCGAACAGTCCGCCGTATTTGACCGTCCTCGAAGAACCCATGGATCCCTCCGGCTTCCCCCCTCACTTCGGAAAGGACGCGTTGAGCTTGCGGTCGCAGTTGTCGCTCGACCTGGTGCATAGCGCCGATATGTTTAGCCTCGAAGAGGTCGTCGCGCTGAAGTTCGACATGCGGGCCTTGCTGGCGTTTCGCGTGAAGGACGACCTCATCGCCGCTGTCGTTGAGTCTGAAACCAATGCCGAGGCGCTGGCCGCCGCGCAACTGCTTAAGAACTGGAACAACCGGGTCTCGGCCGACAGTCGTGGCAGCGTGTTGTTCAAGACCTGGTGGGGACTGTATTCGAAGGACCACACCGACGCAGAAAATTTTGCGACTCAATGGTCGCGGGCCGAAGCGACGAGTTCGCCGCGCGGGCTTGCGGACACAGCACGGGCTGTCGACGCTTTTAAGCGGGCAATCTCCTTGCTTAAGGAGAAATATGGTTCCTACGACGTCCTCTGGGGTGCGATTCACCGTGTACGGTTCGGCAGCGTAGACGTGCCCGTCGGCGGCGATGGGAACGCCCTCGGATGTTTCCGGATTATCGAGTATCGGGAAGACGAGGACGGCATATTCATCGCCAACGGTGGCGATGGGGCGATTTTTGCGGTGGAGTTCGGCGAGATTCCACGGGCCTATTCCGTCGTCGCATACAGCCAGAGCGAAGTGGAAAGCGCCCCGCACTACAACGATCAGGCGGCCCTGTTCGCCGAGAACCAAATGAAGCGGGTGGCCTTCACCGAGGCCGATATTGAGCAACAGCTCGTCGCCAAGTATCATCCTGGGGAAACCAAGTGACGGCCATCAACTAGGAGCACCTCCATGCCCGACACCACTATCGATTACGAACACTATCCGCCCGGTCAATTGATGGACGAGGCCGATGTAAGCGCGCGGTATCACGTGGCCCAATTCTCCGATCAGAAGCTCGCGGAGTACGACCCAAGTTGGACCGACGAAAAACTCATGGAATGGGACGGTAACTTCCGCAACGACGGTAACTTAATGCTGATATGCGCCGAGCGGGATATCGACGTGGACGACTACCGCGAGATACTCGAACAGCACATCGAGGCCCGGCGCAAGAACGGCGCGAAGATTTAGTCCCGGAGATGTAGATAGGCCGCATAGGGCGCGGGCACCCTTTGCCGAGAATGGCTTTTCGTAGAATTCTTGCCTTCTGGACTTTTCGAGAATCCGTCCGATAGAATTGGCGGCATGGTTACAAGTACGTCTAGGTTCCGTCCGCGCGCACGGGGGTGACACAGTCGGCGGCGCGAAGGAATGGGGGACAATGGCCACGGATCGATTGTCGTTCGGAGAACGTCTGTGACTCCGGCCACGACAAAGAAATCACGTACGACGAAATCCGCCGCGGCACGGATCGATCCCGAAACCAAGAGTAAGGCCTCCGGTCGAAAATCGCTGATCGGTGACGCCCTCGTCGCGGATGGCGTAATTACACCCGCCCAACTCGATCGCGTGCTCAAGATTCAGTCCCGCCTCGAGCAACCACGACAAATCGGCGACATCCTCATCGAGTTGGGGTACGCGACGCGCCAGGCGATCAGCGACGTCATTGCCAAGGCCGGCGCAACGATGCGCATCGGCGATATGCTCGTCGAACAGGGAATCATCCAGCCTGAACAACTCGAAACCGCGCTGAAAATCCAGAAGCAACGGGGTAGGGCCGTCGGCGAGATTCTCGTTGAACTCGGGTACATTACCGAACGCATCTTACTTCAGAACCTCGCCAATCAGGCGGGCGCGCAGTACATTGAACCGAATTTCGCGATGATTGATCGCGGACTGCTTGCGGGGGTCTCGCCGGATTATCTGCACA
>CAYXRK010000004.1:1522-67893 GCA_964467615.1 uncultured Nitrospirales bacterium | reverse complement strand
ACTTTTGTAACCGCGGATTTCGGCGTGCTCGAGCCCGGCCAATCGACAGATCGCACCTTCGCGGTTCACAATACCGGCGAGGCGCTACTCGTAGGCGAGGCGAGCGTTGATGCACCGTTCTCTCTACTGGGAGGAACCGGGTACTCCCTCGCTTCTGAGGCCTCGAAAGTGATTTTGGTCCGGTTCGCGCCAGACTCGCCGGGAGCTTTCGACCGCGCTCTGACATTTACCGGCGGCGGCGGATTCAGCGTCACACTTCACGGCGTGGCCGAGGACGTAGGCGAGGGCGAAGGTGAGGGCGAGGGCGAGGGCGAGGGTGAAGGTGAAGGTGAGGGCGAAGGTGAGGGTGAAGGAGAGGGTGAAGGAGAGGGTGAGGGAGAGGGTGAGGGTGAGCCGACGTTGGATGATATCGCCGATGCGTTACGGTCGGGGTTTGTGGGGGCGGATGCGGACAGCGATGGTCAGCTTAGTTTTGCGGAGGCGAGTGCGGCGCAGCCGGATCTTTCCGAGGAAGGGTTTGGCGATCTTGATGCGGACGCGGATGGATTTGTGACGGACGCTGAGTTGGCGACGTTTCTTGAGGGCGGGCCGCAGTGCTTCGCGTTGTCTGGCGCTGGGCATGCGGGGCCGGGCCGAGGCGCGTCGGATTTGGGGTTGATGGCGCTCGTTATGATGATGAGTGTCGCGTTTCGGCGCGTTGCCACTGGCCAGCGCTCAACGCCGGGGCACGCCAACGGGTGGTGAAGGGGCGCGGCTTAGTGCGCGCGTTTAGATATCCCCTTCAGGGAATTGGTTGGGGGTGTGCCGGGACCCAGGGTAGGTCACGCTGCGTTGCACTTCGCGCGGCCCAACCCTCCAGAGGCGGGCAAGCCCTGGGTTACGAATCGATTCCTAGGGAATAGAGAATAGCCGCGAAGGAACGCAAAGAACGCGAAAGAGGAAGTCGTGTGGAAAATTGCGGAAATACGAATGTTAGAAAGTAGCCGAATCCCCGCGGCAGTCATGGAGAACAGCAAGGGCGAGAGCGCACCGGCGAACTACTGTCGAGAGCGCGTTAGGACTCGAAGCGCAGTGAACGAATGATTTCGCGCAGGATTTGCGCGTCGTCTGGATTTTGACACCAACCGCCGACTTGCCAGCCGAGGCCGGTGTCGTGGTCTATCCATTCCCAGGTGACGGATGCGCCGTTCGCGGGGGCGTTTGTCGGCAAGCATTGGCTGAGGCGGCCTTGGCGTCCATCGACTTCAAAATTCTCGTAGGCGCAGCTTTCAGCAACGCGTTCGCGCGGGGCCATGCCGCCGATTTGCGTGTACATGACGGTCATGGTGGGGCCTTCGAAGACGCCCGAGTCGATAGTCGTGCCGCGCACCGAGATGGGCTTAATTCCCGTGGGCGCGTGGAAGGAGAACGCGCCGGACACTTCGGTCTTGACCCAGTTCTCCGGGACGCCGGGTGGGTCTGCTTCGACGCTGGGAAATCCAGTCCCGACGATAAGGATGAAGATGATTAAGATGCCGCAGAAGGCGCGTACCATGTTCGGTACCTCGTGGTTTACGGACACAATGATGCCAGATCGGGCGAAGAAGGTCAATGATCCGAGGTGATTTCGTGGATTTTCCAAGGTACGCCATTCGCGGAAGGTACTATACTGGGTCGGAACGGCAGTGGGTTTCTCTGGAAACAGCGATGAAAGCTTGCGTGCTGCACGGGGTGGGGGACCTGCGATACGAGAACGCCGCTACGCCTGAGCCGCGCGAGGACGAGGTCTTGATTCGCGTCGGTGCTTGCGGCGTGTGCGGATCGGACATTCCGCGCGTGTTCGAGAAGGGGACGTATTCGTTCCCTACGATTCCGGGCCACGAGTTCGCGGGAACGGTTGTGTCAGCGGGCGGAGAATCGGGGCGCGAAATGATCGGTCAGCGCGTCGCGGCGTATCCGCTAATTCCGTGCCGTGAATGTTTCGCGTGCCGTCAGGGCGAGTATCAACTGTGCGCGAGGTATGACTATCTGGGTTCGCGCTCGGACGGCGCCTTCGCGGAATACGTGCGCGCGCCGGTCTGGAACCTTGTTCCCATTCCGCCGGAAGTCTCGATGGACGAAGCCGCGATGACCGAGCCCGCCGCGGTTGCGCTACATGCATCGCGCCAAGGTGAGATGAAGCCCGGCGACACGGTGGCGGTCGTGGGTGCGGGGCCGATTGGGTTGCTCGTGGCGTTGTGGGCGAGGGCAGAGGGCGCGGCGAAGGTCCTGATTTTCGACGTGGACGACGCGCGGCTGGACACGGCGCGAATGCTCGGGTTCGATGCGATGTGCAATCCGCGCGAAGCGGACGCCCGGGAGTTCGTGGCGGCGCTCACGAAGTTCGGTTGCGATGTCTCGATCGAGGCCGCGGGTACCGCTTCGGCGCTGGCGCTCGCGCTGCAATGCGCGCGGCCGATGGGCACGGTCGTGGCGCTGGGCAATCCCGCGGGCGACATGACGCTCGCGCAGGACGCCTATTGGGCGATTCCGCGGAAACAACTGCGCATCGTGGGCAGTTGGAATTCGTCGTTCAGCGACGGCCCTCGCAACGAATGGCGGACGGTGCTCGAGGCGATGGCGTCGAAGCGGTTGGATGTAAGGCCCCTCATCACGCACCGGATCGATCTACGGTCCCTGCCTCGGATGATGGATTCGCTACGAGACAAGTCCGTTGATGCGATCAAAGTGCTTTGCCAATCGGAAGAATCGCGATGAAATTGGCGGGCCGTTTGGCGAATTCCGCGTTGCTTCTCGGGGCTGTCGCATGCTCGGATAGGCCGTGGCGAGAAGCAGTTGTGGGCGGCGAGCGAATGCTGCTGGGCGAAATTTCGCCCGCGTTGTTGTTCGACCGTTATCCCGAGTTCCGCGAATCGTTTGAAGAGTACGCGCCGGACGATGAGACGGTGGAGACGATTCGCCGCGTTGATGGGCCGTTGCACGTCACGTTGTATCTCGGGACTTGGTGCGACGACTCGAAACTCTACGCGCCGCCGTTGCTGAGAACGTTGCGTGAGATCGGGCGTGAGGACTGGACGCTCCAGATCATCGCGCTCGATCGATCAAAACGCGACCCCGAAGGCCGGGCCGAGCGCCACGGCGTGACGTTCGTCCCCACGGCGATCTTTCACCGAAACGGAATCGAGTTGGGCCGCATTGTCGAAGTGCCGGTCGAAACCGTCGAGAAGGATTGGCTGCGAATCTTGAACGCGGCCCATGGCGGCCCCGAGACTCGCAACCCCTAATAGCCTTTAACAAAACCTCGGATTGTAGCATGGGCATCTTGCCCATGCGCAGGGGCTGGCAGCCCCTGCTACGATGCTCTAAGCGGCCGCTATATCTGGAACTGCTTGAAGTGGTGTTTGCAGTGCAATACGTGGATTTTGCCCCAGCCTTCTGGGCCGATGTCGCCGAAGAGCGGATGCCGCGTGGCCTTCATCGTGCCGTCATCGCGCCGCCGGATGTAATCCCTCATGCAGGCCGCGAGGTCGTTGGCGTCGCCCGGGTATGACACAGCGGGCGTGATCGCGCCGTTTTTGTCGCGCGACTTGAGGTTCTTCGGCGGTCCCACGAAGCCGAGGTAAATGATCGGCGGAAGGACTGTCGTGGTAAACCAATTGCCGATAAACCCGAGCTCGGGCATGTCTCCCATCGACGTCTTGAACGCGCCGATCAAATGCGGGACCAATTCGTTCGCCTTGAGTTTGCCCCACACCGGTTTCGCGTCGGGCTTGAGCTTGGTAATCCGAGTCATGCACTGATCGACAAATTCCAGATCGATTCCCTTCATGGCCGAGTTCTCCTTTACATGCTTCACCGTACATCGTACAACGGTAAGCGCCTACTGTCCAGGTGCGTCATGCCTCGACTATCGCCACCGCTTCGATCTCGACCAGTGCTCCGGGCGCGACGAGGCCCGTCACGCCGACCCAGGTCGAAGCCGGTTGATCTTCGGCGGTGAAGAACTTCCCTTTGGCGCGGGCCACGCCCACGATGGCGTCCTGCGACAAGTTCACGATGTACACGTTGAGCTTGACGACGTCCTCGTGCGTCGCGCCGGCTGCCGCCAACTCTGCGGCGATCTTCTTGAACGCGTCCTCTGCTTGGGTCTGGTGCGAATCGCCCTGGCCAATCTGGCCGGATACGTGAATCGTCTTCATGCCATTGGCGGACGCGGTCACGGTGTTCGTGTACCGCCATTCCTTCATCGGGTTGAGGTATTGCTTTTGCACAGTACGATCTCCTTCGTGTTCCGTTGACCATACTCAGCCGCGATTTCGGAAGTCAACGGCGATTGCGGATGCGCATGGCGCTTGCTTATAGTGTCCGCTCCGCCGGGCGCTGTCGCGTCGGCACGTGTTTCTCGCGACTCCTGAAAGGTCCTCGATGGCCCCTATTTACAATTTCAGCGCCGGACCGGCGATCCTGCCAAAAGAAGTGTTACAGCAGGCGCAAGCGGAACTGCTCGATTTCCAGAGCACCGGCATGTCGATCATGGAAATGAGCCATCGCGGCAAGGAATACGAGGCGGTCCACCGCGAAGCCACGGCGAACCTGCGCGAATTGCTTGGCGCTCCCAATAGCCACGAGGTGCTGTTCCTCCAAGGCGGCGCGAGCCATCAATTCGCGATGGCGCCCGCGAACTTCCTCGGCGCGGGCCAGACGGCGGACTACACCAACTCGGGCGCCTGGGGCGACAAGGCGATCAGCGAGGCGAAGTGCGTCGGAAAGGTCAACGTCGCCGCCGACACGAACAAGGCGCGGCCGTGTCGCGTACCCACGCAGGCCGATCTCAAACAAACATCCGACGCGGCATATCTACACATTACCAGCAATGAGACTATTTCAGGCGCGCAATGGAAAGCGTTCCCCGAGTCCGCCGCGCCCTTGGTTTGCGATATGTCATCGGACATTTTGTCCCGCCCGATCGATGTGTCCAAGTTCGCCCTCATCTACGCGGGCGCGCAGAAGAACCTCGGGCCCTCGGGCGTGACCATCGCGTTCATCGACAAAGCGTTTGCCGAGAAGGGAAGCAAGACGCTGCCCGCGTATTGGCAGTATCGCACGCACATCGAGGGCGAGAGCCTCTACAACACACCGCCGACGTTTGCCGTGTACCTCGTCTGTCTCGTCACGCGCTGGGTCAAGGCGAAGGGCGGCGTGGGCGCGATGCAAGAGATCAACGATGCGAAGGCGAAGAAGCTGTACGACGCGATCGATGCGAGCGGGTTCTACCGCGGCGCGGCGGACACGGCGCATCGCTCGACGATGAACGTCACGTTCAACCTGCCCACGCCGGAACTCGAATCCAAATTCGCCAAGGAGTCCGAGGCCGCGGGCCTCAGCGGCCTGAAGGGGCATCGCTCCGTCGGCGGGATACGCGCGTCCATCTACAACGCGTTTCCGATCGAGGGGGTCGACGCGCTCGTCGCGTTCATGAGGGATTTCGAGGCGAAAAACGGCTGATCGCCTGCGTGCGGCCCGGGCGAATTTGTGTAATTATGCATTCCGAATGCATAATTACACAAATATTCTCCCATGCCGCAACACCGTTACATACGGCGAGCGCTCGAAACCGCTGTCGCGCGCGCCGCAAAAGAGTTTCCCGCCGTCGTCGTTACGGGCCCGCGCCAATCGGGCAAGACGACGCTTTTGCGTTCTCTCTTCAAGGGCCGCTACGGCTACATCTCGCTCGAAACGCCTGATGTGCAACTCGCGGCGGCTTCCGATCCGAGGGGGTTCTTGGCAGCGTATCCGCCGCCGGTCATCCTCGATGAGATTCAGTATGCGCCGGACTTGTTGATGTACATCAAAGAGCGAATCGATCAGGACCGTCACACGCCCGGCCAGTATTTGATCACGGGATCGCAAAACATCGTCCTGGCCGAACGCGTTACGGAGTCCCTCGCGGGGCGCGCGGCCATGCTCCGGCTGTTGCCGCTGACGTTCAGAGAGATGCTCGGCCGCATGCGCGCACCGCTGTGTTGGGAGCGGTCACCCGGCGGCCGAGTCCGTACGCCCGCCAAATCGTTGACAGCGCTGTCAGGCGCACGATTGTGGAAGAGCTTCTTGCGCGGCAACTTTCCCGAGCTCGCAGCGAGTCCCAAGCGAGATTCCGCGCTGTGGCACGCCAGCTATATTCAGACTTATCTCGAGCGCGACGTTCGTTCGATCCGGCAAGTCGGCGACCTGACACTGTTTCAAGGCCTCTTGCGCATGCTCGCGGCGCGGAGCGGCCAACTGCTCAACTTGGCGGACCTCGGCCGCGATTTGGGGACGTCACTCAACACGATCAAAGCGTGGCTGTCCGTGTTGGAGGCCACGTATCAGGTCCTCGTGGTGCGGCCATATCACGCGAACGTCGGTAAACGCTTGGTCAAGATCCCGAAAGTTTATTTTACCGACGTTGGGACGCTGTGCCACCTGTCCGGACTAGCCGATCCCAGTCACGCCGCATCAGGCCCGATGGCGGGCGCTATATTCGAGACCGCGGTCCTTTCCGAATTGTTCAAGACGCTGCTGCACCGCGGAGAGAACCCGCAGATATTCTTCTGGAGAACTACCCAAGGATCCGAAGTCGATTTCGTCGTCGAGTGGCGCGGCTTGCTGGTTCCCATCGAAGTGAAGCTGTCGGGAACGCCAAATCCGGGCATGGCCAAGGGCATCGCGGCGTTTCGCGAAGACCTCGGAGACCGCGCCGCGCATGGATACGTCGTACATCCGGGAACGATTACGTTGCCGTTGGCGCCCGGCGTAACCGCGATTCCGTTCGCGGCGTTCTAATCGTCTCGCCTATTCCCTGCCTCTTGCGGTGTGATGCGTTTTTTCGCGCGATTCACGAGCATCCGCAGGACGCTCACGTGCTCGTACACAAACTCACCCATGTCGAAATAGTCGCGCTGAAAGACGACTTCGCCGGCGTCGTCAAACCGCAACAACGATGCGCCGGAAACGGAAATCACTTTGCCGCTTTCGAGTTTGGGCGCTTTGATCGTCATCACCCACGTCACGAAGTACGCTGCGCCGTCCGCGTGTTCCTCTTGGATTTCGAACGCGATCTCGCTGACATTTGAGTACAGGTTTTCATACCACGCGCGGAGGTCTGCGCGCCCCTTCACTTCGCCGAGCGGATTGATGAAGGTCGCGTCTTCGGAGTATGCGGTATCGACAAAGTCGAGGCCCTGCTCGTGGATTGCGGTAAAAACTTCGCGCACGCGCTTCGACGCGTCGGCCTTCGCGCCGTCTTCACCGTAAGCGGAGAAACCCATCGCGCACGCGAGCGCGCAAAACGAGTTGGAAACAACTTTTGGAATCATGGATGCGCACCCTACGAATTTGTGACGTTTTCCGGCGTTGAGTGACGTTTACGTATCCACGCCGGCCAGCAATCCTATCCCACCCACCAAAATCAGCGCACTTTGTGGGATTCTTTAGTTGGCCCGCGGCTTGCTCTTGTGTATGCATGAACAGTGTTACTCGCAACGAACTGGCCGCTTCCTCAATGAGTCTCCTCGTGCCCATACTTCCCCGGCCCGGCACGATACGCACCTCGTCGCGCCTTCGGATGTGGTGGCTCACGCGGATGCGCGGCTATAGGCTCGAACGCTCGTGCCAGGTCCCGCACCTGGGATGGTTCGGGAACGTGCGTTACACGCGCGAGTGCATCTTGTCGGCGTCGGAGAAACGGGCGGCGTAGCCCAGTTCAGCTTGCTACGCTAACCGCGCCTGCATCGGGCGCAGTTCGCGTTTGAACGGATCGAGCACGAGACCAATCGTTTCTAGCGTCGCCGCGCCAAGCAGCGCTTGGTTGTCGCCCGGCTCGCCAAGAACGACGGGCGAGTGGGCTTCTTCTCCCGCGACATTGAAGAGGCATTCCGAAATTCGCCGCACGATGTGCGTGCCGTCGGCGAGCGTAAACGTCATCTTTCGTCGCGGCGTAAGCCCGATGGCCTTCCAATCCGCCTCGGGCAACAACGAGTACGCCGCGCCGCTATCAACGAGAAACTCGACCACGCGGCTCTCGTTCGCGGGGCCGGTCACAGCGCCCTCGATGAATGTCATGCCCAACACTATATCCGATCTCGGCCAAGTCGCCTCGCCATCGCCTCGTACTTGACAAGGGCCCATTGAAATGTTAACACTGTTCGCGCGATGGCTACCGCGCCGGTTCGGATCCTTGAAAGCGCCCGCGACCTCTTCCTGGAGGAGGGGTTGTCCGGCGTGTCGATGCGCAAAGTCGCCGCGCGGGTCGGGCTGACCGCGCCTGCGATCTACCGGCACTTTCGGAGCAAGGACGAGCTGCTATCGGCGGTCATGGCGGAAGGCTTCCGCATTTTCGGAACGTACCTCTACGACAGCCTCTCCGGAAACACACCCGAGGAGCGGCTGCGTTCAAGCGGTCTTGGATACGTCAATTTCGCCCTGGAACAGCCCAAATATTACGAGATTATCTTCGTATTGCCGTGCGCTCCGATGGTCGAGACCGAATCGTTGACGCATTCGAAGGCCGGAAACGCCACCTTTCAGTTCATCACGGATAGAGTGCGCGAGTGCATGCAGGCCAGCATCCTGAAACCAGGCGACCCCGAATCGGTCGCGACCGCGATCTGGGCGCACAGTCACGGGCTGGTCACGCTATACTTGAGTGGCCGATTAGGCATGGAAGAAGCGGAATTTCGCGAACTATTTTTCAACTCGTTTGACCATTTGATGCAGGGCATCGGCAATCAAAAAGTGAACACCGTAAACCTCAGCGAGGGTGCGGCGGTCTAATACGCGTTCGGCAACCAGAGGAGCGAAAGGCCATGAAAAAATCGAAGAGTATCAGCAGTGGAATGACGCGCAGGGATTTCGGGAAACTCGTCGCGACGCTGGGCGCGTTGGGCTACATCGACGGCCAGACCGTGGCTATGGCGCTTAGCGAGGATCCGCGCCGCCTGGGCTATAGGGCCCATCGCAACGCAGGCGCTGAGGGCGCTTGGAAGCTGACCCAAGTCGAGGGCGAAGTCCCCAAGGAATTGCACGGTACGCTCTACCGCACCGCGCCCGGCGAGAAGGAACGCTTCGGCGTCCAATTCAACCATCTCTTCGACGGCGACGCCTTCGTCTCCGGCTACAGCTTCCGCGACGGCAACGTCTGGCTGCGCGCGAACTACATCCAAACGCCCGAGCGCATCGAGGAGCAGAAGGCCGGCAAGATGATCTACTCCGAGTTCGGCACGCACGCGCCCGGCCCCGGCCCCTACAAATACAAAAACCAGGCGAACGTCAACATCATCCCCTTCGACGGCAAGTTGCTCGGCCTATCGGAGGGCGGCCATCCGACCGCGATCGATCCGAAGACGCTCGCCTACCTCGGCGACTACGACTTCAAGGGCGGCCTTTCCGAAACGATGTCCTTCACCGCGCACCCGAAGTACGACCCGGCCACCGGCGAGGCGTTTGGTTATGGCGTCGAGCAAGGCCCGACGATGGCGCTCTGCGTCTACCGCATGGAGCAGGACGGCACGGTCACGCAGTTGTACAAACTGCCGCAGCCGGGCTACTTCATGATCCACGACATGTTCATCTCGAAGGACCACATCGTCTTCGCGATTCCGCCGGTCAAGTACCGCCTCGGCGACATGCTTACCGGCAAGACCACCATCGGCGACGCGCTCGAGTACTTCGAGAAGGAACCGCTGCGCTTCCTCATTCTCGGCCGCGACGGCAAGTCCGAACCGATCACCGTGAACCAGCCCGCGAGCATGGTCTTTCACAACGGCAACGCCTTCGCCGCCGACGGCAAGCTCGTGGTCGATTCCATCCTAACGCCGAACGGCAGCATCATCGACGTGATCAACCGTTTCGGCAAGCCGGACGCGAACCCCTACACGCCGACCGAGGTCACGCGCCTCGTCATCGACTTGGCGAAAGGCGAAGTCCTCAAGCGCGGCGTCATGGGCGAGAACCAGGAATTGCCCCGCTTCGACATCCGCCGCAGCGGCGAAGAAGTGCGCTACCTGTACGCGCTCGAGGGCCGCGACTCATCTGATTTTCTCGCCAATTCGAACATCGTTCGTCACGATCTGGTCCGCGGCACGACGAGTGAATACAACGTCAGCGAAGGCCGCGCCTTGGGTGAGGCTGTGTACGTGCCGCGCCCCGGCAATGATGCCGAAGGAGAAGGCTGGCTCCTCGCGCTCGGCTACGACGGTGCTCGCGACGAGACGTTCCTCGAAATCGTGGATGCCGCGTCGCTCGAGTTCGCCGCCCGCATATGGACCGGCAACCACTTCCCCCTCGGCTTCCACGGCAACTTCGTGCAGGATTGGTTCGTGCAGGAGGCGTAATATTCGTGGCGTGGGGCTGGCGAATGGGAACTCACCCCTTGCGTCCTATTGCAAGCCATTCGATAGCTTAAATGTCTTATCCCACTGCAATCAACGCAATTGCTTGACTGCGGCAATACGAACGCTTGGATCAGAGTCGTGCGTGGCAATGTAATTCAAATCGATCCCGCTAGTGAGCCTCTGCACTGCGGCAATACGAACGTTTGGATCACGGTCGGATCTGGCAATGTAATTTAGATTGATCTTGCTACTCATACGTCGAATCAAATCAACCGTTGCGATCTACGTAATGATATCAACGGATGAGGTTCACCGCAACGAGGCTCAATGCCACAGTTCGCCATTTTGAACAGGTCAGTTTTTGGATCGCTTTCGGCGGCGTGATAAAGTGGATTGTTCTCGGCTTGCAGGCTATCGCGGATGCGATTGTGGCGGCGGTTGTTACGACGCCTTCGCCACCGCCTCAATCGCATCGCGGACGACCGATTCCGCGTTCCACGGGATGAAGTGGTTCTTGTCCTCGAGTTCGACGATCTTCACGACCGTGTCCTTCGGGATCGTCTCGCGCATGTACTGGACGTTTCCGAACGGCACAAGCGAATCGTTCTTGGCGTGGACGATCACCGTTGGGCAGCGTAGTTCGCCGAGCATCGGCGCGAGTTCCTCCAACTCTTTCTTCATCGGAAACAATTCGCGGTTCGTGTTGCGCAGCCAGCGCGGCAACAAGTACGGCACGAATGCGAAATCGCCCAATCGCTGATACCACGCGATGTGCTCTTCCTTCGGGTTCAGCGACCCCGACAGCAGCACAAGGCCGCGCACGCGATCCGGATACTCCGCCGCGACGCGACAAATGATCGGCGCGCCCAGCGAATGCCCCACGAGGATCGGCCACTGGCCGCCGCACTCGACCAACAGCGGCCCGATGACCAGCGCCTGCTCGTGCAGCGTGTACGCCGGTTTCGGCGGGCGCGTGTCGCCGAATCCGGGCCGGTCGATGCTGAAGCCCTCGAAGCCCGCGATAGGCCGCTCGAGGTAATCGTCGAACGCGCTCGCGCTCCCCGGCGTGCCGTGAACGTAGATGATGCGCGGCGCCCCCGGTTCGCCGCCGGAGAGATAGGTAATCGTCCACGGCGTCGCCGTCGCGTATTCGCCCAGTTGCATCCCCGGCTCCGGCCGCCTCGAAAATTCCGTCTCCGACATCTGGCACGCGATGCCGTACACGACCCAGAAAATTAGAAACATCGCCAACGCGATTCGCATCGTCCATCGGCGCAAGCGTTTACTCACGAGCATAAAAGCCTTGTCATTCGTCGCTTGGGAATCGGTTTGCTTCATCGATTTTTACATAAATAACTGCATGATTCAGTCGTTTTATGCCAGGGTATTGCATTTACTCAATACGTTGAGTAAAATTACTCAGTACGTTGAGTAAATTTACTCAGTGTATTGAGTAAAATTACTCAATGCGTTGAGTAAACCAAAACTTGGTTACTGTCATGGTCACACGCACCGCCTTCTACAAACTCCAACGGCGCCTCATCGAACCTCGGCGATTCATTCAGGTTCTGGCAGGGCCCCGTCAAACCGGCAAGACGACGATCGCGCGGCAACTTGTCGAATCGCTCGGCGTACCAAGTCACTACGCTTCCGCGGATGAACCGGCCCTGAAAGATTCTACCTGGATTGCGCAGCAATGGGAGATCGCCCGGCTGCGTAACAACGCGCCGTCTGTTCTCATTCTCGATGAAGTGCAAAAACTTACCGCATGGTCTGAAACGGTGAAGCGCCTCTGGGATGAGGACACTGCGGCCGCCGTTGATGTCCGAGTTGTTCTCCTCGGCTCGTCTCCGTTACTGGTGCAGCGCGGTTTGGCGGAAAGTTTGACGGGAAGGTTCGAGGTCATCCCAGTCACGCACTGGTCTTATCCCGAGATGCGCGATGCCTTCGGCTGGTCGTTGGAACAGTATGTGTACCACGGGGGCTATCCCGGCGCCGCGCCGCTTATCGAAGAACCTGATCGCTGGGCGCGCTACGTGCTCGATTCCCTGATCGAGACCTCCGTCTCGCGCGACGTGCTGCTGATGTCGCGCGTGGACAAGCCCGCGCTCCTCCGCCGATTGTTCGATTTGGGTTGTTCGTATTCGGGCCGGATTCTTTCGTACCAGAAAATGCTGGGCCAACTGCAAGACGCGGGAAACACGACCACGTTGGCGCATTACTTGGAACTCTTGGGAAACGCCGGACTTCTCATCGGTCTCCAAAAGTATTCGGGCCAAAACGTGCGGCGGCGGGCCTCCAGCCCGAAATTCGTTGCGATGAACTCGGCACTGGTCACGGCAATGCGTGGGGTCCCATTCAACGATGCGCGCCGCGACCCGGCGTACTGGGGACAACTTGTCGAGTCTGCCGTGGGTGCGACGCTTGCGAACGGAATCATCGGCCAAGACATCGAATTGCACTATTGGGCCGCCAACAATAAGGAAGTGGACTACGTGCTGCGCCGGGGAAAGAAACTCGTGGCCATCGAAGTAAAAAGCGGCCGCAGGCGCGATGGCTTGCCAGGTATTCAGCAATTCTGCCGGGAATTCCCCAAGGCACGGCCGCTGCTCGTCGGGGCGGACGGCATTCCGCTCGTGGAATTTTTCGAGGCCCCGGTCGAGCACTGGCTTTCGTAGGCGGATTCGACGCGTAGTACTCGAATTGCTGATCGTCAATTCGCGTCAGGCAACGAAACCTTTTCCTTCGCCGCCATATACGCGTCCCACAGCCCCTTCTCGATAAACACCGCGCGCAACACCGATGGCCGCAACGCCGCCGTCTCCGTGATGTACTCTCCCGTCAGCCGCGCGCGCACGGCTTCATACGCGCTCGGCGCGGCGATGATAAACGGCGCGTCGATGTGTTCCGGCACGTCCTGCCAATACCCCACCCGGCTAAAGCGCCGCAGATACCACGGAATCGGCCAATAGTCGCCGTCCGGCTGGATGACGTCGATGCGCATCGCGTAGCCTTCCGGGTGTACCGCGGCCAGTCCTTCCGCGCGTTCGGCGAACCGCATGAACGCTGACGACGTATGCGCGTACACGTAGGGCGTCCTCGGGTCCGCCGGCAACTCGAACGACGCGCGCCACGCTTGCACGCCCAGGTGGGCTGTTCCGATCGCCAGCGCTAACGCGGCAATGGTCCTCGCCAAGTTTCCGCGAAGTGAGGCGATCAGCGCCGCCGCGCCGACTCCCGCCACAATCACGATCAACTGATACGGCGAGAGCACGTTCCACGGCGTCTTGTACGCGATGGCCGAAAACGCGGCAAACGTAATCGCGGCCGCGACTGCAATGAATCGCGCCTGCTTCACGCCGTTCCACCACGCGACCACGCCCCCGACCGCTGCCAGCACCAGGACCAAACCCTCGCTCCACCAAGGTCCCGGCGAGCGATGCACATACGCAAGCAGCGACAGGTAGTAGTACCACGGCTTATCGTGAAGCCCCGCGCCGTCCGCCCGTTGGAAATAATTTGCGTACGTAGCGACCGAGTCGATGATGCCGCGAGGGTTCGTGAAGAAGGACGAGTACAGCAGCATCGAGCAACACGCCGCGGCTAGTACCGCAGCCAGCGCATGATTTCGTGGTGTTGTTATGTGGGGCAGCCGCCCTCGGCTGCCGCCTCGGCCCAAAAACCAGACGATACCCCCAGCGACGACCCCGCACATAATCACCAACGCAGCCGTCTCCTTCGTGGCATGCGCCAATCCTAACGCCACGCCGAACGCCAACGCGGGCGCATACCCGGGCCGCGTGGCGTAGCGCAATCCAGCCGACAGCGCGGCGACCATAAAGAATACGAGTAGCGATTCCTGGATGAAATACCGGTTGTAGTAAACGAAAGCCGGCGACAGCGCCGTCAACAGCGCGGCCATCGCCGCCGCCAACTCGCCGATCGCCCCGCGCAGCGTCCAAATCAGCGCGACCGTCGCGATGCCGAACAGCGCCGGCACGAGCCGCAGCGATACCTCGTCCAATTCCGCGAGCGAATGTTGTCCGCGCGCCCACGCGATAGGCAGCGCCGCGTAGTACAACGTCGGCCCGTGGTGCTCCTTCGGGTCGTACCGGTATTCGCCGCGTTCGAGCAGCGCGCCCGCCTTGACCCCCTGGTTTGCTTCGTCGCCATGCATTGGCCGCCGCTCGAGGTCCGTCAGCCGGAACGCCGCCGCAACGATTAGTGCCACCGCAAAAACAGCGCGGGCCGCGGCGCGTTCCCACGATGGAGTCACGCGCGGCGGCCCGGGCATTGTATCGTCAACGGTTTTCGTGGCGACTTTTTACTGAACCTTGGTTCGCGTCCGTTCACCCTTCGACAGGCTCAGGGCGAACGGAGTGTCAATGCCCGACTTCGCACCGCCTACTTCGCCGGCCTGCCATAAATCTCGGCCTCGACGTATTCATTCGTCTCGTCCGTTGTGTTGCCCTTCGAATACAGCCGCACATATCGCCCCTTCGCGCCGCCCATGTCGATCAGCTTGCCCTTGTAGCTCTCAATGTATTCCTGCTTGTCCCCTTTGCCCAACCCGGCCGAGTTGTCGTGGTCGTTGTTCCAGACCACCGTCACGCCCTTCTCGAATTTCGGGTCGTCGGACACCTGCACCGCCACGTCGAAGTACACGCGCTCGCCTTCGTGAAAGTGCCACAACAGCAACGCGTAAAGTTCGTGCGTCGCGCCGAGATCGATCTGCACCCATTGATGGCCTGCCGGAAGTCCGATCAGGCTGTCCTTCTTGTAGCCCTTGTCCCCGTCCACGAGCAATTCGAGCTTCCCGAATTCCGGCCCGCCGCTCGCCGTCACCGTCTTGCCCTTGGCGACGTTCGTCGTCCCCGCCGGCGCCATGAACGGCGGACGCGGCTTGTAGTCCGGCTTCTCCAGGTTCTCGCCGAAGTAGTCCAGCGGCGTCCCGCCGAAATACGGTTGCGGCAATTCGAACTTCAATTCCACCTTGTCCTGGGCGGTCGCCGCCCCGAATGAAGCGGCCACCGCCGCCGAAAAGGCCAATACATACGACTTCACCATGATCGCTTACTCCTTCAAGAATCGTGTCGCGCGGGTGCTTGTCCCCGGCATGCTTTAGACGAAAAGAAGGCGGTCCTATTCGCTTCGAGAAGGACCGCCCGCATCAAATAATACCGGCCCGCCGCCGCCTCCCGCAACCGCAGCGCCGCGCGGAAAATGGTTCCGCTCACCCGCCGCGAAAACGGCAGGTAGGGATCGGGTGGAACCAGTCCCCACAAGATTCCCAATGAGTCTCTAACGCTCTGTTGAAATCCTAAGCGCTGTAGGCACGACAGCATTGTAGCTTGGTGCGTAAGCGCCAAGATTCCTGTGCGCCCGCTTAATTCAAGCCCCATAGGGGCGAAAGAATGAAACCTTTCAACAGAGCGACCGCCAATGAACCACAAAAGAAGTGTATCAACCAAGTTGAAAACAAGAATTGTTAGGCTTCCGACCGAGCGCCCCGTTGACCATCCGCGCTGTGCTGACTAGTATCAGCAGAGATTGGAGACAATCATGGCCGCAAAGCCCACAAATTCTGCAAATCCCTCAAAGGAAGACATCAAGGAGGCCTGGGACTACTATCAACATGCCGACAACCTTCTCCATACTCGGCAAAATCTCTTCTTGCTGGCACAAACTATCCTGTTAACCGCGTTCGTGACGATTTCCGAAAAAACCGACCTAGACGGCTCGCTTCGACCGATCTTGGCCGTCATGGGAATAGTCGTCGGGATCAACTGGTTTTTCAGCGTCGAGCGCCTCCCAATACGCATGAAGCCGCTCTCAGACCAGTATCTACGTCGCAGCTGGGTCTACAAGAAATACTTGAATGCAATAGGGGGAGGTGAAATCGGAAGGCCTCGGGACAGACTTCGAGATATGTTCCTCCCGTTCCTCTTCACGGGCTTTTGGTCCGGCATCTTGGGCTGGATGTGGAGGGAGTGCCGCTCTGACTTCATACTAGCGGCGCTAGTCCCCTACGCCATATGGCTAATCTTTAGAAACCTCAAAGATACCACGATGGCGAATACAGCGATAGAGGTCCACCTAGAGCATTCAGCGCACCCGGCAACTCTGTATATCCGCCTAGAGTCCAACCTTGAAAGGCCCATCGAAGACTACGACCTCTCGCAGCCGTGGAGCGGGTCGTACCGCATGTTGCTAATTGGGACGATTCCCAGGTTTGGTGCCCAAACGCTAGTCCGTGCAGATCCTACGAAGACACTGGTCAAGTTGAAGCCTGGCGAGAAAATGGCTGAGCAAATCATTTTGGAGAAGTCTTTCCCCGGACTCGCGGAAGCCCTCAAAAAAACGGAAGTGATCATCTTTTGGAGTCTCCAACTCAAGCCCGACAGAGGTGAACCTATCGAAAGACAAGGTGGCTGGTTGTTGATTCCGAAGTCCGAGTAGTAGCCGGCGGAATAGGGGACAGCCGCCTACTATCACGGCAAATCGGTCTTTGGCCCAGCAATTTCCGCACGATTCCCTAACATTGTTTCTACGAATTCTGTGTTAGACTGGCCATACTCGGAAATAAATCCGTTTCTCGTAGGGATCCAGCGTCCAATGATCCATCCCATCTATCCCGGTGTACCCGCGCCCGTCGCCGGGTGTCTCGAGACGTGCCGCCGCATATCTGAGTTCCTCGATGATGTAGGCGAGGACCGCTTCTCCGCGCCCATCGGCCACTCCGGAACGATCGGCGAACATCTCCGCCATTGCCTCGAACACTATCAATGCTTCGTCAACGGCATGGCGACTGGCCGCTTCGAATACGACGCCCGCGCGCGCGATTTGCGCCTCGAGACTAACGTCGATGCGTTCCGGCAGGCGCTCGACGATGTTACGCGCCGTCTCGCCGCAGTGTCGAACGCCGCCCTTGCCAAGCCGGTCAAGGTCGTCCAATACGTTTCGCCGGACGGCACCGTTGCGGAGCTCGACTCGACCTTCGGCCGCGAACTCGTGTTCCTTTCGAGTCACGCCATCCATCACCTCGCCGTCGTGGGTCAACTCGCCCGCGAGTTGGGCGTCGAAGTCCGCGAGGAACTGACGCTCGCGTTCTCCACCGCCGCCCACCGCGCCGCGACGGCCTAACGGCCCACCGCGAAAGTCATCTCGCGTTAAAAGCATAAGAGGGAGTTGCTTATGACAACCGACATCGACAACTTGAAAGCAACACTCAAACGTTGGATCCTGCTGCTGGGGGTCCTGCAGATTACAGTCGGCTGCGCCGTCGGGTTTATTCCACCGTCCGCCGTGCAGTGGTTCCGCGGCATCGTGATGGCCCACATCGAATTTACCGCGAATGGTGTTTTGATGGTCGCTTTCGGCTTCCTGGTTCAGGAACTGCGTCTAAATTCGAATGCGCTGAAGGTCTGGTTCGCAATGCTTCAAATTGGCACATGGACCAATGGCGCGGCGGGTGTTGCAGCCGCCTTCATCGGGGCGTCTTCGAAGCTTATGCCGACGCTCACCGAAAAATTCCCACCGCCAAACGGCGGAGACAGCGCGCTGGTTACGAACACCCTTATGGTGTGCGGCGTGACCATTATGGTGGCGCTGTTGCTCACGCTCTACGGTCTGCGCCCATCCAAGGATTCGGTAAAAGTCTAGCTCGGTTTAGCATCCCGATCCCCCTCTGTTATGCTTCGCGCTCTTTTTGAGTCGACTTTCTCTTACTACCCTCATCTCTGTCCGCGAAACCATCCCGCCCCGTGTGTACCGTTTCGATTCACCATTCCGCCAAAGAGGTACTCGTCACGTTCAATCGCGACGAATTGATCTCGCGTGCCTCCGAGTTTCCGCCGATCGTCCACGACGGCCCGCCCCGTTGGGTTGCCCCGAAGGACAGCGAACGCGGCGGCACCTGGATGGGTGCGAACGAACACGGTGTCATCGCCTGCCTTCTGAATATGTATATGCCCGGCGAGAGCCTCCTCCCCGATCCCAAACATCCCCTCCCAACCCGCGGAGATATCATTCCCAACCTGCTTCAGCGCGGGCCCGCGAAGACGGGAATCGATTGGCTTTTCAACGTCTTTGACCCCGCCCGATATCCGTCGTTCTCCGTCCATGTCGTTTGGCCCGAAGGTTCTTCGCGTTTCATCTGGAGACGCAACGGCGGCATCGAGACTGAAACCGTCAAGGGCGAATGGTACGTCTATTCTTCGTCAGGCTGGGACAGCCAAGACGTGACTCAATGGCGCGAAGACAGGTTTGCCCAATGGCTCCGCGAAGGCGCCTTGCGCAAGGGCACACTCCCGGACTTCCACCTGATACAGGAGGCCGGCCACGAGGACCGCTCTCCCCTGATGCGGCGCGAGTGGTCCTCCACGCGCAGCATTACGCAGGTTCGGCTGAACTACCGTGACCACCGCGTCGAGATGCGCTATTGGGCCCGGCCAACGCCGCGTTCCGAGGCCCCGCACGCCACGGAATCCATCGCCCTCAACGACGAAGCTCTTGCCGGTTCAGCTAAGGCGGTTTCGTGAACGAATGGATCACAACGGCGCTCACGACGCTCCAGGAAAGCCCCCCGCTGCAAGGCGTGGTCGCCGCGTTGTGTACCTTCATCCTCGAAGACACGACCATTGTCGCCTGCGGTTTGCTCGTCGCCGACGGCAGCATGTTCTATATGACCGCGTTCATCAGCCTGACGATCGGCATCGGCGTTGGCGATTGCGGGCTCTACGCGATCGGCCGGCTTGTGGGCCCCAGGACGATTAGTTGGGGCCTCGTGTCGCAACGCCGAATCGATCGCGCCCGCGCCTGGTTCGAACGAAACCTTGTCGCGGCGGTGTTCGTGTCCCGCTTCATACCCGGCCTGCGGTTGCCGACCAATCTGGGCGCGGGAATTACTCACGCCTCGCCGCTGCGGTTCCTGACGCTGGCGTTCATGGCATCGTTCGTGTGGACGCTGCTCGTGCTGAGTTCGGTCAGCAAAGTGGGGGAGATGCTGCTCCCCTACGTCGGCCCCTACAAGTGGCCGATTTTCGTCGCCATGATCGCGTTCTTCGCGCTCGTCCAATACCGTTCCGTCAAGCGCATGGGCGAGGAGCCGGTGTCCGAACGACCCATCGCCTCCGTGTTCGAGTTCTGGCCGCCGGCGGTTTTCTACGCGCCCGTCGCCGTGTACTACTTCTGGCTCGCCCTCAAGCATCGCAGCCTGACGCTGCCTACCGCTGCCAACCCGAGCATCTATTCCGGAGGCATGATCCGCGAGTCGAAGTGCGAGATTCTCTCCATGGTGGCGGACGATATCCGCACGAAATGGATCGCGCCGCATGTCGCCTTTGATCGCCCCGCCGACGGAGCCCCCGCGCAAATGGCCGACGCCGCCCTCACGGCGCTCGCCGCAGCGGGCATCGATTTTTCCTTTGTCGCGAAGCCCGATCGCGGCCAACGCGGCGTCGGCGTGCAACCCGTCCGGACGCGCGCCGAACTCGAAGCCTATCTCGCCGCGTTTCCCGCCGGCGAGACGATTTGTCTGCAACGCCTCGTCGAGTATCCAAACGAGGTCGGCCTGATGTACTACCGGTTCCCCGACGAGGAACGCGGACGGATCACGTCGATTACGCACAAGACTTTCCCGCACGTAACCGGCGACGGCGTGAACAGTCTGCGCCATCTCATCGCGATCGACCCCCGCGCCGCACTGATGAAAAAAATGTACTTCGCCCGGCATGCCGACGAACTCGACCACGTGCTCGACAACGGCAAACGGTTTCCGCTCGTCTTCGCCGGAAACCACAAGCAAGGCTGCATCTTCCGCGACGGTGTTCATCTCCATTCGCCCGAATTGGAACGGCGAATCGACGAGATCGCCCGCGCCGTCCCCGGCTTTTTCTTTGGCCGCTTCGACTTACGCTACGCGAGCGAAGAGGAGCTTCGGCGGGGGGAGGCGTTCACCATCGTGGAAATCAACGGCGCAGCCGCCGAATCCACCCACATCTGGGACCCCGAGGCCCAACTCGCCGACGCATACCGCACCCTCTTCGAGCAATTCCGCGTCCTCTTCGCCATCGGCGACGCCAACCGCCGCCGCGGCGTCCAGCCCCTCGGCCCGGTCCAGTTCCTCAAGGACGTTCTGCTGTATCATCGCGTCGCCAGGCACTATCCTAGTGCCAAGTAACGGTCCCCGGGAGACCCGATGCCGATTCGATCCACCGATACGCGGATGTCCGTCGCGTCCTTTCAAGGCGCGGAGGATTTCAAGCAACGCCGCGGCGATGCCGACGTCCTGACGTTGCCGCCCTTTCAAACCGCCAAATACATCGCCGGGTTCGCCAATTCCAAACGATGTATCGAGGCCGCACAACGCCTGCGTTACGAAGTGTTCAATATCGAGCTCGATGAGGGACTCGCCGGTTCCGTTGTTACCGGACTCGACCGCGATGAGTTCGACGACCAGATGACCCACGTGGTCCTCCTCGATCAGGAGAGTGGCAGCGTCGTCGGCACCTACCGAATCCAGACCGTCCGCCACGGTCTCGAGAGGCGGGGGCTCTACAGCGCGCTCGAATACGACCTTACCGACTTCTCGCCGTATTTCGACCGGTCCGTCGAAACGGGCCGAGCCAGCCTCGCCAAGGACCACCGAACTTTCCCCGCGCTCGTCTCACTCTTGTTAGGCATCGGCGCCTATATGAACGCCTACGGCCAGAAATATGTCTTCGGCTGCTGCTCGCTCACCACGCAAGATCCGGACGACGGCTGGCGCGCCATGAAAACGATCCGCGAGCAGGGGTTCCTCCACGACGACCTCCTCTTGCCCGCCAATCCCGTCGCGTCGTGCGGCGACGCTTCACGCGAATTTGACCTCGAAATCGGCGCTGCGATCCGGCTGCCAAAGTTATTCAGGACCTACATGCGTCTTGGCGCGAAGGTCATTTCCGGCCCCGCCATCGATCGCGATTTCGGCACCGTCGATTTCTTAATATTGATGGACGGCCATCAGGTGCAATTTTCCCCCTTGGACGTGGTGAAGTGAGCACTACCGAAGTCGGGCCTTCCTCAGCAACGGTGCGCCGGGCCGTCCCCAGTCCGATAGTCGCCAGCCTGCGCTTCATCGCCTTTCTAGGTTGTACCGCGTGGGCGCTCTCCGGCGTCCTCATTGGCCGCTTCCTCGCGCGGACGGTTAACGCCAAACGCTTCGCCGCGACGTACTGGACACGCCAATGGTTCCTCGGCGGACGGCACGTGCTGGGAATGAAGGTCCGCGTCTCCGGCCCGATGCCCCCGCCCGGCGTCCTGCTCGCCCCGAACCACGCCGGCTACATCGACATGATCGCGCTCGGCTCGATCGTCAACACGTTCTTCGTCGCCAAATTGGAAATTGAGTCCTGGCCGGTGATCGGCTACCTACTTCGCGTTTCTGAAACCGTCGGCGTGCCGCGCAGCAAGACCCGCGGGCTTATCGTCGCCATCGAAGGCGTCGCCGAGCGCCTTCGCGGCGGACACCGCGTCTGCGTGTTTCTCGAAAGCACCACCACCGGCGGCGAGGAACTCCTGCCCTTTCGCGGCGCAATGCTCCAAGCCGCCCTCGACGCAAACGCCCCCATCGTCCCCGTCGGAATTCAGTATCGCCTCACTCGTCCCGACATGGATTTCGCCGAAGACGTCGCTTACTGGAAGACCGACCACGTCTTCGGCCCGCACTTTTGGCGTCTCATCGGCCTGGGCAACCTCGACGCCGAAATCGTCTTCGGCGAACCGATACTCCCCGCAACGCAAGACCGCGCTGCGCTCGCCGATCAAATACGCGAGAGAGTCATCGAACTGCGGCGGTCCGTCCCGTCCGCCTAACGAGCACGGTGCCCTACCCCGCCAATATCGCGCGAATGATCTCAGTGGCCTGGATGATGAAACTCCCGACGGTCGCCGCGATACCCAGTCCGCTGAACTGCCCCGAACCCAAACTCGATATATAGTCAATCGTGGTGGTCGCCAACGTCAACAGCAAGCTCAAAATGTTCATGACATCCCCCGATTCGTAGGCGCAGTTCCGCCATTCTGCCACACGCCGCACCCAACGCGCTAATCAAGACACTCCCTCGTCGTCGTGGCATGGGCTTCCAGCCCATGCGCGTCAACAAGAAGCCCCCGCAACGATACGAAATCCCGCTCCCCACTCTACGGCACTCCTTCCATCACTGCGGGTTAAAGTCCTACGCTGGCGTCTCCGCGCTCAACGACAATTGATCCCGATCGCCCCGTTGTGCGAGAGTTTGCGACTTTTCGACGCCAGATTCGCTGGCCAGTACGTCGTCTTACGGCAACACCCGAACCAAATGCACAGGAGAAAGACCCCATGAAACATCTACTCGCAAGCGCGCTCATCACCACGATCGCCGCAGGCGCAGCATGGTCCGACGCCGCCGTCAAAGGACTCGTCAAGTTCGAAGGCCAAAAACCCGAACGCCAAGTGTTGGACACGGGCGCTGACGCCGTGTGCAAGCGCTTACACGCCACCGAGCCGCTCCTCTCCGACGCCGCCGTCATCGGCGACGACGGCGGCTTCCAACACATCTTCGTGTTCATCGCCAATCCCCCGGAAAAAGAATATCCCGCGCCTGCCGAGCCCGTCGTCCTCGACCAAAAAGGCTGCCGCTACGAACCCCACGTCTTCGGCATTCTCGTCGGCCAGCAACTCGCGGTGCGCAACGGCGACGAAACCACCCACAACGTCCGCGGCTTCGCCACCAAAAACCGCGCCTTCAACTTCGGCCAACCCGCCGGCAGCGAACCCCGCACCCGCGAATTCACCATCGTCGAAGAGGCCCTCAAAATAAAATGCGACATCCACCCCTGGATGCAAAGCTACGCCTTCGTCCTCCCGCACCCCTTCTTCGCCGTCACCGACGCCGCCGGCAACTACGAAATCAAAAACGTCCCCGCCGGCGCCTACACGCTAAAAGCATGGCACGAACGCCTCGGCTACATGGAACAACAAATCACCATCGCCGACGCCGAAGCCAAAGTCGACTTCACCTTCAAGCGCGAATAACGCCTCCAACCAATCCCCACCCACCCCCGCGCATCCGGCCCACCACCGGGTGCGCGGTTTATTTCTATATCGATCGGCCCGTTCAGTCCGTATCGACGCCGCTCTTCGCCGGCCGCGTCGCGGCCGCAAACAACTCTTGCAGATTCACCGTAAACTTCTCCGGAGTTTTCGCGAACATCTTCCCGCACGACGGGCAACACGTCCGAATCCGGATGCCGTTGTACGTCAGGCCGAAACCGTCCCCGACGGAACATCCGCCAGCCGTGCAGTTCGTCGCCATCGTGGGATCAATCGCCAGCTCCTGCCCTTCCTTCGCGCCCACGCCCGACACCGGACAAAACGTGTTCTTCAGTTCAAGCACCGCCTGTGTAATCTCCGCGTCCTCGCTGCCCAAATACACTCTGCGGTACAGCTTCTCCGCGCCCACCATCTCCGCCGCGATCCGTTCCCCCGCATCCGCGACGTAAACTCGGCCGTACAGCGTACGCTCCGCGTCGGCGAATTCGACGTAATGCTCGCGCGATACCGGCTTGCCGCTAATCGGGCTCACCCGGTTCCCGAATCGCGCCGCGTCCCACGTGTCTTGCACCGTTGTCGCCGACAGCTCAAGACTCGACCTGACGGGAATCTTGCATCCCTCGCAACAGACTTCTTGCGCCCGTGCTCCAATCGTCACTGCGGCGACAGCCGCGAATCCTGCAACAACCATCCGAATGCTACTCATGGAACTGTCCTCCGTTCACCGTCTGGCGACGCCTCTAAAAATCCGACACGCAAAGCCTACACCCTGAACCAAGGTGCAAGGTCAAGCACAAAATCGAACTCCCTACCGCCTCCGCCCGTCAAGCTGCTCAATCACCCGGCAATGCTCTGGATCCGCCGCCTCACGGCACACCTTGACCAAACCCTCAAGCGTCCGCTTCGCCTCGCGCAACTCCCGCAGCCGCGTCTCCAGTTGCAGCAATCGCGCTTCCACCAACCCCCGCACCTCGGCGCACGGCGCGGATTTCCCGTCGCGTAAATCCAATAACCCCGTTACGTCCTGCAACGTAAACCCCGCGTCCTGCGCCGCCCGAATAAACCGCAGCCGCTCCAGCGACTCCTCCCCGTACAACCGGTAATTCCCCTCGCTTCGCCCAGCCGGTTCAAGCAGCCCCTGCCCGCTCATAAAACCGCACCGTCGAAGCCCTCACCCCCGCCGCCTTCGCCAGATCGCCAATCGTCATGACCGCCCCACCATAGACGAAACCATCGTTCTATTGTGGGCCATGCCGGTGCCCGGCGTCCATCAGCATTAACTCTCTCGGCCACGCGAGAAGCCGCGTTCCGTCCCATCCATCTGCGTCCATCCGCGTCATCTGCGGACCCACGAAAATCTCCAAAACCCCCAATGCTTGCTGCCCGTTTTCGAAATTTCAGGTCAACACGCTTGGCTCTATATATAGAGGCCTTTTTGCGCGACGGCCGATGTGCAGCGCCCCATCAAACGAAATGCGCCGTCTTTCGTACCGTCGCCATCTTGGCGGCACAGAAGTCCCGCTATGATTCGTCACCAGTCATCGTTCGCAAAGACTTGTTCTCAGTTCTCAAAATACGTTTCAACTGATATCTCTACGATAAACCGGAAAGTGCGGAGACTATTGTTTCGGGCATTATCCAGTTGACTCCCTTGTCGTCAAGAAAAGCTTAAAATGAAGGGGATTTCATGCATCTCCTTACACGCCTTCGTCACTCAGACTCTCAAAATATCCTTGTTTTCCGCGCTGGCTTGCCCACAAGGGAGTTAAAGCGATAATTCCCATTGTTTCTCCCGGGAGATTCATTGCCCAAAATAGGCGGGATTCGGAGCCAAGGAGAACTCACTATAACCAATAAGATGAGAAATATGCGTTGGATATCCCTCGACGCGTGTCAACAGATAACCTTGGGATTACGGCGTGGTGGAGATCTCTTCGAGCGACACTTCCATGATGACCGTGTAGTTCCAAAACCCGATCGTGCCGTTGGTGTTGGCGATCCAGCCCTCGATGTCTTCCTCCACGAAGCTCGGCCAACCGTCGAGAATCTCGATCGTGAACTCCGCGAACCCCTGAAACTCCGTCACGTGCCACGACCAAGGCTCGCCGCCGTTGAGGAAGTCCTGGTTTGGCAGGTCCCCCGGCCCCGGTGCAATAGAGCAGACCAGAATCCGCGCGGCAACGCCCTCCGGATCGCGAATCAACTCCCGCGCATGCGCGATATCCGTCGGATCATCCAGCCGAATGACATACGAATCGCCGTGCACGACGTCGCCGAATTCGCCAACCACGAAATAGGCTGGGCCGACGGTGTCGCAGGGGCAACCAAACAGGTATATGGTAAGAAAGAAAAGTACAATAGTTGATCTCATCCAGCCTGCTCCGGATTCATCATCATCCTTTTGCATCTATACTGTTCGGCTCGGCCCAAGTTTCGAATCTGGACGGGAAACAACGTGACGTTATTATACTGTAGCGTGGTGGTTTGTGACGCAAGGGCAAGAAAGTGTTTTGGAGACGTACCGCCGTGATGAAATGGCCGCAACTGCTGAACAAGGAACGAATTCGTCCGTCCACCAATCCGGGCGATCATCGCGACGAATTCGAGCGCGACTACGATCGCGCCATATTCTCGACACCAGTTAAACGTCTCCAGGACAAGGCGCAAGTCTTCCCACTTGAGCCTCACGACGCGATTCGGACACGCTTGACGCACTCACTGGAAGTATCCTCTGTTGCCAGGGGTCTGGCCATTGCGGTGGCAAAGTGGCTTGCAGCGGAAGAGGAAATTGATCCCGGGGTTGATCGCCAGATCGAGGCTATCGCGGCGACTTGTGGACTCATACATGATTTGGGCAATCCTCCGTTCGGCCACGCCGGGGAGGACTCCATACGAGAGTGGTTCGTGAAATGCTTTGGGGTGCAGAAACTGCGGAGCGTCTTTGCCGAAAAGGAACAGTTGGTCCAAGATTTCCTGAAGTTCGAGGGAAACGCGCAAACGCTTCGATTAGTAACGAAATTACAGATTCTCGCTGATTACACCGGATTGAATTTGACCTTTGCGACGTTGTCGGCATCACGAAAATACACAGCGCAGTCCGACGAATCTGGAGGAGCAGAAAATCAGGCGACGAAGAAGCCTGGACACTTTGCGTCCGAGAACGAGATAGTTGAGAGAATCCAAGATGCAACTGGAACAGGTAGATCGAGGCACCCACTTGCATATATTGCCGAATCGGCGGACGATATCGTCTACTCTGTGGCCGACATTGAGGACGCGATAAAGAAGGGAATCCTCTCTTGGCGTACCGTGAAAGAGATGCTTGAAGTGCGAGCCCCAGACTCACTAACGGACATCTTGAATCTTAAGGATAGGATTCTTCAAGGGAAGTCCGATTTGGACGACGACATTCACGGATCAGCATTTCGAACCGCGTCCATAGCATTCATGGTTCGAGCGGCCACAGAAGTCTTTAAACATCGATATCGCACAATTATGGAAGGCACTTACAAGGGCGAATTGGTGTCCGATGACTCCAATGGTTCGAAAGACTTCATCGTTGCGCTAAAACAAATAGGTAGGCAAAAGGTCTATTGCACTCCGCCAACACTCAAGCTCGAGCTAATGGGTCGGCGTGTCATCACCGACCTAATGACCTTGTTCTGGGAAGGGGCGGAGGCTCTTCCAATCGGAAGTGAACCGAGAACTTCAGATTTCCCAGGTAGGCTTGGCGCATTGTTGTCCCGAAATTATCGTAATGTATTTGCTCAGTGGTCTTCTCAAGACAAGTCTCTTCCAGAGACCTACTATCGTCTGCAATTGGTCACGGACTACGTCTGCGGTATGACGGACTCATTCGCCAAGCGTTTACACGCCGAGCTAACGAATGGCTGACTTGCAATCCATAGAATCTCTCAAGGCGACTCTTAGCGAGGAAGTTAAATCGTTTTGCCGCGACGACCGTGATTGGAAAAGACCGATCTCTCGAACCGTTCGCGAGCTCCGCGAGATGGAACAGCAATCAGTATTTTTCGGGGGAACGCTGAGGTCGCTTCTCACATCTAGGTTGGATTATCACCGGCCGGGTCGTCCGCGGGACGTAGACATCGTTATGCGAGATATCGGAATTGAAACCTTGCGGAGTCGATTTCACGATATTGTAGCCAGAGAGACAAGGTTTGGCGGCCTTCAATTGAAGCGAGTACATTGGCAATTCGACATTTGGCCACTGGATCGGACTTGGATGTTCGTCAACGAACGGAAAATCTCCCCAAATTTCGCGGATCTGCCGTCAACTACCTTTCTCAATCTGGAAGCGATAGCGGTCGAAGTGTGGCCTCGGCCAGGGCATTCTCGGCGAATCTACTCCGGAGATGATCAGTTCTTTCGTGGAATCCTCAACAGTGAAGTCGAAGTAAACCGAGAGGAAAATCCTCATCCTGACTTGTGTGTAGTTCGCGCATTGATACTCGCCAGCAGCCTTGGTTATCGATTGGGACCACGGCTTTCGGCGTTGATTTCGAGCTGGGGTGCGCGGTTGCCGGAGGGCGAACTCGAGAGAGTGCAAACGACACACTACGGCGCCGTAAGATTCTCCGGTCGGATATTACGGGAGTGGATACGGTTTATTGGACATTCGGTCGCTAAGGACGACGCGAAGCCGGTTTACTTGCCGAAGTCTCGCCAATTGCCGTTGTTTCCAACCGAGAGCGAAAAGTTCGGAATCAACGTCCGATGTTACTCATTCGGAAACGGCAGTTCGCTACGTTCGGCTGCACAATGAATCCTGATTACGACATCATTATTGTGGGTGCGGGGCATGCCGGGGTGGAGGCGGCGTTGGCGTCCGCGCGGATGGGCAAGCGCACGCTGTTGGCGACGATGCAGCTTGACGCGCTGGCGAAGATGCCGTGCAACCCAGCGATTGGCGGCATCGCCAAGGGCCAACTCGTCCGCGAGATTGACGCGCTGGGCGGCGAGATGGGCCGGTGCATCGACCGCACGGGAATCCAGTTCAAGATGCTGAACCGCTCGAAGGGGCCGGCGGTGCATTCGCCGCGCGCGCAGGCGGACCGCATCATGTATCAATACGACATGAAGCGCGTGTGCGAGGAGACGCCGAACCTCGACCTCAAGCAAGTCATGGTCGAGGACCTCATCGTGCGCGACGGCGTGGCGTGCGGGATCGTCACGTCGCAGAAACAGGAAATCACCGCGCGCGCGATAATCGTGTGCTCGGGCACGTTCCTCGGCGGGCGGCTGCATTTTGGCATGTCGCAGATGGAAGGCGGGCGCGGGGGAGAGATGCCCGCGAACGAACTGACGAAGACGTATCGGCGGCTGGGCTTCGAAGTGGGGCGGATGAAGACGGGGACCGTGCCGCGCATTCATCGGCGGAGCATCAACACGGCCGTCATGGGAGTGCAAGAGGGCGACGAAGACCCGCGGCCGTTTTCGTTCTCGACGCCGATTGAGGGGTTTGCGCCGAACAAGATTGTGTGCTGGTTGACGTATACGAACGAGCGGACGCACGACGTCATCCGGCGCAATCTCGACAAGTCGCCGTTGTACGCGGGCGTCATTGAGGGGATTGGACCGCGGTATTGTCCGAGTATTGAAGACAAAGTTATGCGGTTTGCGGAGAAGGAACAGCATCGCGTCTTCCTCGAACCGGAAGGGCTGATGACCTCGGAGGTGTACGTCAACGGATTGTCGACGAGTTTGCCGGAGGAAGTGCAGCTCGAATATTTGCGGACGGTGCCGGGTCTCGAAGAGGCGGAGATCATCCGGCCCGGGTATGCGGTGGAATACGATTTCATTCCGCCGACACAGCTCAAGCCGACGCTCGAAACGAAGCTGGTGCGCGGGCTGTATCACGCGGGGCAGGTGGACGGGACCTCCGGCTATGAGGAGGCCGCGGCGCTGGGGTTGTATGCAGCGTTCAACGCGGTGCGGGCGATTGACGGTGCGCCGCCGCTATACATCGCGCGAAACGAGGCGTATCTCGGCGTGCTCGTGGACGATTTGGTCACGCGCGGCGTCATCGAGCCGTACCGGCTGTTCACTTCGCGCGCGGAATACCGGTTGCTGCTGCGGCACGACAACGCGGACATCCGGCTCGCGAAATACGGCATCGCGGGCGAAGAGTTCATGCAGCGCGTGAGGGCGAAAGAGATCGCCGCCGAGCAGGAATTGGCGCGGCTCGAAACTGCGACTCTCTTGCCGGGCGCGGAAATCAATGCGTACCTGCGCGAGCGGGGCATCGAGGAATTGATCGAGGCGCAGTCCGCCGTGCGGCTGCTTCGCAGGCCGGACGTGACGATCGAGGACGTTTGGAAGTTCGCGCCGCCGCCCGCGCCACTCGATTTCGAAACGGCGGAACAGGTCGAAGTGCAGGCGAAGTACAAGGGCTACATCGAACGGCAAATGCGCGATTGGGAAAAATTCCGCAAGGCCGAAATGCTCCCGTTGCCCGACGACTTCGATTATGACGCTGTGCCGGGGTTGCCCGCGGAGAGCCGGCAAAGGTTACGCGAAGTGCGGCCCGTGAATTTCGGCCAGGCGTCGCGTGTGCCGGGTGTGCGGGCTTCGGATGTTTCGATCCTGCACGTGTATATGGAGAAGCGGCGACGGGAGAAGGAGCGGGCGACGGCGTAGGAAAAGTTGATCCTTTGGCTAACAATTGTTAAGTGCCGCTCGCAGTTACGACCGATGGTCGATTCGCGTACGGCGTGATCAAGAACTCGGCTTTGGCCAGAAGAGTCTCGAGTTCCTTGCTTCCCTTCGATACTGCGAAAGCATGCTCCTTTGTCGTAATTGGTACTGCTTGAAGAAATCCGATCTTCGGATCCCGGTGCATCCAATCGCTCAAATTCGGCGGCAAGATGCGAGGCTCGATGAAAAGAAAAGCAGACAGTGACGACCCATCACCCAATTCGCCCCCGAAGGGGAGCGTATGGTGCGCTGCGTAGAATGTGCCCTGCGCCGACGGGTATTCCGCCGCGAGCTTCAGCAGGTTGCTAGCCCAGTGCTGATGTTGCCCTATTCCCAAAATCAGCTCGATGTTTGCGGGAGCGGCGGCGCCTGTAGGAATCTGCATGGCAATGTCACTCATTCCACCCGTGACAAGGACCGAGTAGTCCCTCACATCTGAAGGCGGAAACACGTATACATCGATGTGCGGAATTTTTCGATCGGTAGAGTGGAGGATCTGAACATCCGACCCAAATGCTTCCTCATACGCGCGTTCCCTGGTGAGAATGGCGTCAGGGTCAGGTATCGATGGGACGATGGATCCGAACAGGCGTCTTAGCATTGGTCAGCTGCGCCTAACGTTCCGCACAAGGCCCTTCGTTGTCCAGACGCTTGACAGTCATGATGTCTCCTTGGCGTCTAACGCCGGCGTTCACCCGCGCGAATGGCGGACGCAACGCGGCCGCCGTGAAGCGTCGTGGTAAAGCGGCTGGTTATAGCTGCCCCCGTTTCTGAACGACTGTCTTGTTCAGGATCCGACGGTTGATTTTTTGCTTCCATGACAATTGCTTAGGCGATAGCGTTCGCTTGCGCCGCGTGTCCATAAGAAACTCGTACTCACTCTCGTAGATGTAGCCAAGGTTGTATGCGTGAAGAATGAGGTCTTCATTTGCGTTGGCAGTATTGTCTTTCGCGATTCGTTTGAGGCCGTCGAACAGGTTCCCCGTATCAATGCCGATGAATCGGTTAATGCACACGTTACCGACGTAAGTATCGCGGCCGGTGATTCGGTTATGGATGAGACAGTGTTCCTTTATTTGTTGACCGCAAGGGCAGTTGTCAAATTCTTCGCTGTACTCGAAGCCTGTAAGGTCCCACTCCCTCCTCGCGGCGTCGAAATCACGGGCGTTGGAAAGAGGGAGGATGTGTGCCTTCAGTTGCTCGAAGTTGTGTTCCATGGTGCGGGCGAAGATGCCTAACAACAATTAGACGGACCCATATAAGATGTGGGTTTCTTTGTTCGTGCACATATGACACGCCTCAGGGCATTCCGTCAGGGATTTGCCTAAGTGCTTGTATTTTAACCCTATTTTGCCGTTCGCTCCATTTAGCTGGCGCGTCATATACCGATCTACATCAATCACATCACTGCTCTTCTAGCATGAGGCGCAACGTCACAATGCATTTAGCGACTTACGCGATAATCCTCTTGACGCGTCCTCCACTCCAGTTGGTTGTCGTAACGGGGCGGCCTATTCGCAACAGGCGAGCCAACCCTGGGTCACGAGCAGATTGCCCCCTTTGGGGCAGTTCGTGACTCGAAATTTGTTTGTCGGTTCGGAGGATCGAAGGCGAAAGGATGGATGTCTTGCGTTATGCGGACTACAAATCCGCGCTACGGTACGAACGCGTTTTTGTAGAGTTTGATTTCGGGTTTGCCGGTGGGTGGGATGGTGATGGCGACTACGTCGAAGCGGTAGTAGGTGTCGGGGGCGGGGTTGCGTTGCATGTAGATGCGGGCGGCGCCGGTGAGGTGCTTGCGTTTCTTGGTCGTGATGCTGTCTTCGGGGGTGGCGATGTCTGAGGGGAGGCGGGTTTTTACTTCGACGAAGGCGATGGTGTCGCCGTCGCGGGCGATAATGTCGAGTTCGTAGCGGCCGAGCTTAACGTTGCGATCGAGGATGGTGTAGCCGTTGCGGCGGAGGTAGCGTGCGGCGAGGTCTTCGCCGCGTTGGCCGAGGGGTTTTTCGCGGCGTTGCCAGGGCCAGATCACGTGATTGCGATCCTCAGCGGATGTGAATTGATGTGAATTGAGCAAAGGTCGCTCAAGCCCTCCCTTCCCCGCATCCTTCGACACCCTCAGGACGAACGGGAAAGGGAGGATTTGAGCTTGCCGACTGGGCAAATGCCGGTCGCACGGTTGAGTTTGAATCGATTTTTTCACAGTCCCTCACGACGAACGGGTAAGGGAGGCCTTGAGCTTACCGATCGGTCGACTCAGGTTGTATTTCGATAGCAATGAGCCGAGCACGATGAATCGAGATAACGGGAGTTCACGCGACGTTGACTTGGACTTTCCGGAATAGACGGATGTCGCCGAAGGTCTTGTGTTGGTGGGCCGAGACGTCGCCCATGCGGCACAGTTCGAGGATCGCGAGGAAGCAGCAGACAATTTCGACACGCGAGCGCGCGCCTTCGAAGAGTTCGGCCCAAGCGATGCTGCCACGTTCGATGATGAGGTCCATGATGTACTCGATCTTTTGGTCGACCGAGGCCCCCTCGGCTTCGATCGTGTGGGGCACGTCCTCGGCGAGAAAGCGCATGATGCTCTTGAAGGCCTGGATGAGATCGTATAGGCCGACATCGACGAGGTCGTCGCCGTCTTCCTCGTCCTCAACGCCGCTGACATCGGGCTTGACGTTGCGCGTGAACCAACCCATGCGCTGCTCTTCCAGATCGGAGAGCCGGTGGGCGACGTCCTTGAACTTGCGGTACGCGATCAACTTTTCGACGAGTTCCAGTCGCGGATCGCCGTCGTCGATCTCCTCCTCGTCGTCATCCATCTCGACGGGCAGCAGCATCTTCGATTTGATCTGGATGAGCGTCGCCGCCATGACGAGGTACTCGCCCGCCACGTCAAGATCCTCCTCGCGCACCAAATCGAGAAAGCGCAGATACTGGTCCGTGATCTGCAAGATCGGGATATCGAAGATGTCGATTTCCTGGGCCTTGATGAGGTACAGCAACACTTCGAGCGGCCCCTCGAATTTGTCCAAGTTCAGCCGCAAGACCTCGTCGGTCGCGACGTCGACGATGAAGTCCGTTATGTCCTGGCCACCCGCTTCCGCGGTGGCCGGTCCCCCTGACCGGTCCATGCGCTCCGTGTCCCCCACAGATATGTTCTACTTGCGCCGAGGTGGACTTTACCCCGCGACGGGGTCCCTGTCAAGACCGATCTCGGAGGGTATTTCAGCGATAGGCGCGGCCAGCCGGCCGCGGTGGAAAGGTCCGCGCATTTCTTGAAAATCTCTATAGCTAGATATGTATATATATAGGATATCTATATAGTAATAACCGGCTCTGCGATCAAAACCCGGCGTCTCCGCCGGAGTTGTTTGTTCGCGAAGAGGGTGTGAAAGGGGGCCTGGAAACCGGGATAAAGGTTTGCTAGACTTTTGTCTTCACCCGGCTTTTCTCTTGCGGCACAGTGCGGCGTGAATAGTTAAGGTGATATCAGTTAATATCTTCACGAGGCTGCGGAAACGCCCTGTCGGGGTCGCTTGCGGGGCCTTCGGGAATTTGGTATATCTTCTGCGGGCTGCGCGCCCAGGGAAAGGCCAGGTCCGGCGCCAATTGATTTGGGATTGGTTCCCGCCTGACGAGTAATGCGTCGAAGGGGCTAGGTCGGCAGGCCGTTCACAATTGGGAGCGGGGGAGCGCGCTTTCACCGTATACGTCACGGGACCACGCGAGGGTGCGGTACACCCGTTAACGCAAAACCGAGCAAGTAAATTTTAGAACAAGTACCCTTTCCGGGGCGACAGGATAGAAAGGAAATACCGTGGCACAGCCGTTTCCACCAGGGGCCAATTGGCTCGCGAAATGGACCATCTACGGGGGCGGATTTATGGTGGTATTTTTGACCGCCGTGGCCTCCGCGTTGTACTGGTCTCCGCTCGAGACCCAAGTCAACATTGCTCGGAACCAACCTATTCCGTTCAGCCACGAACGCCACGTTTCGGGAAACGGGTTCGACTGCCGGGTGTGTCACACGTCTGTCGAGACTTCGCCGTTCGCCGGCATTCCCGCCACGGAGATTTGTCTCACCTGCCATTCGCAGATTTTCGCGAACCAAGAGATCCTCAAACCCGCCCACGATAGCTGGAAGAGCGGCGCGCCGATGGAATGGGTGCGCGTGCACGACCTGCCGGACTTCGTTTACTTCAATCACAGCATTCATGTGAGCAAGGGGATGGGTTGCACGACCTGCCACGGGCCGATCGGGGACATGCGATTGACGTACAAGGCGGAAACGCTGCACATGCGCTGGTGCTTGAATTGCCATGAGGAACCCGAGAAACACATCCGACCTCGGTCGGAAGTGTTCAATGCGAACTACGTCCAGCCCGCGGACCAACGCGAGATGGGCTTGCAGTTGGTGAAGGAATACAACATACAGGTGCAGCAGCTTAAGAACTGCTCGATTTGCCACCGATGACCAACACGAATACGAGCGAGGCGAATTCCATGGGCCAGGTCCGCGAGTCGTTGCAGGGCAAGCGTGGCCCCGAGTATTGGCGCAGCCTGGAGGAATGGGCGCAAACGCCCGCCTTCGAGAAGCACCTTCAAGATGAATTCCCCTTGCAAGCGGCATCGCCGATTTCCGACGTTACGCGCCGCAACTTCCTCAAGGTCATGGGCGCGTCGCTCGCGTTGGCCGGCGTGACGACCGGGTGCGCGCGGCAACCGATCGAAAAGATCTATCCGTACGTGAAGTTGCCGGAGGAAATCGTTCCGGGCCTTCCCGTTTATTTCGCGTCGGCGTTTGTGCATGGCGGCTACGCCCATGGCGTTCTTGTCGAGAGCCATACCGGCCGGCCCACCAAAGTTGAAGGTCTGCCAGAGCACCCGTCGTCGCTGGGCGCTACTGACGCCATCACGCAGGCGTCAATCCTCGGGCTGTACGATCCGGACCGTTCGAAGTCGGTACTGGACCGCGGCTACGTCGCGGGTTGGGACGGCCTTGTCGCGGAAACCAAGGGCAAGCTCGATGATCTACGGGCGGGCGGCGGTAAGGGGATTTCCATCCTGACCGAGACCGTAACGTCGCCCACGCTCGCGTGGCAGCTTGAAGAATTCAACAAGGCGTTTCCGCAGGCGAGTTGGCGGCAGTGGGAGCCTGCAGGCCGCGACAACGTCCGCGAAGGCGCGAAGCTCGCGTTCGGCGAATACGTCGAGACGGTATACAAGTTCGACAACGCGGACGTGATCGTTTCGCTCGATTCAGATTTCCTTTCCTCGGGCCCGGCGCACGTGCGCTACGCGAAGGACTTTTCGAAACGCCGCGATTCGGTCGACAGTCACGGCGATATCCATCGTATCTACGCGGCCGAGAGTTGGCCGACCAATACGGGGACCTTCGCGGACCATCGGCTCCCCGTTGCGCCCTCGAGGATCGAAGCGCTCGCGTTCGCGTTGGCCAAGGCCGCGGGCGTGACTGTGGAATTTGACGCCGAAGCGGCGGGTTTGTCCGCGGAGGAAACGGCGTGGGTAGACGCCGCGGCAAAGGACCTGAAGGCCAACGGCGGCAAGGGCGTAGTGGTCGCCGGTGATCACCAACCCGCGGTCGTGCATGCGTTGGCGCACGCGATCAACCACCAAATCGGCAGCGATGGCCAATCCCTGCTGCACACCGCGCCCATCGAAGCGAAGCCGGTCAACCAATTGGCGGATCTCACGACGCTCGTCGGCGAGATGAACGCGGGCGCCGTCCAGTTGTTGTTGATCGTGGGCGGCAACCCGGTTTTCAACGCTCCGGCGGATCTGGACTTCGCTGCCGCACTCGACAAAGTGGAGCTACGCGCACATCTGAGTTTGTACGAAGATGAGACGTCGGAGCTTTGCCATTGGCACGCACCGATGCTGCACTACCTTGAGAGCTGGAGCGACGCGCGGGCGCACGAGGGTACCGCGTCGCTCGTTCAGCCATTAGTTGCGCCGTTGTACGAGGGCAAGACGGTCCATGAGTTCATCTCGGCGCTGATCGAGGAGACGGAGCGAACGAGCCACGACGTCGTACAAGGGTATTGGAAGGCGCGCCTCGGCGAGACAGGCTTCGACGCGAACTGGCGTAACGCGCTGAGCGAAGGAATCGTCGCCAATACCGCCGCGAGCCCGGCGCGATACACGGCCAACATTTCCGGACTTCGCGGATCGCAGGCCGCGGCGAGCGAAGGATTCGAACTTCTGCTGCTGCCTGATCCGTATATTTGGGACGGCCAGTACGCGAGCAACGCCTGGTTACAGGAATTGCCGCGGCCGATGTCTCACCTGACCTGGGACAACGCGGCCTATATCGGTTACGCGACCGCGATAGCCCGCGGACTTCGCAATGAGGACCTCGTCGAGATCACGGTCGGCGAGCGCACGGTGCAAGCGCCGATTTGGGTCCAACCCGCGATGCCGGACAACGTCGTCGCACTTCACTTTGGATTCGGGCGGACGAAGGCAGGTCTCGTGGGTACGGTGATCCCTGGCGAATCGGGGGGCGCGAATGTTTACGCTGTACGCACGTCCGATGCCATGGGCATTGCTCGGGGCGTTCAGGTCAGCGATGCGGTCGGCCACTACATGCTCGCGGGCACGGACGAACACCACAACATTTATCAAAGCGAGGCGCACGAGGTCGCGCAAGACCGAGGCATCCATCGCGAATTTACTCAACGCGAATACGAAACGTCGCTCGGCGGTGACGGAAACGAACACGAACCGCCTGCCCACGACGAACCCGGCCACGGCGAAGCTGCCGACGAGCACGGCGGCCACGGGAGCGTGGTCGCTACAGGGTTCCACGATTTCGGCAAGGACTACACGTTGCTGGACAACGAAGAGAAACGCTGGGACGGCGAAGGGCACTACGGTTGGGGAATGACCATTGACCTCAACAAGTGCACCGGCTGCAACGCCTGCATCGTGGCGTGCAGTTCGGAGAACAACATCCCGGTCGTGGGGAAGAAGGAAGTCCGGATCGGACGTGAGATGCATTGGATTCGCATCGACCGTTATTACAAAGGCGCCCCGGACAATCCTCGGATCGGCCATCTGCCCGTGCCCTGCCAGCAATGCGAGAACGCGACCTGCGAAGTGGTCTGCCCGGTCGGCGCGACACAACATTCTAAGGAAGGGCTGAACGACATGGTGTACAACCGCTGCATCGGCACGCGGTATTGCGCCAACAACTGCCCCTACAAGGTACGTCGGTTCAATTACTACAACTATAGTCGCACGCCGCTGGGCAAGCAGGGAGATCGCATGTTTCCCCGTAACCAAGGCGTGTTTCGGGCGGCGCACGTCTACCCGGAAACGATCAAGGAAATGTACAACCCGGACGTGACCGTCCGCACGCGCGGCGTGATGGAGAAGTGCACGTACTGCGTGCAACGGATCAACTTCGCGCGCATCGAGGCGAAGAAGGACGGCCGGTACATTCGAGACGGCGAAATCGCGACCGCCTGTCAACAGGCCTGTCCGTCCTCGGCGATCGTCTTCGGAAACATCAACGACGCGGAGAGCGCCGTCTCGAAGTCGAAGGCCAGCCCGCGTAACTACACGATCCTGGCGGACCTGAACAACCGCCCGCGGACCACGTATCTGGCCAAGCTGACGAATCCTAATCCGGAACTTGGGGCCTAACCATGGCAACCGTTGAAAAACCCATCGAAGATCGACCGCGGATCCTGCGGAATAGCGAGTACCCGCAGCTCGCGCCCGTCGCGCCGCTGATTGGCGGCAAGCCGACGTACGCTTCGATTACCGACGATATCGCGTCCATCGTGATCGAAAAGCCGCACCCTCCGGGATGGTGGATTACGTTCACGATCGGTTTCATGGGCGTGTGCCTGCTCGGTATGTCGATTACCTATCTGTTCGCGGTGGGTACGGGGATTTGGGGCGTAACGGTCCCGATTAGCTGGGGCTGGGCGATCATCAATTTGGTTTGGTGGATCGGTATCGGCCACGCAGGCACGCTTATCTCAGCGATCTTGATGCTCCTGCGGCAAGATTGGCGTAACGCGATCAATCGTTTTGCCGAAGCGATGACCATCTTCGCCGTGGCCTGCGCCGCGACGTTCCCGTTGATACATATGGGCCGGCCCTGGGCCGGGTTCTTCATCCTCCCGTATCCGAACACGATGGGATTGTGGCCGCAGTTCCGCAGCCCTCTCGCGTGGGACGTGTTTGCGATCTCGACGTACGGTTCCGTGTCGATTCTGTTTTGGTATATAGGTCTTATCCCCGATTTCGCGACGTTGCGCGATCGCGCGAAGAACTTGTGGGTGAAGCGGGCCTACGGCGCCGTTGCGCTGGGCTGGCGCGGATCGGCGAAGCACTGGTTCCGCTACGAGTATGCGTCGATCATTCTTGCCGGCTTGTGCACACCGCTGGTCGTCTCGGTGCATTCGATCATCAGCTTCGACTTCTCGATCGGCATCGTCCCGGGTTGGCATACGACCATCTTCCCGCCCTACTTCGTCGCGGGCGCGATCTATGCCGGCTTCGCAATGGTGTTGACGATGGCCCTCCCGGTGCGCAAGTGGTACGGAATCGAACATCTGATCACGACGCGCCATCTCGACCTGATGGCCAAGGTCATGTTGACGACCGGCATGGTGGTCGGCTACGGATACACGATGGAAGCCATGTTTTCCTGGTACAGCGGGAGCCAGTACGAACGGTTCATGATGTTTAACCGCATGACCGGCCCCTATTGGCCGGCATATTGGGCGCTACTCCTCTGCAACGTCGCGGTGCCGCAGTTGCTCTGGATCAAATGGTTCCGCATCACGCCGATTCCGCTCTTCGTCATCTGCATGTTCATTAACGTCGGCATGTGGCTCGAACGGTACGTGATCGTCGTCACGAGCCTCACGCGCGACTTCATGCCGTCCGCGTGGGGGACCTACCACGGCACCTTCTGGGACATTGCGACCTTCGTCGGGACGCTCTGCTTCTTCGCGTTCTGCATGAGCCTGTTTATCCGCTTCATGCCGATGATTGCGATTCACGAGATTCGCGTGCTTCACCACAAACAAACCGGCCGCGCCCATCATTGACCTGGGGTATTCGACGATGTCAGGACACTACGAACATAGCGGACCAAGGGTCTACGGGATCGTCGCGGAGTACGACGATCCGGACAACCTCGTCCAGGCCGCAAAGTCCGCCTACAAGGAAGGATACCGCCAGCTTGACGCCTATTCGCCGTTTGCCATCCACGGCCTCGCCGAATGCATCGGATTCAACAAGACCGCGGTGCCGTTCCTTACGCTCGTCATGGGCCTGACCGGCGCCGCCACGGGCTTTCTACTGCAAACCTTCGGCATGGCGTACCACTACACCTATGAAGTCGGCGGGCGTCCCTATTTCAGTTGGCCGGCCTTTATCCCGATTACCTTCGAGTGCATGGTGCTGTTCGGGGCCTTTACCTGCGGCCTTTCCATGCTCGCGTTGAACGGTCTTCCCATGCCCTACCACCCTATTTTCAATGCGAAGAACTTCGAGCGCGCAACGAGTGATCGGTTTTTCCTCTGCATCGAGTCGGCCGATCCCAGGTTCGATGAACACAAGACGAAAAGTTTCCTTGAGCGATTGGTCCCCAAGCCGCTCCAGGTTTCGGAAGTAATCGAAGAGGCATAGTTCGCGGCGACACTTTGCGCGGCGCTGAAACGAATACACGAGTCGAGTAACAACGATGACGAGCATGAGAACGATATCCCGCGCGGCGCGGCCCCTGCTTCCCGCGGCCCTGCTCATTGCGGGCCTGGGCGGATGCCACTGGGACATGTGGAACAACGCCAAGTACAGGCCGTACGAAGGCAGTAAGTTCTTCGACAACAAAATGACCGCGCGGCCCCTGGTCGTCGGAACGGTGCAATACAAGCAGCCGCGCACGAACGAGCACTTGTACGCGGGAAAGATAGACGGCGCATTCGCCAAGACCCTACCGCCAGAAATCAAACTGACCGCTGACTTGCTCAAACGCGGCCAAGAGCGCTTCAACATCTACTGCATCGTTTGTCACGGCGAAACGGGCTACGCCAACGGCATCGTCGTCCAGCGCGGTTTCCCCGCTCCCCCGTCTTACCACATCGACCGGTTGCGCCAGGCCGAACTCGGCTACATTTTCGACACCATCACGAACGGTTTCGGGCGGATGTACAGCTACGCATCGAGGGTCAAAGTCGAGGACCGCTGGGCCATTGCCGCGTATGTGCGCGCGCTGCAATTGAGCCAGAACGCGACCGCCGGCCTCGTCCCTGAAGCGGTTATCGAGACGGCGAAAAATCCGCCGCCTATTGAAGAGGACACCCACGGTGCGGGACACGCGCCGTCCGGCCAGGCCGCCGAGGGCGGACACGAGGCGCCGCAAGGCAGCGAGGAAGAGCAGGCCCATGACCACTAGTGACGTTAAATTGCCGGCGGTCCTTCTACGGTGGCGCGGCCGTTGTTTCATCGCGGCCCCCGTGTTGTTGGGGCTCGGTTTGGTGTTGAGCGTGCTGATCGGCACCGGTGACCGGTGGAACGACAGCTTCATGCAAGCGTGGCTCTACTCGTTCGTGCTTGTCGCGGGCCTGTCCATAGGTTCGATCGCGCTGTTGTTTATTCACCACATGACCTCCGGCGCCTGGAGCTTCGTGATTCAACGCATACTTGAGGCCAACACGCGCGTGTTGCCGCTGGTTGGGATATTGTTCATCCCCATTCTGTTGGGTCCGCTGACGAACTCCGGCGTGCATGACCTCTACGACGCCTGGGTCCATCCCTCGGGTACGATGGGGGAGAACATCGAGTTGAAGGCGGCGTACTTGAATCCGCAGGCATGGGCCGCGCGCGCCGCTCTCTATTTCACGATCTTTGGATCCATGGCATTTCTTCTGAACACGTGGTCCAAGCGCCTCGACGACACCGCGAACGTAAACATCACGCTCAACTTCCGGCGTTTGAGTCCTCCGGCCCAGTTGTTGTGGTGTATCACGATGACCTTCGCGCCGCTGGACTGGATGATGTCGCTCGAGCCGTCGTGGTACTCGACCATCTACGGTCCGCACACGTGGATCAGCCAGGGCCTTACCCTACTCGCTTTCTCGACGATCATCTTGTCCTACATCGGCGAGGAGAAACCGCTTTCGCAATACTTGCGCGTCGAGCACTTCCACCATCTCGGCAATCTAATGATGGCCTTCACGGTACTGTGGGCCTACATGTCCTTCTCGCCGTTTCTGATTATCTGGGCCGGGAACCTGCCCGAGGAGATTAGCTATTACATCGCCCGCTGGACGCCCGAGCACAACATCCTCGCAGTGATTTTGATGTTCTTCCATTTCTTCCTTCCGCTGAACATCCTGCTGCATCGCCGCTTCAAAAAATCGGTCACCACCCTGCGGAAGATTTGCGTCTACATTCTCATCATGCGCTGCGTAGACGTGTTCTGGGTCATCAATCCCTCGTTCCACGTCGATGCGCCCGGCATCTATTGGCAAGACGTCCTGACGCACCTCTGCGTTCTCGGCGGCATGTTCTCGCTTTGGTTCTACTTCTTTGTCGGACAATTGCAGAAGCGGCCGCTGTTGAGCCTGAACGATCCGCGGTTGTACGAGGCGGTCGATGGCGGGCACGCGGCCGCCCACGGGGAGATTCACGAGCATGCATGAGCACGTTCCCAACGACGGTCGATTCGAAAAATCCGACGTTCACCTTAAGCAAATTGTGGTCGTCGGCGTGGGACTCGTCATCACTACGGCGATCACTTTCTTCGTCGGGGTCGAAATCATGGGCGCTCTGAATCGCCAGCCGCCCACAACCGATTTCAAACCCAGCAAACTTGCATCCGAACACGAAGCCTGGGAGTCGGACGTGCGTTTGCAGGTTGACCCGCCGGCGGAACTCGCCGTCCTTCGCGGCGAACAGCACCACGAAGCGATCTCATACGGCACGATCAGCGCCGAACAGCAGATATTCCGCATCCCCGTCAGCAAGGCGATGGAGATTATCGCCAACGACGGACGCTTTCCCGCGTTCCCCGCGCTCCCCGAAGTCCCAGTGTCCACATCTACCCAATAAGAAATGACAAGTATCCATACATATCGCGTTCGATTCTGCGGCGTGGCACTGTCCGTCGCGTTGACGGCGCTCGCCTTCGCGCAGGTCCCGGCGCCCCTGGATCCGCTGTCCCTCAAGGGGCCGAATCCGGCGGAGCGCTTCTCCGCCATCGAGATTGAGCAGAATTTGGACGCCCAGGTCCCCCTCGGTCTTCATTTCATCGACCAGGACGGAAGAGACGTAACGCTCGGCGACTATGTGGGAGATCGTCCCGCCTTGCTTGCGCTCGTGTATTACCAATGCCCGATGCTCTGTAACCAAATGCTGAACGGTCTCGAGATCGTGCTCGGCGCGATGAAATACAAAGTCGGCGAAGACTTCAACGTCATCACCGTAAGCATCGATCCTAACGAGACGCCGGAACTTGCGAAGGCAAAGCGCGCCAGCTACCTCGAACAACTCAACCAACCCGGCGCTGAGGCCGGCTGGAATTTCCTCGTTGGGACGAAAGAAAACATCGACGCCCTGGCCGAGACCGTCGGCTACCGGTACATCTTCGACCCCGCGACCGGACAATATGTTCACGCCGCCGGTATCATGGCGCTGACCCCGCAGGGACGCATATCGCACTACTTCTACGGCGTCGAGTACATTCCGCGCGATGTTGAATTCGGACTTATCCAAGCATCCGAAGGGAAGATCGGGAACTTGGTGGACAAAGTCATTTTGCTGTGTTACATGTACGACCCAGCCTCGGGCAAATACGGGTTCTACGTGATCGGCGCGATGCGCATCGGCGCGGTATTCATGGTCCTGGGGCTCTTGACATTTTGGGTCGTTGATTGGCGTCAGAACCGCAAGAAGGCCGCCGCCGGGCGTATCCCCGTGTCCGAAGCCAAATCCGGCGCTACTGCACCTTAAGAGGAACGGAACATCCGGCAATGAAAGACGAATCAATCCAACAGGTCGGCGGGTGGACGCTCGCGAACTTTCCGCTGTTCCCTGAACAGGCGTCCACGTTCGCGTACCGCGTGGATCCACTCTTTTATATCCTTTGCATTATTTCCGCGATCGCTACGTTCGGAATCTTCTTCTTCATCGTGTACGCGGGCGCCAAGTTTAGAAAGATCGAAGGCGTGGAGCGGCCGTCACACGCTCTGCATGCGCCCATCCTCGAAATCACCTGGACGGTCGTCCCGACAATCGTGTTCCTCGGATGTTTCGTTTGGGGGGTTGTGCTCTTTCAAGACTACCTCAACACGCCGAAGGATGGCTTACTCGAGATCGACGTCGTCGCCAAACAATGGATGTGGAAGTTGCAACACCCCAACGGTGTCCGCGAAGTCAACGAATTGCACGTTCCCGTGGGCCGTCCTGTCAACTTGACCATGACCTCCGAAGACGTGCTTCACGACTTCTATGTCCCCGCGTTTCGCGTCAAGCAAGACGTCATTCCCGGCAAGTACACCAAGCTCTGGTTCGAGCCGACCAAAGTGGGTGTCTACCACCTCTTTTGCGCGGAGTACTGCGGCACCGAACATAGCTTGATGATCGGAAAGGTCCACGTCATGGAACTGGCCGACTACGCGCAATGGCTTGCCGGCGGGCCCAAACTGTCGCCGGTCGATGCGGGCATGGCGCTATTCGAAATGCAAGGATGTGTCACCTGCCACACCGGACAAACCGGCGCTCGATGCCCCGACCTAAAGGGCGTATTCGGGTCTGAGATCACGCTCACCGACGGTTCGACCGTGACCGCGACCGAAGACTATATTCTCGAGTCGATATTGACCCCGGCGAAAAGCATCGTGCAAGGCTTTACCCCGCTGATGCCCGCCAATTTTTCACAAACGCTCAGCCCGGAAGACATCAATAACATCATCGCATATATCAAAAGTATTGGGAAAGCCGAGCCATCGGCCGCCCAAGCAACTCCGGCGCCCGCGCCGGCCGCCCCATAAGTCGAGGAAACCGTCATGGCAGTTGTAGCTGAACGTTCGGCGCTCCATCCGATCGAGACCAGACCCAAAAACTACTGGAACCATAACTATTCGTTTATGTCCTGGATTTTCACCCAGGACCATAAGCGGATCGCGATCATGTACCTGATCACGATCACGGTTTTCTTTCTGGTTGGCGGTCTCTTCGCCATGCTGTTTCGCCTCGAACTCGCCACTCCCAAAGGCGACCTGTTCCAGCCGGATACGTACAACAAACTGTTCACGCTCCACGGCGTGATCATGATCTTCTTCTTTCTTGTTCCATCAATCCCGGCGACGCTCGGCAATTTTCTTCTCCCCATCATGGTAGGCGCCAAGGACCTCGCGTTTCCCAAAATCAACCTGTTGAGCTACTGGATTTTCGCCCTCGGGGGTGTACTCGCGATATCGGTCGTCGCGCTCGGCGGCGTCGATACCGGCTGGACTTTTTACGCTCCGCTTAGCACCGAGTACGCCCACTCGCAGGTGTTCTTGGCCGCTGCCGCGGCATTCCTCTCCGGCTTCGCCTCAATCTTTACCGGCTTCAATTTCATCGTGACCGTCCACAAAATGCGCGCGCCGGGCCTCACGTGGTTCCGCCTGCCCTTGTTTGTGTGGGCGCAATACGCCACCGCGATCATGATGATGCTCGGTACGCCGGTCATCGCGATCACGTTGTTCCTCGTGGCCCTCGAACGCGTTTGGGGCGTCGGGTTCTTCGACCCCAGATACGGCGGCGATCCCGTCCTCTTTCAACATCTGTTCTGGTTCTACTCCCACCCCGCCGTGTACATCATGATCATTCCGGGAATGGGCGTGATCAGCGAAGTGATTGCGTGTTTCTCGCGCAACAAGATTTTCGGATACCCGTTCGTCGCGGCGTCGAGCATGGGCATCGCCATACTCGGCTTCTTCGTCTGGGGCCACCACATGTTCGTGGCCGGCCAATCATTCTATCTCGGCCTCGTGTTCTCGCTGCTCACGATGCTTGTCGCGGTGCCTTCCGCCATCAAGGTGTTCAATTGGACCACCACCTTCTGGGGCGGCAATGTCATCTTCGAGACGCCGATGCTCTACGCAATCGGATTCATCGGCCTCTTCACGGTCGGCGGCCTGACGGGAGTGTTCCTCGCCTCCATGGGGATGGACATACCGCTCCAGGACACCTACTTCGTCGTCGCGCACTTCCACTACGTGATGGTAGGCGGCATGGTGATGGCCTTCATGGCCGGCCTCCATTTCTGGTGGCCGAAAATGACGGGCCGCATGTACCCGCGGTTCCTTGGAAATCTGACCGCAATAGGTGTCTTCTTCGGGTTCAATGCCACCTTCTTCCCGCAATTCATACTTGGGTGGCTGGGCATGCCCCGCCGTTACCACGCCTATCCCGAGGAATGGCAGGTGCTCAACGTGATGTCCACGGCAGGCGCCTCGCTGCTGGGATTGGGCTTCATGACAGCCACGTGCTACTTGATTTGGTCATGCTTCTACGGAAAACGCGCCTGCGCGAATCCCTGGGGCGCGAAAGGCCTTGAATGGGAGCAGTGCGATTCGCCCCCGTACGCGCACAATTTCCACGACGTGCCCGTCGTCACCGAAGAGCCGTACAACTACACCGGCAAGGAGGTCATCAGTGTCTAGCACCGTTACCATGGGTCCGCCGAAGCCTCTGCTTCCGGGACATTTCGAAACCAAGGCGCAGCACAACGAGGTCAACATCCTCGGAATGTGGTTGTTCTTGGCCCAGGAAATTATGTTCTTCGGCGGCCTCTTCTGCGCGTATGCGGTGTACCGCTACAAATACCCGGACATCTGGGGTGAGGCGGCTACGCATCTCAACACGACCATCGGCGCCGGAAATACCGTCGTCCTGTTGGTCAGCAGCCTCACGATGGCCATGTCCGTCTACTACACCCAAGTCGGCCGGCTCAAGCCCCTCGTCGTCAATTTCGTGCTTACGCTGCTCTTGGGCACCACCTTCCTCGTCGTGAAGTACTTCGAGTACCGCGAGAAATATATCCACGGGCTTATACCCAACATATCATGGGACCTCTCGCACATCGAACTGACCTCGCAGTTGGTCAGCCCCGTCGAGAACATGAAGCTCTTCTTCGTCTTGTACTTCACCATGACCGGCATGCACGCCTTTCACATGATCATCGGCGTCGGCATCGGCTCGGTGTTGCTCGTTCTCATCCTAAAAAAGAAATTCGGGCCCAACCGGTTTATGCCGATCGAAATGTTCGGCTTCTACTGGCACTTTGTCGATATCGTGTGGGTCTTCTTGTTTCCAATGATCTATCTCATTCCCAAGCCGTAAGGAAGATTCTTATGTCCGGCCATGACACCCACCATATCGTCCCGCCCCGGCACTACGTCTACAACATCATCGCCCTCACCGTCCTGATGCTGCTGACCGTCTGGGCCGCCAAGCAACAGTTCGGCGCGTTTAACCTTCCCATCGCGCTCGGAATCGCCATCACCAAGGCCACGCTTATCGTGCTCATCTTCATGAATGTGCGCAATGGCACGCAGCTGACCAAAGTCTTCGCGTTCGCGGGATTCATCTGGCTGTGCATCATGTTCCTATTCACGCTCACCGACTTTGTCGGCGCGGACCTCGGAACACCCTATACTCCGCCACTCCCGAGGTAATAGGCATTTAACATATTCGTCTCGAAAGCGGCCCTGCGCGGCCGCTTTCGTCGTTTAGCACCGCCTTCTACAAGTAGGGCTTGACCAGCCGATACCCCGCAACAACCGCTCCTGCGATCCCCAGCGCGACTGTCCCCATCAAGAAGAACCCGCCCCCTTCGAAGCGCTTGTCCAGCCACAAACCGGCCGCGACACCCAGCACGATGGGTCCTGCGATCGCGGACCCCAGGCTGGCCGCGACGATCAGCGCTCCATCGCGCTTGGTAGGACCAAATTGATCCGGGCCGCGTTCCATTGGTCTAATCTTGGCGCTTCATCCGCGAGCCTGAGCGCTCTCGCCCCGTAAATCCGTCGCGGTCACCTGTCCACATCCTGCTCGTACCCATCGCCAGCGGATTGTTTGGGCTGAAACTGGACATCTCTTTTCGAAAAATACCCGAAAAAGTCCGTCGAGAGATTCATTATACTGAATAAACATTCCGTCATAAGTCCTTGCCTATCAACAACTAACGGACATTTTTTCGTTGACAAAGGTGGGTCAAAGTGGTAGAGTAGGGCAGTTTGGTGGGGTCAGGTGGCAAAAAGAGGGTCATCTCGTGTATTCCGGGGAGGCCATAACGGTTCTGGACGAGAAGAACCGCGTTACCGTGCCCCGCAAATATCGAGACGTTATGGATGGCCTGGGTCACTCCCAATGGTTCATGACTCGCGGCTTCGACAAATCCATTTTCCTGTTCCCCCGCCAGCAGTGGGACATCATCCGCGGGCAAGCTGCGCGCTATTCTAGCATGGACGCCCACGCCATCGATTTCCGCCGAATGTTTTTCGGCAGCGTCGAGGAAGTCCAACTCGACAAACAAAACCGGGTCCCGGTCCCGCAACACCTTCGCGAGCATGCCGGCATCGACAAAGACGTTGTGTTTACCGGCGTAGACGATCACCTGGAATTGTGGAGCCGCGAGAATTGGCTCGCCTTCCGGGAGCGTCAAGAAAACGCGTTCAAGCAAACGGCGGCGGCGTTGTTCACGCCGCAGCCAGTGGAGGCGGCCGCGTCGCGCGGCTAAAGCGGTGGACGGTATCATAAAGGAGGCAGGGAAATGCTAAACGTTACGGCGAACGCGGTAGGGGACGTGGCCACGCTGCGTCTCGAGGGCGACATCGACGAGGACGGCGCGAACGCCCTTCGGGTCGCTCTGGTCAAGTGCCTGCGCGACAAGCAGCACAACGTCGTGGTGAACATGACCGGAGTCAAGTTCATCAGTTACATGGGCGTCGGGATCCTGGTCGAGCGGCTCCGGCAGTTCCGCGCGAACGAAGGCGACATGAAACTCGTCGGCCTAAACCTTTACACCCAGCGGCTCTTCCGCATGGTCGGGGTGACGACGCTGTTCGAGACCTTCGAGAGCGAATCCCAAGCCATCCAGCGGTACCGCCGGGCGGCCTAGTTGGTGCACATCCCCGTCCTCGCTGGGCCGGCGCTCGAATGGCTCTGCGTGCGAGAGGACGGCATCTACGTGGATTGCACGGCGGGCGGAGGCGGACACAGTCTTCTGATCGCCCAGCAGTTGCGGGGCGGCAGGTTGCTCGCGCTGGATCGAGACCCTGTTGCCGTACGGTTGGCGAGCGAACGCCTAGGGGCGTTCCCCTCCGCCAAACTGGTCAACGCGCGCTACGCCGAGCTTGCTGCGGTCCTCGCGCGCGAACGAATTGAAGGTGTGGACGGAGTGCTGATAGACGCCGGCGTATCGAGTATGCAACTCGATGACCCCGCGCGGGGATTTAGCTTTCAAAGCGAAGGCCCTTTGGACATGCGAATGGATACGACGCAATCGACGACCGCCGCGTCGTTTCTTGCCACGACGCGAGAAGAGGACATCGAACGCGTCCTCCGCGACTACGGCGACGTGCGCCGCGCCCGATCCATCGCCCGCGCCATCTGCGCCGCCCGTGCCGCGAAGCCCCTCGAAACGACCGCCGATTTGATCGCCGCCATCCGCAAGGCCTTTCCCCACGTCGACCGCGTGCCCGAGGAGACCCGCACCGTGTTTCAGGCAATTCGGATCGCGGTCAACAACGAATTGGGCGAATTGGAAGTTGGCTTGCGCGCCGCGGCCGAAGCGCTGCGGCCTGGTGGCCGGCTCGTGGTGATCTCGTTCCATTCCGGCGAAGACGCCATCGCCAAACGCGTCCTCCGCGAACTCGGCACAAGCCGCGACGAACGTGCTCCGGACGGCCGCACCGTTGGAAAGACGCGGCCCATGTTGCGTGTATTGACCCGCAAACCGGTCGTTCCGTCCACGGACGAAGTCCGCGCAAACCCCCGCGCGCACAGTGCACGGCTACGCGCCGCCGAAAAACTTGACGGTGCAAAGGCGGCATGATGCGAAATACTTCCCGGCGCGACCAACGCGCCACGCTGCGCGGCTGGTGGAAATGGCTTCCGTTCCTGGTCGTCCCCTTCTCGCTCGTGATGTTCGAGGCCCGGCTCCATGCGCGCATCCTCGCCAACCAGTACGAAGCGAACGCCCTCCGGACGAAACTCGGAGAAATCGAAGGAAAGATAGACGTGCTCCAAGACGACCAGCACGGCCTCACCCGTCTCGATCATATCGCCTCGCAGGCCCCCGAACTCGAACTGGTCGAACCGCGGCCTGGTCATGTGGTCGTGGTAAAGCCAAAACAGCCCGCGCCCCTGTTCGACATCATTGCGCCCGAGGCGGATCCTGACGACGAGATCGTGCCCGCGGCCCAGCCACCTGCTCAACGCGAGACGACCGTCGAGCGCCTCGCGGCATTGGTGGATGCGGTACGCATGGATAGGCGCTAATGGCGGGTCGTAAGAGGGCTGTCGCGCCAGCGAGGGACGTGGCCCTCGATCCCGCGGAGCGCGTTCATCGCATTCGCGTGTGTCTCGTCGGCATTTGTTTCTTGGCGGCCTACGGCACAGTCGCGGGACGCCTGGTCCAACTCCAAGTCGATCCCGACGCGCGATTCAGTCAAGAAGACCTGACCCACATTGGGTTCACCACATTGCACCGCCCCCGCGGCGAAATCCTCGACCGGGAGGGACGCGTCCTTGCCACGGACCGTACCGTATACTCCCTCGCCGTAAATCCGAGTCGGGTCACCGATCCATTGACTCTCGTCAACTGGATCACATCGCGCATCGACTCCGACCGCGACATCTACGAGCGCGTCACGCGCCAAGGCGGCGAAAACCAGACCCGCAAGTTCGTCTGGATAAAGCGCCGCCTGGGCGATTCCGAGGCGCGGAAGATGGAAGACATCGACGACGCCCCCGACCGCGACGCGCTCATCTTGCAGGAAGAATCCCTCCGCTTTTATCCCGAAGGCCCCTTGGCGGCCCACGTTTTGGGTTTCGCAAATATCGAGGGCCAAGGCGCGGAAGGCATCGAGCTTGCCTACGATGAACGCCTTCGCAGCGAAGCGGGACGCAAGGTATACCGCGTCGATAACAAGCGCCGCATGCTCGACTACTTGACTCTCGAGTACGAACCCGCGGCCGGTGGAGAGAACGTTACCCTTACCATTGATGCCTCGCTCCAACATACGCTCGAAGTGGAACTCGACCGTGCTATCGAAACAACCAACGCCCGCGGCGCGATGGGGCTCCTGATGGACCCGAAATCCGGCGCTGTATTGGCGCTCGCTGCGCGCCCAGCTTTCGACCCAAACCTATACTTCGATTTTGAGGGCGGCCTACGCAAGAACCGTACGTTTGTCGACGTGTTCGAGCCAGGTTCCGCGTTCAAGATTGTGGCCGCCTCGGCGGCCATTGAACTCGGGCTCGTCACCCCCAGTGACCTGATCGATTGCGAAGGAGGCTCGTTCAATCCGTACGGTCATCGGATTAAGGACACGCACCCCCGCGGCGCCATTCCCTTTTCCCAGGCGTTTGCGGAGTCCAGCAATATTGCGACGATCAAAGTCGGCGCGTTGCTCGGTCAGGAGCGCTTGGAAACCTGGATTCGGCGCTTCGGATTCGGCACGAAGACCGGCTTGGATCTTCCCGGCGAAAGCTCCGGCATTTTTCGTTCTCGCCGCGACTGGTCTCGCCTGTCGATGGGTTCGCTCCCGATCGGCCAGGAAATCGCCGTCACGATGCTGCAACTCGCCCAGGGTTACAACATTATCGCGAACGGTGGTTACCGTGTTGAACCGTATTTGGTCGAAAAGGCGGTCGGGTCCGAAGGCGAAATCACCTACCTGCACCGTGGACTGCGCGAACGCGTCATTTCCGAAGAAACCGCCGAAATCATGCGCGCCCTCTGCCATCACGTCGTCACCTGGGAATATGGCACGGGATGGCGCGCCGCCATTCCCGAGTATCGCGTCGGCGGAAAGACCGGCACCGCCCAAATCGCCCGGCCAGACGGCCGCGGATACTACACTGACAGGTATACCGCTGTGTTTGCCGGCTTCGGCCCAATTATTGACCCGCGCCTCACCTGCGTTATTGTCGTTCAGGAACCGAAGATGGGTACACATCATGGCGGCCAGGCGAGCGGCCCCGTTTTCAAGGCCGTCATGCGCGACGCACTTGTTCAATTGCATGTTCCACCCGATCCGATGCGCCCGACGGAAGCGGGCAAACTGATGGTCGCCTCGGCGAGCGGATTAAAGCAAATGATCGACGCGGATACGGTCGCCGTGCGTCCGTCGTTTGACGCGGTCGATCCGGTCGAGGCGAAAGCGGTCACGAACTACGCCGCGTTGCAACTGACCCACGGCGGGGACCTTGAAGACCTTTGGGGGCCGCGCTTGCCTGATTTTTCCGGAATGACCAAGCGTCAAGCCAAGGCCGAAATCGTCGGGCTCGGTTTGCAGTGGGATCCGCAAGGCGTCGGCCGCGTCGTCAGCCAGTTTCCACCCGCCGGCGCGCCGCTCGACGACGTTGCGGTGTGTCGCCTCATCTTCGCCACGGATGCGGCCGAGGCCCCCGATGAAACTTCGTGAAGCCGCCGCTCTGGTTGAGGCGCGGTGTCCGGCGGAAGGCGACATCGATATCTCGCGCGTGACGGAAGATTCGCGTAACGCGGGCCCCGGCGCACTCTTCGTCGCCATTTGCGGCGGTCAGAACGACGGCCATGATTTTGCCGAGAGCGTTCGTGAGTCCGGCGTGGCGGCCATTGCCGGAGAGCGTGGCGACATCACCTCGCTCGCGGGCATGCCCTACCTTTGTGTCAATCACGCGCGCCGCGCTCTCGGTGTCCTCGCGCACGAACTCGCTGGCCGCCCGAGCGACGCGATGACCGTAATCGGCGTCACCGGCACAAATGGAAAAACCAGCACGGCATTTCTCATCCAGCACATGCTTCGTTCCGCGGGGTCCTCCGCCGCAAACTTCGGAACGCTTGGATACTTCGTCGGCGATCAATCACTCGATGCGTCCCACACGACGCCGTTCGGCGAGGAACTTGTAGGACTTTTCGCTAAAGCGCGTGATGCGTGCGCGACGCACGTTGTCATGGAGGTCAGCTCGCACGCGCTCGAACAGGAGCGCATCGCCGGCATCGCGTTCAACGTGGCAGTGATCACGAATGTCACGCAGGACCACCTCGACTATCACCTGACGATGGACGCATACGTCACCGCGAAAATGAAATTGTTCTCGAGGCTCGGCGGCGACAACGCTTTCGGGGTCGTCAATCTGGACGACCCCTACGCGGACACGTTTCGGTCGGCGCTAACCGCGCGCTGCGTGACGTACGGTCCAGGCGGCGACTATCGCGCCGAGAACGTATCCATCGCGTCGGATGGCTCGAGGTTCACGCTGATCACGCCTGCGGGTACCGCGCGGGTGCGATCCGCCCTCGCCGGGCGGCATAATGTAGCGAACGTGCTCGCGGCGTCTGCCGTGGCCGGGGGATTGGGGCTGGGGTTCGACCAGATCGTCGCCGGTATCGAAGGGTTCACCAGCGTGCCGGGGAGATTTGAACGCGTCGAGGCGGGGCAGGATTTCTCGGTCGTCGTTGATTACGCACACACCGACGACGGACTTCGGAACGTACTCGCGACGGCGCGCGAACTCGGGCCCGTGCGATTGATTGTGGTGTTCGGTTGCGGGGGCGACCGCGACAGGGGGAAACGCCCGAAGATGGGCGCTGTCGCGGCGGAACTGGGGGACTACGTGATCATTACGTCGGACAATCCGCGCTCGGAAGACCCCTCGCAAATCGTCTCGGAAATCGAGACAGGGGTTCGCGGCAAGCAAGTGAGCGGCACACATCATGAAGTCATTCTTGACCGAGAGCGCGCGATAAGACGCGCAATCGGAATGGCTTCGACCGGCGATCTAGTGATGATCGCAGGCAAGGGTCACGAGGGCTACCAAATCCTGGGGGCAAACAGAATTCATTTCGACGACCGCGAGGTCGCGCGGGCGGCCCTGGAGTCGCGGCGGCAATCATGAACTGGGACTACTCCATCGATAGGCTCGCCGCGGTCTTTGAGGCCCAACGTCCAGGCGACATGTCGCGCATCACCGGCGTTTCGACCGATACCCGCACGTTGCTCGAGGGCGACGTCTTCTTCGCGCTCAATGGCGCGAACTTTGACGCGAACGATTTTCTCGATCAAGCCTTTGAGAAAGGCGCCGTGGCCGCCGTCGCGCAGCGTCAATGCATCGGTGGCGTGGTGATTCAGGTGCCGGATTCCTTGGCCGCGCTTCAGCAATTCGCGGCGCACCACCGCGCGCGATATGCAGTACCCGTAATCGCGATTACCGGCTCCTGCGGAAAAACCACCAGCAAGGACCTGACCGCCGCCGTTCTGTCCGAGCGGTACAAAGTCATCAAAACGCGCGGCAACTTGAACAATGAAATCGGCGGCCCGCTCACACTGCTCGAGATGGACGCCACCACCGAGTGCGTCGTCATGGAAATGGGCGCAAACCACCGCGGCGAGATCGAGCGGCTCTGCGCCATCGCCCGCCCGACCGAATCCGCCATCACGATGATCAGCGAGGCCCACCTCGAAGGCTTCGGGACAATAGAAGACGTCGCCGGCGCCAAAGCCGAAATCATGACATCGCTTCCTGAACACGGCGTCTTCTACGTCAACGTGGACGATTCTCGATGCCGCGCGATTGGCGCTCAGTTCGTTGGCAATACGGTCAGATACGGCTCCGAGGGCGACATCGTTCTGCGCGATTGCGAATTTACGAGCAACGGCCGCATGCGCCTGACCATTGATCCGATCGGCGAACTCACGCTGTCTCTCTACGCGAAAGGACACGCCGCGAACGTGCTCTTGGCTGTCGCGATTGGACTTCGCCACGGGATATCCGAATTCCAAGCGCCCCTTGAGCGCGCCTGCGAGGATTCAGCGCGCTTCCTCGTCTTCAACGTGGGCGGCGTCGAGATCATCGATGACTCCTACAACGCCAATCCGGGTTCGGTCCGGCTCGCGCTCGACGCCCTCTCGGAACGCAATCGCTCCGGCAAACGCATCGCCGTGCTCGGCGAAATGCTGGAACTCGGTCCCCATGCCGAACGCTTGCACCGCGAGATTGGTGAATATGCGGGTCTGCGCTTCGTCGATTACCTGTTCGCGCGCGGCGATCACGCCGCCGCGACGGTCGAAGCGGCGTGCGCCGCCGGGGTTCCGGTAGCCGAGCACATCGAAGATCACGCTGCCATGGTCGAAGCCGTCGCTGCGCACGCGTCGCCCGGCGACGTCGTTCTGGTCAAGGGATCGCGAGGAATGCGCATGGAGAAAGTCGTCGAGTCGTTGAAATCGCTGCTCGAGCACGCGCCCCAGGAGGCCGCTCGATAGCGTGATGCTCTACTACCTCGCGCAATACCTCACCCCCTACTTCAGCGCGTTCAACGTTTTCAATTACCACACCGTTCGCGCCGGCGGCGCGGCGGCGACCGGCTTTCTCTTTTGCTTGATCGTCGGCCCGCGCATCATCGCATGGTTGCGCCGTCTCAAGATTGGCCAGCACATCAAGAAGGACCACGTACACGACCTCCACGAACTTCACAAGGGCAAGGCCGGCACGCCGACCATGGGCGGGCTAATCATCATCGTCGCCACGCTCCTCTCCCTTGCGCTCTGGAGCACCTGGACCAACCGGCTCATGCTCGCCGCCGTCGCCGTGCTGTGCCTCATGGGCGCAGTGGGTTTCGTTGACGACTACATCAAGCTGCGCCGCAAACGAAACGACGGCCTGAGCGCCCGCGCGAAGCTCATCGGGCAACTCCTCACCGGCACACTGCTTGGTCTACTCGTCGTTTACAGCCCCGTTACCTATGGCGGCGCGTACGTTTCGGATCGAGAGCTACTCTCTTGGCCCGCGCTCGGCCGCGCGTTGGTGGACGGTTCAAACTCCGCGCTATCGCGTTTCGGCGAACGCCTTCCCGCGGAACTAGCGGAGCGTATTCGATCAGGAAACCTCGGAAACGAAACACGCGCTACAGTGGTGACCGAACTCAACCGGATCCTTTCCGATCCGAGTGTCTACGAAGCGTCGGCATGGCCCGAAGGATCGTTCAATGGCGAGGCCACCGCGCTTATTGCGGGCTCGCCCTTGATTTCGCGCGCGCAAGTCCGTCTGAACCGACTTCTCCTCGAAGCCGCCGCGCCGGACATGATCGAGCAAAGCCCGCGCAAACTCCACACCAAAGTCGCGATTCCCGGCGTAAAGGACGCGTTCATCCAAATGGGCTGGCTATATGTGCCCTTCGTGATACTTATCATCATCGGCGCGACGAATGGCGTCAACCTTACCGACGGCCTCGACGGTCTTGCGGCGGGCGCGTCCGTCGTCTCGATCTTCGCGTTCACCGGCATCGCCTACGTGATCAGCCGCGCCGACTGGTCCGATTATCTCTTCGTCACCCACGTGCCCGAAGCCAGCGAATTGACGGTTGTCGGCGGAGCGCTACTCGGCACGGGCCTCGGTTTCCTTTGGTTCAACGCGCACCCCGCCGAAGTCTTCATGGGCGACACCGGCTCCCTCGCGCTCGGCGGCGTCCTCGGTGCACTCGCGGTACTGACCAAACAAGAACTCCTACTACCCATTGTCGGCGGCATATTCGTGCTCGAGACCCTCAGCGTTATCATCCAAGTCGGTTCGTTCAAGCTCCGTGGCAAACGTGTCTTCCGCATGGCCCCCCTGCATCATCATTTCGAGTTGCTCGGCTGGTCCGAAACGAAAGTCGTCATCCGTTTTTGGATTCTGGCGATGGTTTTTGCGCTGATGAGCCTGGCTACGCTCAAATTGCGATAATTCACCATGAACTACGACGTACGAAACCAGAAAGTCGCGGTAATCGGCATGGGCCGAACCGCCCGAAGCCTCATCGCCCTCTTGTTGCGCGAGGGCGCGCGCCCCTTCGTCTCGGAGGCCGCCGCCGGGCCACATCTCGACGCGTTTCAACACGAACTCCGCGGCGTGGGCGTCGACTTCGAAACAGGCGGACATACCCTCACGCCCCTCGATAACGCGTCGTTCGTGGTCCCCGGTCCCGGCGTTCCCTTGAGCAACCCGCTTCTTCGCGCCGCGCGCGAGAAGGGTATACCCGTGATCAGCGAATTGGAATTCGCCCACGGGTTCATCCGTTCGCGCATCCTCGCGATCACCGGCACCAACGGAAAAACCACCACCACCGAGTTGTTGCGCGCAATCGTCGAGTCATGCGGACATTCCGTCGCCCTCGCAGGCAACAACGCGACACCCGCGAGCGATCTCGCCCTGATTCAAGACCAACCTCCCTACGCCGTGCTCGAGGTCAGCAGCTATCAACTCGAATACGCGCACACATTTCGCCCATGGATTGCGACTGTTCTTAACGTAACGCCCGATCACCTCGATTGGCACGGCGGGATGGACGACTACGTCGCCGCCAAGGCCCGCATATTCGCCGCGCAAGGTACGGGCGATCACGCTGTGGTAAATGCGGACGATGAACATACTCGCACGATGCTTTCCGGATCCGGCGCGCGACGCTTGGAGTTCAGCGCGTCTCGCGGCCACGCATCCGGCGCATGGGTACGCGGCCGCGACATTGTGTTTGGTGAGAACCAAATCGTCGCCTCGCTCGACGACATCCAGATTCCCGGCCATCACAACGTCGAAAACGTTCTCGCCGCCGTCACCATGGCCTGCGCGGGCGGCTTTCGCGACGGCGTTCGACTCGCCCTCCGCGCGTTCAAAGGTGTCGAGCACCGTATCGAAAAAGTCCTCGCGTTGAACGGCGTGACCTACTACAACGACTCGAAATCCACCAATCCCGACAGCCTAAAAGTCGCGCTCGATAGCTTCGACGCGCCTATCGTGCTAATCGCGGGCGGACGCGGAAAAGGCGGGGACTACCGCGATCTTCGTGACCGAGTGCGCGATCATGTCAAAGCGATAGTCACGATCGGCGAAGACGCGGCCCGAATCGAAAACGCCTTCGCGGACATTGTCCCGGCCAAGCGTGCCGAATCGATGGAAGACGCAGTTGATGCGGCCCGCGAATTTGCTTGCCCGGGCGACGCCGTCCTCCTCTCGCCCGCCTGCGCCAGCTTCGACATGTTCGACAACTTCGAGCATCGCGGCCGCGTGTTCAAGGAATGCGTCCGGCAATTGTCGGCGGACGGCGCCGCGGCTACAACTGGAGCGGCCCACGCATGAAACGCGAATCCACCGCCGTCCTCGTTCTAGTTCTCGCGCTGGTTTTGAACGGTGTATTCATCGTCTACAGCGCCAGCATCGTTGGCGAGGACGCCGACGCCCGCCTGATACGCCTCGCGATCTACGTCGCCGGAGGCCTTCTCGCCATGTTCACCGCCGCGCACTTCGATTACCACCGGCTCCGCGACCCTGGCTTGTTTCGTTCTATCGTGGCGTTTTCGATCGCGTTGCTCGTGCTCGTGCTCATACCCGGCGTCGGCGACGAACGCAACGGCGCGCAACGCTGGCTCGAGGTCGGCGGATTCTCCTTCCAGCCTTCCGAGTTCGCCAAGTTCGCCGTTATCCTTCTGCTCGCCGTGAAACTCTCCGACAACCGCGAACACATCCGCGGCTTCTTCAAGGGTTTCCTCCCCCCGACGTTCATAACACTGGTCTTCGCAGCGCTCGTCTTTTTGGAAAAGGACCTCGGCACTCCCGCCGTCATCTGCGCCACCGCCTTCATCATGCTCTTCGTCGCTGGAACGCGGCGCAGGTTTCTCTTTCCCGGCGTCGTTGCCGCCGTCGGCGCAATCTGGGCGCTCTCCGTCACGAGCCCTCACCGCCTCGCCCGCCTCACCGCATTCCTCGATCCCTGGAGTCACCGTGACACCTCCGGCTACCAGCTCATCCAAAGTCTCGCCGCGATCACGCGAGGCGCAATGTGGGGGAGAGGCCCTGGCGCGGGCGAACAAAAGCTGCTCTACCTTCCCGAGGCGCATACCGATTTCATCTTCGCTGTCTGGGCCGAGGAAATGGGCCTCGTCGGATCGCTCATTCTCCTCTCGCTTTTCTTCGCGCTCATCTACGTGTCTCTTCGCATCGCATTCCACGCACGCGACCTTTTCGGCGCGCTTCTCGTCTCCGGCATCACCGCCCTTGTCGGAATCCAGGCCGCGGTCAACATGGCCGTCGTTACCGGCATGCTTCCGACTAAGGGACTGCCCTTGCCCTTCATCAGTTGGGGCGGCAGTTCGCTCATCGTCTTCATGGGTCTGATGGGTATCATCGTCAGCGTCGGCCTCCGCGCGCATCGTATCGAGGATCGCGCCCCCCGCGCGCCCCGAGTAAACACTGCACCTCGGGCCCGTGCCGCGTAACATGTCCCTATGCGCCTGATGATCAGCGGTGGCGGTACGGGAGGTCACACGTCCCCGGCTGTCGCCGTGCTCCAGGAACTTCAGCGGCGCGATCCCCGGCTCGTCGTCCAATGGGTCGGAGCGCGTGGCAAGATCGAGCAGCGCGTCAGCGCCAATGCCGGCGTCGCGTTCCGTTCGCTACGTGTCCGCCCCTGGCCTCGTTCTCACCCTGCGAAGAAACTATGGACAGCCCTTGTCCTCGCGGTAGCGGTCGTCCGCTCCGCCGTGTTGCTTCTGCGCTTTGGGCCCGACGTAGTCCTCGGCGTCGGCGGCTACGTTTCCGTCCCGCTCGTGTGGACCGCCCAGCGCATGGGCATTCTCACCGTCCTGCACGAACAGAACAAGCGGATGGGGCTCGCCAATCAACTGCTCGCCCGCCGCGCCGACCGGGTCTTCCTCAGTTACGAAAACACGCAAGGCGTGTTCGATCCCGAGCGCGCGCGGCTCGTCGGCAACCCGGTGCGCAACGAGTTCCTTCGCCCGCCGCAACGCGAACACGCCTGCGCCGAGTTCGGACTCGACCCCAACCGCCGCGTCGTGCTCGTGTGCGGGGGAAGCCAGGGTGCGCACAGTATTAACGACGCTGTCGCAGCGATGCTCCCGGCAGTGCAAACAAGAGAATTCCAACTCCTTTGGATGACCGGACAAAGCGGCGTCACCGAAGCCAGAAAACGCGCGGAAGGCGCGCCGGTTCCCGTCCACGTCCGCGCTTTCATTAACGAAATGGCGGCCGCATGTTCGGCGGCCGACCTCATCATTTCCCGCGCGGGCGCATCCATGACCGCCGAAATCGCCGCGCTCGGCAAACCATCCGTCCTCATTCCCTACCCGCACGCTGCCGAAGGCCACCAGGAGGACAACGCCCGCGCCTTCGAAACCGCAGGGGCGGCCAAAGTGATCCTCGACAATGACCTCACCGCCGAAGTTCTTCTCGCGAAAATCCGGTCGCTGTTCAACGATCCGGCCACTCTGGAAGCGATGTCACGCGCCGCCGCCGCCTTTGCCAAGCCCGCCGCCGGCGACTTGATCGCGGGAGACATTCTGGGCCTCGTCTTCAAGTCGGGCCCCTCGCAACGCGCCGCCCTCTAATCGTCCCCTTCTTCCTCATTGCCATTCACGACGAGGCCCAACTTCATCAATCCCTTTCCGTGCGCGCCCGCGAGGTGCGCCGGATACTCGGTTTCGTATCCTTTCATGGCGTGCCAGAGAATGCGATTCAGTGTGTCGTCGTCTGCTTCGTCGAAACTTTCGAACGGTTGTGCAGCGCTGCGTTCGGCCCAATAGCGCGCATCGTCAGCCAACGCCGCTTTTGCCGGGTTCATCTCATCCAGGCGCACGTTCGCCGACAGCGCGGTGTACGGAGTCAAGTCCACTTTGTTGCGGAAACACTTCGACATCAACGGCGCGGACGAATCGATCTGATTGAGCGGTGGAATTCCCAAGATACGCGCCATCGTGTGGAGGACCGAGGTCTGATTATAGAATTCGCTGACAACTTTTCCGCGCTTCGTGTAGGGACTGCCCACCAGGCAAAGGGACCGGTGCCCGTCCACATGGTCGAACCCGTCCTGCGGATCGTCCTCGATCACAAAGATGCACGTCTTCGGCCAAAACCGGCTTTTGGATACGGCCTCGACGATTCGTCCGAGCGCGAGGTCGTTGTCCGCGACGTGCGCGCGCGGCGTCGGCATCCCCCCTTTTGTGCCCGACGTGTGGTCCTGCGGTAAGTACACAATGGTCATGCTCGGCCAAGCGCCGTCGGCCTCCGCGGCGTGCAGCTCTCGAATGAATAGATCGGCCCTCAATTGGTCCGGTATGTTCAAGTTCCAACCGGGATAGTCCGGCGAGCTGAACGTACGCAGTCTATCGACTCCGATGCTATGCGTGAACGTGATCGACCGTGTCTCCGCTGTATAGTCGCGATAGACGTCGAGAAACGAGATCGAGGCCGAAGGCAAACTTGTAGCGTTGAACTCTCCGAAATTGCGGAACGACAATCCCGCCGAAAGTACGCTGTCCCAAATAAACCCCGAAGACGCATAAGAAATCGGATCGTTTCCGAACGTGTAGCTCCGCGTAAATCCGCCGAACGATTTTTCGAGGTGGTCCGTGACGATGCCCTCCATCGACCAAGCGTGTCCGTCCGCCGAATTAATGCCATTACAATAATAGTTATCTAACAATACAAACTGTTCGGCGAGCGCGTGATGATTGGGCGTAAGCTCCCGAGGAAATATGCACAACTCCGGGTCGCCATTCCCTTGCGGCAGATCGCCGAAGACCTGATCGTAGGTCCGGTTTTCTTTCACGACATAGATTACATGCTCGAAAACGGACGGCTCACCCAGTGCGGCGGGCACCGCCACTGCCTTGCGCGTTTCGTTCGAGCGCTCCCATGCGCGCAGCGCCTGCGGCAGCCGCGCATTCGTAAGGACGCTTTCGGTGTAGCTTGCCAGTTCGGCCTCTGCCGGATACGCCACCTGCGACACCGACCCCCGGTGCCAATACACGTCCCAACCCCGCTGGCCCGCGTGTTTGCTCCGCGAACCGATGCCCTTCGCGTTGGCAACGTATAGTCGGTCAGCGTCCGCGGTAAGCGCCGCGGGAAACCAGCCCGCCGGAATAAACCCCCGTACAACGCTTGCACGCCTCCGTTCCGGCGCAACGTCGACAACGGCGACCGCGTTGTTCCCCCCGTTCGCCACGTAAAGCCGGTCTTCACGTGGCCCGAGAGCAATCGCGTTCGGTAAGCTTCCGAACGGCAGCGCCGCATTGGGCCGGACGGAAAACGACTCGATGACCTCGTGGACCGCCGTGTCGATGACGCACACCTCGTCCGAATTGGCGCACGCGACGTAGAGGAATTTCCCGTCCTTCGTCAACGCCAGGTCCGAGGGATGCAACCCCACCGCTATCTGCCGGACTTCCTTCCGCGCGGCCAAGTCCACAATCGAAATGCTGCCCGTCGCCGCAACGCCTCGCTCATCGATCACCGTCGGCGTCCCCGACGATTCCGCCGTCCGGTCGCCCGCCGTTGGAAATCGTCCACCCCAATTCGACACGTACACCGTGAGGCCGTGCGGATCGATCACTACGTCGTAGGGCGCGACACCTACGAGAATCTCTTCTTCCTTGCGTCCGTCGTTTAGATTCACCAAGGCCAACGAGTTGTTGCGCGAAAGGCACACGAGCGCCAGTGGTCGAAGCTCGGAGAGCGCGATGCCGGTCCCGTGCGACGCCGAGTCCTCACTCTCCGGCCCTGGAAGCGCGATCGCTCGCTCGAGAGTGAGCCGCCGATCCGGCCCCACCTTTGCCTCCCAGAGAAGATTCTGCGCCGTCGTCGCGTACACCCGGCCGCCATCGGTGGATACGGCGATGCCGTGCATGGATCCACCCGTGTCGTTAGCGAATGGCAACTCCTGCATGAGCGTCCATGTCGCGGTATCTACAACGAACAAGCCGCGATGATCTTTCCCGTACAGCGTCTTGCCGTCCGGCGAAAGCGCGATATCCACCGGACGCCCCTCAAACTCCACCGCCTTTCCCGCCGGCTGGATCGAATGGCCCGTCGGTACGATGACGCTGCCATCGCCGGTCGGCCCGACCACCTGGCCCAGCGTGGCGGCGGCAGTAAAGCAAATTGTCGCGAAACAGCGTAGTTGCAGTCGAGCGTTAACGCGATTGAGAGCGCCAGGCAAAACATCCAGAGCTCTGCGCCTGCGGAGCGGTATAGCAGTTGGCGTGTCCGAAATTTTCATCGTTCGACGTTCCCTTTTTGCGAAGAACACCCAATCGTTGCGTACGGAATAGCCGCTCAATTTTGGACGGATCCATGTCCACCGGACCGTCTCCCGGGGGTCAGCCAACGGGAATCAATTGCGAAAATCGGGCGATGCCTGATAGATCGCTATTCATGGGCCTGGGCGATTTCACAGTTGACCCAGCCCGAATCGCCGGAAGCGTAGTGCTCCTTCTTCCAAATCGGCAGCCGGTGCTTAACTTCCTCGATGATGAATCGGCAGCCGTCGAACGCTTCGCCACGATGTCCTGCCGTTACGCCAACCCAGACCGCCATATCGCCGATGTCCAGCCGCCCGACCCGATGCACGCAACTCGTTCCCATGAGGTCAAATTTCGACCTAGCTTCCTCGATGATCTTGCGCCCTTCTTTCGTGGCGACTTCCTCGTAACCCTCGTACTCTAGCAGCGTGACCTCGCGGCCGTCGTTATCATTACGCACCCATCCTTCGAACGTGACACACGCGCCCGCCGCCGAGTTTTCAAGCTCGACTTGTAGTGGCCCGGGATCAATGGGGTCTGCGGAAAGTTCAAACATCAGGACAACGACCCCTCAGCGTGAGAATGCCTCGTACGCATCTTCAAGTCAAAGCTGACCCAAAAGAAAAAAGGCGACCATCGGCCGTCTTTGGCATCGCGATCAGAGTAAAACGGCGTACGACTAGCCGAATACCGACTTAAAGTAGGCCTTATTGTCGAGCAACTTAAGGTCTACTTCCAAGAATCGATCTAATTCGGTTTGAGTAATCGAGCCCTCGGGCAACGCGGTGGTATTTTCGCTGTCCGCTTCTGGGCCCTCCGCAGCTTCTTCCGGTGCATCAAATCCGTCGTTCATACGGCTTTCTCCCCCTTTTTCCGCGTCACTCATCAACTTGGTCACGCGGTCACGAAGAAAATCGTTCAATACGGAAAGCAGATGTTCCTGCCGTTCCTCGAGCGGGCCATTTTCCATGATCTGCTTCTCGAGCGCCAAGACCTGTCCGCAAAACACCACAACCAATTCCTTGCACTGTGGGCATGGACCTATAATTATCGAGCCGACCGGAGGCACCATGATCTGGCCCTTAGCGCCACAATGTGGACACTGTACTTCAATCAAAGAGAGCATCAGCTTAATCCGCCTTTCCCAGGCCCCACCGAGCCCGTCTTACACATTATAACACCGAAGTTAGAACGCGTGTGTCAGCGGTCAAAATCCCCCCCGCGCTTTTTCGCCGATTCCATCACCGACCAACGACCGCTCCTCAATATACTCCCGGCATGCTCATTTATTCCGACGCTTCCGCCTCGCCCGCCGGATTCGTCACCCCCGCTTTGATCGCCTCAAGAATCGCCGAGCCCCGTTCCGTTTCCGTAGTCTTGCGGTCGTGCCAATCGGGGTACTTCAGCAGGCGCACGCCGTATTCCTGATCCAGCGTCTCGATCGTCACTTTTGACGAAGTCGCCGACACTTCCTCGACGACGACCGAGAACTGTCTGCGGCGCGGCACGAGACGGTGCCGTCCAAGGTCATCGTACGCGACGAAAAGGCCGCGTTTGTCCCGGGTAAATACGATCAGTTCTTCGTCCCGGAGCACCTTCTTGCTCGCCTGCCAGACGTCCACGTACGCCCCATCAACGACGGCGGATTCGACTAAGGCAAAGCCGGTGGCGTCCGGCGCCGATGTGGCGCAGCCCCCACAGAACGGCATGGCGAAAAGACATAGACCTAGGGACGACAAGCGAAAAAACATGCGGCGCGACTCCCCCGTACGCCCACACATTAGCATAGGCGCGCCCCGTGCTCCAAAACGCGATCGGGCCCAATTCGGTCGCGCGCGAAATACAAACACCGCGCGAGACGAAGCGCCCCGCGCGGCGACAACTATTCGTAAGTGGACTACAGCGATTCGAATGTCTTTTGGAGCCCCGTTTTGGTGTCGTACACGGCTTGCTTGCCCTCAAGCACCGCCACCTTCTCCGCGAAGTCCGGCACGCGGGCGGCGACAATTTGTTCTTCAATTTCAAGCTTGGTGTTCGCTGGCAAATCTTCGCGGAACCGGTACTCAGGAACGTTTGTCGTCGAGATGTTTTCGTAACTGCCGACGTTCGTTCCGTCAATCGTCCGGAAATACACGCTCCAGTTTCCGTTCATCAGGCATTCGGCCCACTTCGTGAATTCACTCCCAAGCTGATCATGAATCGGAATCTTCGCGAAGAAATACTCCCGAGACGAACCGATTTGCATTTCGCTCAGATACAATTCGGTGTACCCGTCAAGGGTTTCGGGATCGACCCAATTCATGCCACCCACTCCGTCGCGCAACTCCCGCGCCTTGGCAAGGCGTCCGTCGCGCGAATACTTCGCTGGCGTCAACCCGATGCCGCCCTCGATCTGCACGATCATCAGATCCAAATTGTGCAGAAGCGTATCGCGCGTCGATTGTGCGCGCGCCGCGGCCACTTCCAATTCGCCGACTTGCCCGGTGAGGCGTTCGTTTTCCGCCAGCAACCCTTCGTGCCGCGCTTCAGTAATCGCGATTTCCTGCTTGAGCGCTTGGAGCGCATCGTCGGTTTCGACGAATAATTGGCTGCCTTCGTCGATGTCCTCCTGAATTAGCGCTAGCTCCGATTGCTTTCTCTGCGATTCATCCAGGAGTCTCGCCAATTCATTGGTATGCGTTTCGATTTCCGCCTTGAGCCGCGTGGCTTCGGCAGCCATCTTGTCGACCTCTTCCTGAGTCAGCGGAGTGCCAGTCGATGGCGCGAGTTCGGTAACCCTTCGAATCTGTTGCTTCAAGGACGCGATCTCTTGGTCCTTTTCCTCAATCACTTTAATCCTCGGATTGGGCAGGTACGGGACGAAGGGCCCAGCGATCATTCCGCCTGCCAGCGCCACGATGACGAGCACTGATGCCACCAATCGGCTCATGCCGCCGCGTCTGCCGCGTGCTTCCATGGATCCCGTTGGCTGTTGCGCTGGCAGTTCCGTATCGGGCGAAAAATCCGGGATAGGCGTGCCGACGTCATCGAACTGGGGAGACGCCATCGGCCGACCCTTACCCATGCCCCCGCCGCCAAACGCGTCGTCGTCAAATCCGAAGTCACCGCCTGCGGGGCTGGGGGAGGCGTCGAACATGGGAGCGGGTGTGGACATGGCCTGGGTGGGCGTGGAAAAGCCGCCGTGGGGCGTGCTGACCGCCCCGAATTCCCCGCTGTCGCCACCAAAAGCCTTGTCGAACATGGGTGTGTCCATGTCGGAGTCGGGGCCGGGACCGATTTCGGGGGTTTCGGGGGAGAAGTCGCTGTCTGCCGCGATGTCCTGGAAACCGAAGCCACCTGCCGGTTCGGGGGTGTCCATGTCATCGGCGGGGGTGGTGAAGCTGGCGCCAAGGCTGAAATCGGGCGTTTTCTGACCCCCACGGCCTACAGGCGTGCTGCCGCCCGGGGTGCTTAATTTCATGTCGCCGGGGCTGCTGAACTTGACGTCGCTGTCGGAATCGAGGCTGCCGAGCGGCGGCAGATTTCCGGTCCCTCCCGAGTCGTCGCCGCTATCGAAGTCGCTCAGCGGCGGGAGGTTACCGAGGCCGCCGCCGTCTTGAGGGAGTGAGCCGAAATCGTCCTCGATGGGGGTCGCGCCTTCGTCGTGATTCTTCTTGTCACCAGCCATGATTCAGCCCGCCTATTGTCCGGAAACACTTAGAAAAACGGCACTTTCGCCGAGGCGATTCTAGCATGGGGTAGGGGGGCTGTCAATAATTTTCCAATCACTAGCGGACCCATACACGCCCAGAATTTGGGCGTTTTTCGACTTGAAAATCGCCTCGTGATACCATCGGATCCCGGGAAAATCGCCTCGGAATGCCTTGGAGCGCCGCGGAAATTCCTCGGTAGAATTTCGATGACGATGACGATGACGATGACGAT
>CAYXRK010000004.1:0-1422 GCA_964467615.1 uncultured Nitrospirales bacterium | reverse complement strand
CGATGACGATGACGATGACGATGACGATAAATTCCTGGAAAGGGTGGTGACGGGTTATGGCGGTAGTTACGGAAAAACGGAAGGGGGTCGATGCGCTGCCCGATACGTATCTCGCTTGGGAGTTGTATGGGGCAGGATTTGAGAACGTCGGGCGCGGGGGCGCGCCGACCGAGTTGCCGCTTCGTCCGCCGGCGGACAACGAAGTCTTGCTCCGGGTGGACGCCATCGGCCTTTGCCTGAGCGACATCAAAATCATCAAGCTCGGCGGCGAGCATCCCCGGTTGCGCGGGCGAGACTTGCTCAACGATCCGACCGTCCTCGGCCACGAGTGCGCGGTGACGATCGTGCAGGCAGGCGCGAATTGGCGGGAGCGCTTCAAGCCCGGCGAACGCTACATCGTGCAGGCGGACATTTATTACAAGGGCGAGGGCTACGCGTTCGGCTACGCGATTCGCGGCGGGCTCGCGCAGTATTGCTACCTGGATGAGCGCGCGCTGGACGGCGACGAGGGCTGCTACCTGCTGCCGGTGCGCCCCGCGACGGGATACAGCCAGTCGGCGTTGTCCGAACCGTGGGCCTGCGTGGAAATGTCCTACGCGAATTTGGATCGTATGACGCCGAAAGACGCCACAACCCGCGTCGAACTCGATGGCAACTCGACGTCGATTCCGCCTTTACCCGACTCGATTCAGGACGCGCTCATTCGGAACGCGACGCCGGAGTTGATGAACGCGGTCGCGCCGCGCGTGGCAAAGAACGGCAACATCTATTTGCTCGGCGGGCCGTTGCGCGACGGCGATGTGACGCTCGACATCGGCCGCATGCACTACGAGGGCGTGCGCGTCTTCGGCGGAGCGGCCGGCATAGACGCGCTCGCTCAAACCAACGCGCGCAGCGATTTGCGGCCGGGCGGTTTCGCGCTGTTCATCGGAGGCGGCGGGCCCATGGGCCAGATGCACGTCCAGCGCGCCGTCGAACGCGCGAACGGCCCGCGCCGTGTCGTCGTCACCGATCTCGACCAGGGCCGCATGGACCACATCGAGCGGCGGTTCGGCGCGCTCGCGAAGGAACGCGGCGTCGAGTTGATCACGTTGACTCCGGGCGCGTGTGGCGGCGATGCGGGGATGTTGGCGCGGATTCGCGAACTCGCCTCCCCCGTCCACCCTTCGACACCCTCAGGGCGAACGGGGGAGGCGAGTTCGGGCAGCCGAGGGCGGCTGCCCCACACCGCTCTTGGCGAATCGCGGATGTCTCACACAGCTTCAGGCGAATCGCGGCCGCAATACGAAATTCGAAATGTGGGGCAGGCGCCCTCGCCTGCCGAACCTATCAAGGGCGACGTAGGGCAGGCGCCCTCGGCTGCCTTGGGCTACGACGATGTGGTCATCCTAGTCCCCGTCGCGGGGTTGGTGACACAATACA